>NZ_WHMT01000009.1:0-135021 GCF_009372055.1 Pseudactinotalea sp. HY160 | reverse complement strand
GGACATGCCCGAAGGTGAACGCGCGTAGGAACGTGCCCAGCGTCGAGGGCGCACGCGCATCCTGGAACAGTTTGCCCATCCCGCCGTGGCGCAACAGGTCCATGTCATCGATGGAGTCGGCCCCGGCCGTCATGCCCGCGACCAGCGCCAACACCTTCGCCCCGGGGTTCGCGCTGCCCGCACCCGACAGACTCAGATGCTCAGCGACCAGCGCCGACAGCCCGGCACGCTCGGCCAGCGCCATCACCGGGACAAGACCCGCCACGCCGACCAGATTCGGATCGTCGAACCGTACCGAGGAGACATGAGATACTTGCATCTACGAGATGCCCTTCTTTTTTGGGACTGCGTGCGTTGACAACACGCATTATCCCAGGTCAGAAGGGCATTCTCATGCTCCCACGCCACCCAGAATCAAACCAGCACGGTGGATCCAGGCTGAGCGAGGCGGGCGCAGGCGAAGAGCCGGCGGGTGTGGGGGTTCGCGAGGGCCGCGACGATCGGTCGCCGATCCGCGGGGTCGGCGGCCGTCAGGCGCGGAAGTGGTCCCAGCCGGTGCGCAGCCGGCGCCGACCCGGCGCGTGACCGTCGAGCAGCACCGGCCCGTCCTCCCGCGCCTCGACCACCGCCCCGACGACGCGGAACCCCGCCACCTCCGCCCGGCCGACATCGGGGAAGACGGCGAGCAGCGCATGGTCCTCCCCGCCGCCGAGCAGCCAAGTCCACGGGTCGACCCCGAGGAGGGCCCCGGCGGGAGCCAGGTCCGCCAGGTCCGCCGCGAGCGCGGCCGAGTCCAGCGCGAGGGTCACTCCCGAGGCGAGGGCCAGCCGGGCGCCGTCCTTGAGCAGTCCGTCGGAGACGTCCATCATCGCGCTCGCCCCGGCCTCGGCGGCGCGCACGCCCGCGGGCAGGGGCGGTACGGGCCGCCGGAACACGCCGACGTGCCCGACGAGGGCGGGATCCCGACCCGCGTCCGGACCGAATCGTTCCAGCGCGGCCCACCCGGCGGCCGAGCGGCCGAGCGTGCCGCACAGCCCGATCACGTGACCGGGGCGCGCGCCGGCCCGGGTCACCGGCGCGCGGCCCCGGCAGTCCCCGTGCACGGTCACCGACACCACGAGCTCGCGCCCGCCCACGAGGTCTCCCCCGACGACGCCGACCCCGAGGGGTGAGCAGGCCAGCGCCAGCCCGTCGGCGAGGTCCTCGACCCAGGCCACCGGCGTGGCGGCGGGCAGCACGAGCCCCACGACGATCGCGGTCGGGCGCGCCCCCATGGCGGCGATGTCGGCGAGGTTCTGCGACGCGGCCCGGTAGCCGACGTCGGCGCCCGTGGACCAGTCGAGGCGGAAGTGCCGCCCGGCCACGAGCACGTCGGTCGAGACGGCGACCCGCCCGTCCGGGGCGGCCACGATCGCGGCGTCGTCCCCCGGGCCGAGCAGCGTCGACGCGCCGGTCGGCAGCCGCGGAAAGATCCGTCCGAGCAGCTCTGCCTCGTCGACCTCGCTCACGTTCACAGGCACGCCCGGCTGACCGGGAGCTGCCCGATGGCACCGCCGAAGACGCCGAGCACGCCGGAGACGTCCTCGCCGGCGTAGTTCACGGGCACGACGACCTGGATCGCGGGCTCACGGCCGAACGTGGTGAACTGCCAGCTGTTCTCGGCCACGGACTCGTCGCCGATCTCGGTCATGATCCAGTCGACCGTCACGTCGCCGCTCGTGATCGGCAGGCATCGGTCGGTCGTGGGGCCCGGCGGGGTGACCCCGCAGCGCATCGTGATGGGCGGGTCGCCCCAGGCGCGGGAGGACTGGGAGGTGGTGGAGCGGCTCTGCGCACCGGCGACCTCGTCCGGCAGCGCCATGAGCACCTCGGCGCACGCCGGGTCGCTCGCGGTCGGCGCGGGGTCGAGCGGGACCGGGGAGGCGCACGCCGAGAGCGCGAGCACCCCGGCGACGACGATCGCGGGTCCCGCGGTCGCCGGCCCGGCCCTCACCGCAGCCCCGGGCTGCGCGCGAGGGCGAGGTCGATCAGCTCGGTGATGAGCGCCGCGTAGGGCATGCCGGAGCGCTGCCACATCATCGGGTACATCGAGATCGGGGTGAAGCCGGGCATCGTGTTGATCTCGTTGACGATCAGCTCGCCCGCAGTCGTGTAGAACAGGTCGACTCGTGCCAGCCCCTCGCCGCCGACCGCGTCGAAGGCGCGGGCCGCCAGGCCCTTGGCGCGCTCGGTGATGAGCCCCGGCAGCTCCGCGGGGAAGCTCAGGGCGGCCGAACCCGAGTCGAAGTACTTGGCCTGATAGTCGTAGAAGTCGTAGTCGCCGACGACGGCGATCTCACCCGGGGCGGTCACCCGCGGGGGCCCGTAGTCGCGCCCCTCGAGCACCGCCACCTCGATCTCGCGGCCGTCGATGGCGGCCTCGACCATGACCTTGGGGTCGTGCTCGCGGGCGGCCTCGATGGCGGCCTCGAGCTCCTCGACCCGGGTGACCTTCGTGATGCCGATCGAGGAGCCGGCCCGGCACGGCTTGACGAAGAGCGGCAGCCCGAGCTCCGCGACCCGGGCCACGGACCGCTCCCGGTTCGTCTGCCACTGCCGGTTCGTGATCACCTCGTGCGGGCCGATCGGCAGGTCGGCGGCCGCGAGCACGGCCTTCATGTACTGCTTGTCCATCCCGACCGCGGAGGCGAGCACGCCGGAGCCGACGTACGGCATCCAGGCGAGTTCGAGGAGCCCCTGGATGGTGCCGTCCTCCCCGTAGGGTCCGTGCAGCAGCGGGAGCACGACGTCGATGCCCTGATCGTCGATGTCCGCGCCGCCGGTGGCGATGAGCCGACGGTCGCCCGTGAGCGTGACCCGGGGCCCGTCGCCCTCCTCGACCGCGGGCACGTGCCCGGGACCGAGCTGCAGCCGTTCCGGATCGTCGGGCAGGAGCAGCCAGTGGCCGGCGCGGGTGATGCCCACGGGGATCACGTCGAAGCGGTCGCGGTCGATGGCGGTGAGCACGCCGGCGGCGGTGGCGCAACTGATCGCGTGCTCGCTCGACTGGCCGCCGAAAAGCACCGCGACGCGGGCGCGGGGAAGGTGTGTCATCCGGGCCAGGATATCGCGCGGGAGCCCCGGGTACCGGGACCGGACCCGGCGCGCGGGCCCGGCTCGCGCCGGTTCCTCACGGCCCGGCCGGACCCCGCGATCGGTCGTACGGCTGCGCCGGCGGCTCCATCCCGCGCAGGATCGCCACCTCCGCGGTGAGCGCCGCCATGATTCGCCCGGTCGCGGCCGCGACCGCCCCGGCGGAGGGCGAGGGGGCGTCGTCGTACAGATCACTCAGATCGACCGGCCCGCCCGCCCGCACCCGCGCGGGGAACGGGAGCGCGCGCACGTTGATCCGCCGGGAGTGCGGCGGGCGGAACTCCTGCGGGCCCCACTGCGCGACGGGCACGACGGGCGCCCGGGTGGTGAGGGCGAGCCGGGCGGCCCCGGTCTTGGCGGTCATCGGCCACAGGTCGGGATCGAAGGTGTGCGTGCCCTCGGGGTAGATCGCCACGCACTCCCCCGCCGCCAGCGCCGCACGCGCCTCCTCGAGCGACGCGGCCGCGCTCGCCCGGCCCCGCTCCACCGGGATGATGCCCGCCGAGCGCAGGACCCGGCCCACGACCGGCACCCGGAACAGGCTGTCCTTGGCCAGGATCCGCGGGTAGATGCCGTGATCCACGAGGAAGAGGCCGAACGTGAACGGGTCGGCGTCGCTCAGGTGATTGGCGACGGCGATGAATCCCCCGTGCGGCAGGCGCTCGCCACCGGACCACTCGCGCCGGGTCATCACCCGCACGACGGGGCCGAGCACCCACTTGAGCACGAGGTACGCGCGAGGCGGGCGGGGCCGGGTCGCCGGGTCGTGGGTCACGGCTTCAGTCTCGCGCACCGCCGCGGGCCACACGAGGTTCGACCGGCACGCAGGTTCGACCGTCCGCGCGGTTCGACCGGCTCACGAGATCGGGCACACGGCGGGCAGACCGCGCGCGAGCACGGGCCGGCCGGAGCCGCGGAGCATCCCGCGTCCCCACACCGGTGAGGCACCCCACACCGGGGAGCGCGGCGCGGCGTAGAGCGTAGATTGGCGGCATCGAGACGGCGCCGACGACCATGGCGCCGCACGCACGAGCGCGGGAGAGACATGGACCGAGCGACCCCCACGATCCGAACCATCGCCCCGGCTCTCGTGCTCGGGCTGCTCGCCACGATCGCCGGCGGCGTGGTCTCCGCGGCGAGCGCACATGCGGCGAGCCGACCGGCGAGCTGGGCGGCGGCCTACCTCGTGCTCGTGTGCGGCATGGGCACGATCGGCCTGGCCCTCGGCCGCGCCCTGCTGTCCCGGGGAGCACCCTCCGGAACCCGGCTCGGCGTGGAACTGGCCACGTGGGTGGCCGGCAACGCGCTCGTGCTGTGGTCGACCCTGGCGGAGATCCGCCCGCTGCTCGTGGTCGGCAGCGGACTGCTCGTGCTCGCGCTCGTGCTCGTCGCGTGGGGCACGCGGCCGCGCCTCGGCCACGGCGCCCCCAGCTGGGTGCGCTGGGCGTTCACCGGCATCGTCGTCGTGCTCGCCGTGAGCATCCCGATCGGGAACGTGCTCGCGGGCCGCTGAGCGGCCACTCGTCGCCCGGACCGGCCACTCATCGCCCAGAGCGGCCAGTCATCGCCCAGAGCGGCCAGTCATTGCCCAGACCGGCCACTCATTGCCCAGTGCGCAAAGTTGCCCACTGGGCAATCAAGCCTCTACCGTGTCCGGGTGCCCTCCCTCCGCGAGCAGAAGAAGCGCGCCACCGCCCGCGATCTGGCGACGGCGGCCTACGACCTGGCGTGCGACGTCGGCTGCGCCGAGGTCACGACCGATGAGGTGACGACCCGGGCGGGCTATTCCCGGCGCACGTTCGCCAACTACTACAGCTGCAAGCAGGAGGCCATCGTCGACGGCTTCCTCCTGCGGATCGGCCTGCGGGGGCGGCGCACGAGCGAGGAGGCCGCCGAGGCCGCCCCGCCCGCGACCTTCGAGGCGGTCATCGACCAGACCCAGGGCGTCGTCACGGGCCTGCTCACCGGGCCGAACGTGGCGGAGATCCGCACGTTCGCGCGCATGGTGCACGAGCACGACGCGCTCGAGCCCTACGTGCACGCCGCGGTACTCTCCTTCAAGCACGGCCGCCACCAGCGCGCCCTCGAGGAGGCGTTCGGACCGGCCCGCGTGTCCATGTTCTTCGGGGCCGTCGCCGGCAGCCTGTCCGTGGTGGTCGAGTTCGTCCTCGGCCCCCTGGCGATTCCGCGCCGGCTGCCCGCGCGCACGCCCGCCGACCCGGATTCCCCCCGGCCCGCTCCCCCGGCCCCCCTCGATCCCATTCCCGCCGCCCAGCTCGACGAGGCCCTGGCCATGATCGGGCGCGCGTTCGACTACGTGCGTCACGGTTTCGCCGCGCGCCCGGATCGCCCCTCAGTCACGACAGAACAGGACCACTAGGTGCACCAGCTCTCCGCGCTCAGCCTGAAGAACCGGGCCCTCATCGTGCTCGTCACGGTGGTCGTCGCCGTCTTCGGCGCACTCTCCTTCACCTCGCTCAAGCAGGAGCTCATCCCCTCGATCGAGGTGCCGCAGCTGGCGGTCGTCACCGCGCACCCGGGGGCCTCGGCGGAGGTGGTCGCCCACGACGTGTCCACCCCGATCGAGCAGGCGCTGCAGACCGTGCCCGGCCTCCAGGGCACGACCTCGACCTCGTCCACGGGCGTCTCGATCGTCATGGCCGAATTCGACTTCGGCACGGACACCGCCCGGATCGAGCAGAAGATGACCCAGGCGATCGGCCGGATCCGCAGCGTGCTGCCCGAGGGCACCGATCCGAACGTGCTGGCCATCAGCCTCGACGACTTCCCCGTCATCCAGGTCGCCGTCTCGAACGGCGGGAGCGAGGGCACCGCGCAGCTCGCCGATCGTCTCACCGAGACCGTCGTGCCGGATCTCGAGCGTCTGGACGGCGTCGCCTCGGCCTCCGTCATCGGCGCACCCGGGCAGCGGGTCGCGATCACGCCGGATCCCGCCGGGCTCGCCCGCGCGGGCGTGAGCACGCAGGACGTCGCCGCCCTGCTCACGACCAACGGCACCCTCATGCCCGCGGGCACGATCGACGAGGACGGCGCCACCATGGCCGTGCAGGTCGGTGAGCGGCTCACCTCCGTCGACGAGATCGCGGCCCTGCCCCTGCCCGGTGCCGGCGTGCCCCTCGGCGACGTGGCCGCCGTGGAGCTGACGACCGATCCGACCAGCTCCTACTCCCTCGTCGACGGGGAGCGGGCCCTCACACTGTCGATCACCAAGCTCCCCGACGCCAACACGGTCGACGTGTCCCGGGCGGTGCGCGACGAGCTGCCGAACCTGGAGACCCTCGTGGCCGGCGCCACGTTCACCGTGCTCATCGACCAGGCGCCGTTCATCGAGGACTCGATCTCCGCGCTCACCTCGGAGGGGCTCCTCGGCCTGGCCATGGCGGTCATCGTCATCCTGGTGTTCCTGCGCTCGGGCCGCGCGACCCTCGTGACGGCCGTGTCGATCCCGATCTCCCTGCTCATCGCCTTCGTGGGGATGCAGGCCGCGAGCTACACGCTCAACATCCTCAGCCTCGGCGGCCTGACGATCGCGATCGGGCGCATTGTCGACGACTCGATCGTCGTGATCGAGAACGTCGAGCGACACATGCACCTGGGCAAGTCGAGATACCGAACGATCATCGACGCCGTCCGCGAGGTCGGCGGGGCGATCACCGCCTCGACGATCACGACGGTCGCGGTGTTCCTGCCGATCGCCCTCGTCGGCGGGATGAGCGGGGTACTCTTCCAGCCGTTCGCCTTCACGGTGGCCGTGGCGATGGGCGCCTCACTCCTCGTGGCGCTGACGATCGTGCCCGTGCTCGCCTACTGGTTCCTGCGCTGGCGCGGGCACCACCGGGCCGGCGCCCCCGCGCCGACCCCCGCGCCGGGCGAGGCGACGGCGGCGGCGAGCGACGTCGTCCACACGCTCGAACCGCAGGGCCGGCTGCAGCGCGGCTACGCGCGCGTGCTCGACTCGGTGCTGCAGCGGCGCTGGACCACGCTGGCGGTGGCGGCGCTCGTGCTCGTGGGCACGGTGGGGCTCTCGGGGCAGCTCAAGACCAACTTCCTGGGCGACATGGGGCAGAACTCGCTCGGGATCACCCAGCGGGTCGAACCGGGCACGAGCCTGCAGGCCCAGCTCGACCAGGCCGAGGAGGCGGGCGCCGCGCTGCGCGAGGTGCCGGGCGTGGAGACCGTCGCGATCACGATCGGCTCCTCCGACCAGGCCCAGTTCGCGGGCTCGGCGAACACGGTCGGCTACTCGCTCACGACCGCCGAGGACGGCGATCAGCAGCAGATCCAGGCCGACGTGCGCGCGGCGATCACGGCGCTCGTTCCCGCCGAGGACGTGACGATCTCCCCGTTCGCGGGCATGGGCATGAGCAACGACGTGGAGATCTCGATCACCGGCCCGGACGCGGGCGAGGTGGCCTCGGCCGGCACCCTGATCGCGGACGCGATGCGCGACCTGCCCGAATCCCGGCAGGTCGCCACGAGCCTGACCGAGGCCGAGCCGACGGTCGCGATCACGATCGAACGGGCGGCCGCGGCCCGGGCCGGGCTGAGCGAGGGCGCGCTGTCGCAGATGATCGCGGGGATGCTCACCCCGCAGCAGGTCGGGTCGGTCACCCTCGACGGCGCGGCCGTGAGCGTGTACCTCACCCCGACCGATCCCCCGGAGACCGTCGAGGCGATCAGCGAGCTGCCCGTGCCGACGTCGGCGGGCGTCGTGACGGTCGGCGACCTCGCCGACGCCCGGGTCGTCGACGGGCCCGTGTCGGTCACCAGCTCGAACGGTGTGCGCAACCAGGTCGTGACCGTGACCCCGGACGCCGACGACCTCGGCCAGGCGGCCACGGCGGTGACGGCCGCCCTCGACGGGCTCGACCTGCCGGACGGCGTGAGCGCCGAGGTCGGCGGCGTCACGGCCGAGCAGACCGAGGCATTCTCCCAGCTCGGCCTCGCGATGCTCGTGGCGATCCTCATCGTCTACGTGGTCATGGTGGCCACGTTCCGCTCGCTGCTGCACCCGCTGCTGCTGCTCGTCTCGATCCCGTTCGCGGCCACGGGCGCGATCCTGCTGCAGGTCGCCACCGGGATCCCGCTCGGGGTGCCCTCGCTCATCGGGGTGCTCATGCTCATCGGGATCGTTGTCACGAACGCGATCGTGCTCATCGACCTGGTCAAGCAGTACCGCGACCAGGGCGAGTCGATGACGGGCGCGCTGCGGCGCGGGGCCGTCCACCGGGTGCGGCCGATCATCATGACCGCGGTGGCCACGATGCTCGCGCTCGCGCCGATGGGGATCGGGATCACCGGCCACGGCGGATTCATCTCCCAGCCGCTGGCGATCGTGGTGATCGGCGGACTGTTCTCCTCGACCTTCATGACGCTGCTCGTGCTCCCGGCGCTCTACCACCTGGTGGAGTCGATCGGGACGCGGGGCCGCACCCGGGTGGCCGGCGCGGAGGGCTGAGCCTCAGCCGCCTGACCGCGGCCTGGCCGTCGCCGCTGCGCCGTCCTGCTCGGCCGCGCGGCCGAGCAGGGTCCGGACCCGCCGGCACGCGGCGCGCACCGGGTTGATCACGGGGACCGCGATGAGGCTGCTCAGTTCGTCGGCGCTGTCGCCGAGCGGCCCCCCGCCGATGACGACGCCGCGGGCACCTCGGGTCAGCGCCGCCCCGATGGCGCTCGTGAGCGCCTCGGTCTGACTGGCCGGGTCGCTCGCCAGCAGCAACGGGTCGCCCGGGGTGATCTCAATACACGCGAGGTGATCGGCGAGGCCGAGTGCGCGCACCTGCTCGTGGATGGACTCCCGCAGTGCGGGCGTGGTCGTCGCGATGCCGAAGCGGCCGATCGTCTCGGCCGCCTCGAGCATCGAGGCGCTGCCGATCCCCACGACGGGGATCGGCAGTGCCTCGGCCAGTGCGTCCATCCCCGGGTCGCCGAAGGCGGCGACGATGACCGCGTCGCTCCCCGCCAGCTCCACACTCGTGTTCACGGCATGGACGGTCTCCGCGGCGGCCGCCGCCAGGCTCGCCTCGTCGACGAGCATCGCCGGACCGCGCTCGACAGTCAGCCCGCACACGGTTACGCCGGGCAACTCGCGCTCCACCATGGCGACCATCGCGCAGGTGGTCGAGGTGGATGTGTTCGGATTGACGAGCAGGACGCGCATTCTCAGTCCTCTTCCATCGGGCGGTCGAAGGTCTCGGGCGGAAACTGCACGGCGATCGCGAACACGACGTAGAGGCCCGCCATGAGGGTGAACATGGCTCCGATCCCGGCCGCGTCGAACAGGCGCCCGGCCGCCAGCGGCATGAGTCCGCCCGCAAGGGACCCGAGTGCAAGGATCACGGCGGTTCCGAAGCCGCGCAGGCGGGTCGGGTAGAGCTCGGGCGCATAGATCCAGATCGAGGTGTTGAGCAGCACCACGCAGAAGTTGAAGAGCGCGCCGAAGAGGAGCACGAGGGCGATGTGCGAGGTGAGGAATCCGAAGCACAGCCCGAAGACCACGCCGAGCACGGCGCCCACGGTGAGCACGAGCTTACGCGGTAGTCGGCGGGCCGCGAGCGAGGCCGTCACGGCACCGACCAGGGAACCGGACTGCATGACGAGCGTGAACCACAGGGACTCCGTGATCGAATACCCCTGCGTGGTGAGAATTGTGGGAATGAGCGTGAGTACCGTGATCTGCGCTCCGTACGTCATGCAGACGGCGACTCCGAGGGAGATCGTGCGCCGGCGGAGCCGCCCGGAGACGATCTCGCGCAGCCTCGGCCGCCGCTCGGCCTGGAGCTGGTCGCCCTCGCTGGCCGTGAACCAGGGACCGGCCTGGGGTGCCTTCCCAAGGAGCCGGCCGTGGTGGAGGCGGTCGAGCACCTTCTCGGCCTCCTCGACCCGGCCACGCGAGAGGAGATACCGCGGGGTCTCCGGGGTGAAGAAGCGGTAGAAGATGACCAGCAGTGCGGGAAGCACGAGCAGGCCGAAGACCCATCGCCACCGCTCCGGTCCCGGGAAGAGTGCGAAGACCATGATCCCGAAGGCCGGGGCGAGCATGTTCCCGAGGCCGCCTCCGAGAATATTGATGAACCCGACCGCGGTGCCCCGGTTCCTCGCGGAGAAGAACTCGGAGATCATCACGACCGCCACGGCGATCTCGCCACCGAGCCCGAAGCCGACGATGCCGCGCCCCAGGGCGAGCACCCCGTAGGAGGGAGCCAGGGCGCAGATCAGTGCGCCGAGGGAGAAGATGAGCAGGTTCGCCGTGAGCATCGTGCGCCGGCCGTACCGGTCGGAGAGGATTCCGGTGACGACGCGGCCGACCGCCGTCGCCGTGAAGGTGATCGTGTTGAGGAAGCCGATGTCGCCGGCGCCCAGTCCCCAGTACTCCTGGAGCACCGGTCCGGTGACGCCGATCGCGTTCTGCTCGAGCACGTCGAAGAAGACACCCAGCAGCACCATGAAGACGACCTGGCGGTGGACTCCGCGGACGCCGATCCGCTCGTAGGCATTCTCGAGCTGCACGGTCAGCGCGGGGGCTTCGCCGGGCGGTGATTGTGCCTCCCGGGCCGTAGGTGGTGTGGATTGCGCCATTGCTCCTCCAAGGCTAGGGACGAGCATCGTTGCTCGCCGATGAACACGGGCCGCGGAAGCCGTCGGCCACCACGCTCGCCATGGGACGAGTCCGTGTGCACCACCGTAGAGTTTGGGATCCCATCTAGTCAATAGGGGATCCCAAACTGGATTAGTCGTAGAGAAACGCGAGGGTGCGCCGCCGCGACGCCCGCACGTGGGCATCGGCCGCCGCTCCCGCGCCCTCGACATCGCCGGCCGCAATCGCAGCGGCGATCTGATCGTGCTCGGCGCGGATCAGGTCGAAGTCCTCGATCTTCCGCCGCAGCCAGGACAGCCGCCCCATGAGCGGCTCCAGGGTCTGGGCGAGCAGCTCGTTGCCCGAGAGCTGAACGATCTCGTCGTGGAAGCGGGAGTTGGCGACGTGGGCACGGGCGATGTCGTTCGCCGCGACGGCGTCGTTGACCTCGCGCATCGTGACATCGAGCAGCGGCTCGGCCCCGAGGGCGACCCGGTCCGCGGCCTGTCGCGCCGCCAGTTGCTCAAGCACCTCGCGGACGTCGTAGAGCTCGCTCACCTGCCGGTGACTCAACTGGCACACGCTCATGCCGCGCGCCGTCAGGTGCTCGACGAGACCCTCGTTCGCGAGCGCGCGCAGCGCCTCGCGCACGGGCAGTCGGGAGACGTCGAACTCGGCGGCGATCTCACGCTCGATCAGGCGCGTGCCGGGCGCCAACAGCCCGTTGTAGATCTGCGATCGCAACCCTTCGGCGACGATGTCCCGAAGCGGGCGTTCCTCGCGGTAGAGCCTGGTCGACTGGACGGACATCGCCTCTCCTCACCTCGGTCGGACGGGCCTGTCGACAGCCTACAGAGGCCACTCGACCGCTCAGCCGCCCTGGCGGCGCCGGGCGAGGGCGTCGATCGTCACGGCCACGATGAGCACGACGGCGGTGACGATGTACTTGGCGGCGGCGCTGAACCCGAGCAGGCCCATGCCGTTGTTGATCGCGGCGATGACGATGCCCCCGAGCACCCCGTGGAGGGCCTTGCCGCGACCGCCGAACAGGCTCGTTCCCCCGATGACCGCGGCGGCGACCGCATACAGCACGAGCGTGCCGCCGTCCATGGACGTGGAGATCGAACGCAGCCGCGAGGCGTAGACGATCCCGGCGATGCCGGCGGTCATGGAACACAGCACGAAGCCGGTCGTGCGGATCCGGGCGAGGTTGATCCCGGCGCGCCGGGCCGCCTCGGCGTTGCCGCCGACGGCGTACACGTAGAGGCCGAAGCGGCGGCGCCCGAGCAGGAACGACCACACGAGCAGCACCGCGATGACGACGAGCACGACCCACGGGAGCCCGAACACGGGAGCAAGGATGCCGCGGTCGGCATTGGCGAGCAGGATGAGGCCCGAGCCCCCGGCGAACGCGGCCACGATCTTCGCGACCGTGAGGGTGATGGGGGGCGCCGCCAGGCCGGAGCCGCGCCGGCGGGCGTCCCGGCGCCACATGATCATCGACCAGACCGCGACCGTCACCGCCATGACGATCCAGCCGAGCGGCCGGTTGAGGGTGCCCGAGGAGATCTGGACGAGCACGTCGTCGTGGATGAGGATGGCGCCGCCGTTGCCCAGCACGAACAGCATGACGCCGTTCCAGAACAGCAGCCCGCCGAGCGTGACGACGAACGAGGGCAGCCCGATCCGGGTGACGAGCGAGCCCTGCAGCAGCCCGATGATCGCCGTGGCCACGAGCGCCGCCAGGATCGCCGCCCACCACGGCCAGCCCACCTGCGGCTGCGCCAACCAGGCGACCACGACGGCCGAGACCCCGGCGACGAACCCGACCGAGAGGTCGATCTCGCCGAGCAGCAGCACGAGCACCTCGGCCATCCCCAGGAGCGTGAACACCGCGGCCTGGACCATGAGGTTGACCAGGTTGCCCGCCGTGAAATAGTGCTGATCGAGGATCTGGAAGATGACGGAGACGAGGATGAACCCGCCGAGAACCGGCAGGATCCCGGTCTCACCGCCCTTGATCCGCTGCCAGGCGAGGCTCGTGTACTCCCGCGTGCCGAGCTGATCGGTCTGATCGGTCTGATCGCTCGACTCGATGTGCGCGCTCATGCCGTCTCCTCCACGGTCCGGGTGGTCTCCCCCGTGGTCATGAGATCGACCACGATGGCCTGGCTCATCCGGCTCGCCGGGCGCACGTCGACCAGGTGGCCGTGACGCATGACCGCGATCCGGTCGGCCACCTCGAACACGTCGATCATGTTGTGGGAGACGAGCAGCACGGCCTGGCCGCGGTCGACGAGGGTGCGCACGAGATCGAGCACCATCCGGGTCTGCGCCACGCCGAGCGCGGCGGTCGGCTCGTCCATGATCACCAGCTCGGACTTCCAGAGCACCGCCTTGGCGATCGCGACGGACTGGCGCTGCCCGCCGGAGAGGGAGGCGACGAGCTGGCGCACCGATCGCACGGTCGTGACGGCCAGATCACTCAGGGTCTGGGCGGCGGCCCGCTCCATCGACACCTCGTTGAGCTGGCCGCGGCGCAGGCGCTCCCGGCCGAGGAACATGTTCTGCACGATGTCGAGGTTGTCGCACAGCGCGAGGTCCTGGTAGACGGTCTGGATCCCCAGCTCGTTCGCCGCGATCGGGCTCTCGACGCGGGCGGGTTCCCCCTTCCACGAGATCGTCCCCGCATCGGGGGGACTGATACCCGAGATGCATTTGATCAGGGTCGACTTGCCCGCCCCGTTGTCCCCGACCAGCGCGGTGACCGCGCCGGCCGGGACATCGAGGGTGACGTCGGTGAGCGCCTGGACCGGTCCGAACGCCTTGGACACGCCGGACAGTCCGAGCAGTGCCGACGCGTCCCCGGAGGCGGGCATGGTCAGCCGATCCCCGCCTCGTCACACGCCGAGGCCGCGTCCCCGGAGCACAGGTCGTCGACCGTGACCGTCTTGTCGGCCACGACCGTCTTGGCCATGTTCTCCGTCGTCACCCAGATCGGCGTGGTGTACACGGACGGGATGTCCGCACCGATCTCCGTGTCCTTCGTCGTGGCGTTGACCAGCGTGTCGGGAGGCGTGACGCCCGCGCGGAGGTAGATGGCCAGCGCCGCCGCCGCCTGCGCCTCGAGATAGATCGGCTTGTACACGGTTCCGCACTGGTACCCGGTGAGGATGTTCTTCAGGCCCGGCAGCGAGGCGTCCTGGCCCGTGGTGGGGAACGTCTTCGAGTCGACGCCGTTGCTCTTGAGGATCGAGATGACGGCGTTGGCGTTGTCGTCGTTCGGGGTGATCGCCGCGTTCATCTCGGGGTGGGCGGTCAGCTGCTGCTGGAAGGTGGTCGCCGCCTGCTGCGGGTCCCACGTTCCGGCCGGCTCCCCGACCTTCGTGTAGGTGCCGTCGTCGAAGAGCGGCTTGAGCACGCTCTTATAGCCCTCGGCGAACATCGACGCGTTGTGGTCGGTCGGATCGCCGTCCATGATGAGCACGTTGGGGTCGGAGACGTTCCAGTCCTTGATGCACTGCACGAGGCCCTCCCCCATGAGCTTGCCGACCTTGACGTTGTCGAAGCTCACGTAATAGCGGTTCTCGGGGCCACCGGTGACGAGCCGGTCGTAGTCGATGACGGCGAGGCCGGCGGCCTCGGCCTTGGCCTCGATCGCCGCCCCGCTGCCCGCATCGAGTGGATCCACGAGCAGCACGGAGGCGCCGGCGTTGATGTCCGCCTCGGCCTGGGTCTGCATCGTGGCGGCACTGCCGTCGGCGTTGTCGATCTTGAAGTCGTCGGACGTGAGTCCGGCGGCCTCGAACGCCTGCGTGAGATAGGGCTTGTCGTATTGCACGTACCGGGTCGAGGTCGTCGTGTCGGGAAGCAGCACCCCGATCATGCCCTTGCCCTGGGCTGCGAGGTCGGTCAGCTGCTTCATGACCGAGAAGTCCGCGGTGAAGGAACCCGCGTCCACCTGCGGGACCTCGGACGTGGTCGAGTTCTGCGAGCTCGGGGTCTCGGTTCCCGAGCCGGATGACGATCCGCAGGCGGTGAGCAGGAGGCCCACGGCTGCGACCGTCGTCAGTGATTCCAGAATTCTACGTCGGGTCATCTTGTCGCTCCTTGAGTTGTCCCGAACCGTTGATGTGCGAGGTTCGCGCCCGTAGGTGGGTCGGTCTGGAGATCGACGCTTACTGACTAGTCGCCAGTTTAAAACCGGGGGTGAAGGGAGCGGAAGACGTTCGAGCCGAGTGAGGACGACGTTCGGCTCGGTAGGCGGGCGGGCGTCAGTTCGCGACGGCGTCCGCCGGCTGAGCCGGCAGAGCCGGCTGAGCCGGCTCGGGTAGCTCCGGCTCGCGTCGGTGGAGGTGGCGGCGCAGGACGACGAGCAGGCCGGCCGCGACGGCCAGCGCACCGGCGGCGAACCAGTACGGGGTGGACATCGCGACGCTCGCGGCGAGCCCGGTGGCCAGCGGCGGGGCGATCGCGCCGCCGAGGAACCGCACGCCGGAATAGGCGCTCGAGGCGACCTGGCGGGGGACGTCGGTGGCGCCCATGACCACCTCGGTCATGACGGTGTTCATGATGCCCAGTTCGAGGCCGGCGAGCACCATCCCCACGACGAGCAGGGCCAGGTGGTCGATCACGAGGGCGAAGCCGGCCATCGTCGCGGTGAGGAGCACGAGGGTCACGGTGAGCACACGCACGGGCGACCAGCGGCGGGTGAGGGCCGGGGCCACGAACACCGACGTGATGGCCAGCGAAAGCCCCCAGCCGGCGAAGACGAGGCCGATCCCCATGGCGGGCAGCCCGAGCGGATAGGGGGTGAAGGACATGAGCACGAAGAAGCCCATGTTGTAGAAGAGGGCGACGATCGCCATGACGAGCAGGGCCCGGTGGCGCAGCGCCCCGAAGGCGGCGAGCACCGGCGAGGGCCGGGGCGGGCGGCCCGGGGAGCGGAGCAGGACCGCGAGCAGGACCGCGCCGATCGTCATGAGCGCGGCGGTGCCGAAGAACGGGCCGCGCCAGCTGATCCCGCCGAGGACGCCGCCGAGCAGCGGGCCGACCGCCAGGCCGAGCCCGAGGGCCGCCTCGTACATGATGATCGCCCCGGCGGAACTGCCGCGGGCCTCGTTGATGATCGTGGCCAGCGCCGTCGAGATGAACAGGGCGTTGCCCA
This sequence comes from Pseudactinotalea sp. HY160, assembly GCF_009372055.1. NCBI lineage: Bacteria > Bacillati > Actinomycetota > Actinomycetes > Micrococcales > Cellulomonadaceae > Pseudactinotalea > Pseudactinotalea sp. HY160. Next base: position 119,125 of record NZ_WHMT01000009.1, on the reverse strand, counting down.
GTCCCCAGACGGCACGGAAGGCGATGATCTCCCCGATCGACCCGCTCGCGCCGGCCCCGGCGGCGCCGAGCACGATGACGCCGAGGCCGAGCAGCAGGGTCGTGCGCGAACCGAGCCGGCTGGAGATGGCGGAGGTGAAGAACATCCCCACCGCGGTGACGACGAGGTAGGAGGTGAACAGCAGCGAGGTCTGGGTCGTCGTCGCGCCGAGCTCGGCGCTGATCGAGGGCAGGATGGGGTCGACGAGCCCGAGGCCCATGAAGGCGATCATGGCGGTGAGGGCGACGGCCCAGACGGATGTGGGTTGAGTGCGCACGAGGCTAGCGGTCCAGACGTGAGAGGAGGATGTCGGTCGCGTTCGCCAGCGCGGTGAGCTCGTCCGGGCTCAGGTCGGCGAACTCCTCGGTCAGGGCGGCGCCGAGCTCCCGGGCGTAGTCGCCGAGGAACTCGATTCCGGTCGCGGTGATCGAGACGGTGCGTGCCCGCAGGTCCTCGGGGTCGGCGATCCGGGTGAGCAGGCCGTCGGCGCTGAGCGCGGCGACGATCTTGGTCATCCCGGGCTGGGAGACCCGCACGAGCTCGGCCAACTCGCCCAGGCGCACGGGGCCCCGGTCGCGGGCGAGGGCCAGGGTGCGGTAGGCCGACGGCGAGAGCGCCTCGGGGAGCCGCAGAGTCGCCGTCCGGGAACAGCGGTGGACGACCGAGATCAGCTCGGCGAGGACTACTCCGGTGGATTCGGGCACGGCACTAGTTTACTACGTTATATAACTAGGTGAAGCACCGCGATCCGGTCGAGCTGTTCGAGCCCGCGGTTCCCGCCGCTCGCCTCGATGGGCGGTGACCTCGGCCGGGTATGGACAGTTCCCCCCGCGCTCCACGATGATTGGCTCCTCGGTACGGGCACCGGCGCTCCGGCCGATCGGAGGCGTCATGGCGGAGCAGCCCCGGGCGGGCGCGATGGGATCCGGGCCGGACGACGGCCGGGAACTGCGCGTCGCCCTCGCGATGCGCGGCGGAGTCTCGCTCGCGGTGTGGATCGGGGGCGCCGTCGCCGAGCTCGACCTGGCCCGGCGGGCGTTGGCGGACCCGGACTCGCTCGAGCGCAACACCGGCCCGGAGCGGGAGCGCGGGCGGGCCTACGCCGACCTGCTCACCGCGCTCGGCTACACCTCGATCCGGTTCGACGTGCTCGCCGGCGCGAGCGCGGGTGGCCTCAACGCCGTGATCTACGGGTTCGCGCAGTCGATCGGCACGGACCTGGAGTGGCTGCTGGCGGTGTGGCAGCGCCAGGGCGACCTGTGGCGGCTGTTCCACCCGCAGTGGGCGCCGGGTCGGCACTACCGCACGGAGGCGGTCTTCGACGCGGACTCGAATTTCTATCGGCCGCTGCTCGAGGCGCTGCGGGCGGCCTCGGCCGGCACGAGCGAGCGGCTTCGGTCCGATTTCCTCACGATCGACCTGTCGGCGACCCTGCAGGCGGGCCCGCCGCTGCCCGCGACGACGACGGGCACCGACATCCGCCCCCGGGCGGCCCATTTCCGGTTCCAGCACACGCCGGGGCGGCCCGGCGGGCCGTTCGACGACCTGCCCGGCAACGGCTCGGACCCTGGCGCCGACGAGGAGGCACGCCGGCGCCTCGCCTACGCCGCCCGCAGCACGAGTTCCTTCCCGGGAGCGTTCGAGCCGGCGACGATCCACGCGTGGGAGGGCGGGCCGGTCCGCCGCCCCCGGGGCGAGGGCGACGATCGGCCCGAGAACATGGCCGGGGTGTTCTCCGACGTCCTCGGGGATCCGGGCACCGCGTTCGACGTCATGGACGGCGGGGTGTTCGACAACATCCCGATCGCGCGGGCGCTCCACGCGATCACCGACTCCCCCGCGACCGGCCGCACCCGGCGCGTACTGCTCTACCTCGACCCGCGGCCACCCGAGCCGGCGGCGCCGCCGCACGCACCCGCGGCGGGTGCGGGCGAGGTGCGGCCCCGGCGGGTGCGGTTCCTGCGCTCGGTGGTCACGGCGCTGCGCTACAAGGTGACGACCGAGAGCTCGTGGGACGACCTGGCCGACCTGGCGGACCTGGCCGCGCGCGGCACGGATCAGGAGTTCCGGCGCAAGCAGTTCCTCGGCTCGCTGCCGCCGGACCTGCTCGGCGGTCTGCGCGACCTCGATCCGAGCGTTCTCCGGACCCTCCTCGACTCCTATCGCGACTTCCGGGTGCGCACCGACGCGGACCGGTTCACGCGCCTGCTCACCCATCCCGGCGAGGGGTTCCTGCAGACGCTCATCACCCCACCCGCCGTCGCGGCCGGGCTCGGGATGGACGAGGCCGGGGCGGTGCGCACCGACCTCGAGGCGGCGCTGGCGGGCCGGGCGGGGTTCGCGTGCCACGAGGATGCGGCGGCGCTGGCCGAGGCCGCCGACTTCTTCATCGCGTGGCTGCGCATCCAGCAGGACGATCCAGAGACCGCCCGCAACGGCGAACTGACGGCGGCGCTCGCCGGCGCGAAGGGGTCGCTGTATCGCGTGCGCACGCTCGCCCAGTACGCCGGGCAGCGCGGTGACGCCGCGGCCGTGCGTATCGCCCTGGGTGCATGGAATGGGCCGGGTGAGGCTGGTGGGTCGCCGCGCCGCGGCGGTGGCTCGATCCTCGCGGCGCTGCCGGCGGTCGCACTCGCGCTGTGGCCGGCGGCGCCACTCACGGTCCCGCCGATCGACCTGGACGACGAGGCCGCGCTGTGGCGGGGCCTCGAGGCCTGGGGGGAGGGTGCCGACCGAGGCGGGCCCCACGCACCACCCGAGTCGGCACTCACCGACCCGATCGCGGCCGGGTGGCGGGTGCTGTGCGCGGCGGTCGGCGACGTTCAGCGCAGCCGGCTGCCGGCCGAGGTCGCCGGCGCCCCGACCCTGGCCGAGCTCCAACGCCTGGTCGCCCGGGCGACGTGCGTCATCGGCCGGCTCGGCACCACCGCGATCCCCGACTTCGACACGCTCAGCGGCGACGAGGAGCCGCTCGTGCCCCTCGCCGGCGTGACCCTGCAGTCCGAGGCGCGCCGGCTCGACCGGCAGGCGGCCCACCCGGAGCGCGTGTCCCCCTGGCCGAGCGGGGCCGTCCACGCCGGCGCCAAGCTCTCCGGCAGCCAACTCGGCAATTTCGGTGGCTTCCTCGCCCAGGACTGGCGCGGCCACGACTGGCGGTGGGGCCGGGTGGACGCCGGGGCCGGCCTCGTGCGCACGCTCACGGCCATGGACGACGGCGCCTCGCTTCGGGAGCGGGAGCGCGACCCGCTCGACGCGGCCGAGGTCGCCCGGGCCGCGGCCGCCTCGCGGGAGCACCTGGCCGCTGCGTACGAGGGCCTCGAGGGCCGGCCCGGGCGCCTGGGCGATCTGACGGCGGAGCGCAGGTACGCCCTCGGCGCGCGCCTCGGGCTCGGGCTGCAGCGAGCGCTGTGGCCGGTACTCGGTAGCGGCGTGCGAGGCTTCGTGGTGGCGGCGATCCTCACGGTGCTGCGGCCGTTGCTCGTGCTCGCGCCGCTCGTGCTGCGGCCCGCGGTGCTCACGGCCGTGGCGGTCGCGGCGGCGGTGGCCACACACGCGGGGCCGGCGCCCGGGACGAGTGGCACACTCGAGCCGGGCACCGTCGCGCTCGTGGGCGGTCTGGCCGCCGTCGTGCTCGCCCTCGGCGTGGCCGCGGCGACCGGCCGGATGCGCACCTGGCGCTCGCTGGCCGGCCGGGCTGAGAACTCCGGAGAGGCCGCACAGTCGCTGTGCCGGCGGGTCGTCCGCGCGGCCGCCCGGGCCCGGTCGGCCCGGGTCGTGCTCCTCGTGATCGTCCTGCTCGTCGTGGTGGCCGACCTGTGGCGGGGTGGCGGCCGGCCGCTGCCCAGGCTCACCCGGGTCCAGGCGGTCCTCACCGCGGCCACGTGGTTCGACGTCGTCGTCGTGCTCGCCGCAATCCTCGTGTGGGCGCTCGGGTCGCACCGGGCGGTGGGCCGGGTCGATCCCGCCGGGGCCCGCGACCGCTCGGGCCTGACGGTCGCGCTTGTCGCGAGTGCCGCCGTCCTCGCCGCGACGATCGCCGAGGCCACCTGGTGGCACCGCGCCGGCGGCGTGGCCACCGGGCTCGCGGTCGGGGTGCTCGTCTGGGCGGTCCTGCACGGCTGGGCGCGCCGGCCGCTGGCCCACGTGCTCGCGGTCGCCGCGGGGATCGCGACCGCGCTGCCCGACCTGCCCTCCCCGGTCGCCCGCGTGGCCGAGGCGGGTGCGACCTGGGGGCTGCCGATCCTCTCGACTATCGTCGTCGTGGTGGTGGTCCCGGCGGTGGCCGTGGGCGTCGTACTCGCGCTGGTCTTCGCCGGCCGGTGGCTGCAGGCGCGGCTCGGCCGCACGGGCGAGGTGGTGGCGTCCCTGCTCGTGCTCGTCGCAACGGTCAGGGTCGCCGCCGAGCTGACGATCGCGTGGCCGTGGCTGGGCACGATCCCGGCCCCGCTCGTGCTCGGTGCGTTCGCGTGCGCGGCCGCGACGCTCATCGTGCCGTTCCGGGACGCGGAGGACCTGCCCGCACTGTGACTCGGATGGGGCGGAGACTCGGATCCGGCGGCGGGTCAGACCTGCTCGACCTTGGCACCGAGCGCGGTGAGCTTGGCCATGAAATTCTCGTAGCCGCGGTAGATGAGCTCGATCCCGCGCACGTTCGAGGTGCCCTCCGCGGCGAGCGCGGCGATGAGGTGGGAGAAGCCGCCGCGCAGGTCGGGCACCTCGATGTCGGCGGCCTGCAACGGGGTGGGCCCGGAGATGACGGCGGAGTGGAAGAAGTTCCGCTGCCCGAACCGGCAGTCCTTGCCGCCGAGGCATTCGCGGTAGACCTGGATCTTCGCTCCCATGCGCCGCAGCGCGTCTGTGAACCCGAACCTGTTCTCGTAGACGGTCTCGTGCACGATCGACAGGCCGGTCGCCTGGGTGAGGGCGACGACGAGGGGCTGCTGCCAGTCGGTCATGAAGCCGGGGTGGACGTCGGTCTCGAGCACGATGGAACGCAGGTCCCTGCCGGGGTGGCGGAACCGGATGCCCTCGTCGTCGATGTCGAAGTCGCCGCCGACCTTGCGATAGGTGTTGAGGAACGTGCCCATCGCCGACTGCTCGGCGCCGCGCACGTAGATGTCGCCGTGGGTGGCGAGCGCGGCCGAGGCCCACGAGGCCGTCTCGATCCGGTCCGGCAGGGCCGTGTAGGTGTAGCCGCGCAGGGCGTCCACCCCCTCGATCCGGATGACCCGGTCGGTGTCCACGGAGATGATCGCGCCCATCCGCTGCAGCACGTCGATGAGCGCGAGGATCTCCGGCTCGATCGCGGCATTGCGCAGTTCGGTCACGCCGTTCGCGCGCACGGCGGTGAGCAGGAGTTGCTCGGTCGCGCCGACGCTCGGGTATGGCAGCTCGACCTGGGTTCCCTGGAGCCCGCGGGCGGGGGCCTTGATCCAGATGCCGGATTCGAGCTTGTCGATCTCGGCGCCGAACTGGCGCAGGATGCTCAGGTGGTAGTCGATCGGGCGGTCGCCGATGTGGCAGCCGCCGAGGTCGGGGATGAATGCCTCGCCGAGGCGGTGCAGCAGCGGACCGCACATGAGGATCGGGATCCGGCTCGAACCGGCGTGGGTGTCGATGTCGGCGCGGCCCGCGACCTCGACCCGGGACGGGTCCATGGCGACCGTGCCGGCGGCGGAGTCCCAGTCGACCTGCACGCCGTGGAGCGAGAGCAGCCCGCCCACGACCTGGACGTCCTTGATGTCGGGGACGTTGCGCAGCACCGAGGGGGTCTCCCCCAGCACCGCCGCGACCATCGCCTTGGAGACGAAGTTCTTCGCGCCCCGGACCGTGATGTCACCGGTGAGCGGAACTCCCCCGTGCACTCGCAGAATCGTCATGTGACCGTCCCTTCTCGCCCCAGGATAGGCCACGCCCGCCCGCGTCCCCGTCGCGGCGGGATGTGACCGGGCCGAACCCCCCGATCCACCGGCCGACCAGGGCCGAATCCCGGATCCACCGGCCGACCAGGGCCGAATCCCGGAAATCCCAGCAGAATCCCCGGGCTACGCCCTGCTCGACCGCGGGGTGAGCGACCCCGCCACCAGGCCATGAGGTGGATCGGCCGGATACGCTGGTCGCTGCAGCACGATGCCACTCCACTGGAGTTGATGGTCACGATGCCCAGGTTCCTACGCCGACACGGCCTTCCCGAAGGACCACGGTGGCCCGCCGGCTTCACGCTCGGGGTCACGCCACGCGCCCGGAGCCTATTGGAACTCCTGTACATCCGGGACCGCTGGGATCTGCACCCGCAGATCGACCTCCCGCCGCTCGACCCGCCGCCACCGCGGGACCGCTCGCGCCCGCCGGATCCTGGGGTGCCGGAGTGGGAGGACCGCTGGCTCGGCTGCTGGCAGGAGACCCTGCAGTGGTTCCGCGACCAGACGCCCGCGCCGCACCCGCCCACGCGAACCAACCCGCCCGAGTTCCCACCACTGCTCTGGCGGCGCCGATACGGAGACGTGGGCATCGACCGCGAGGCCCTGGACGAGTGGTATTTCGCGCTGCCGATCGAGGTGTTGCCGCCGCCGGACGGGTCGCCCGAGGACCGCTGCGCCGACGCCGTGGCGCGGGCGTGGACGCGGGGCCTGCGCGGCGTCGTCTCCCTGCCCCTCGCCGGGGATCACGCCGAGCGGCTCGGGCAGCACCGCCTGCTCGTGTCAGCCCACACGCGCGCCGAGCCGGACCGCTACCGGGCCGCGCTCGAGGCGACGTTCTGATCGGAGCCGGCCGGGCGCCGTCCATACGAGACGACGAACGCCGCCCCGGGTGGGGCGGCGTTCGCGCGTGCTACCGGCTTCGCGGGGTCAGCTGAGCGACTCGTTCTGGGTCGGCACCGTGACCGGGCGGGCGGCTACGATCTCGACGGGCGGGAGGGTCTTGGCCGGCAGGGTCGTGGGACGCCAGGCGGCGCGCGACTGTTCGTAGGCCGTGATGTCGGCCTCGTGGTTGAGCGTGAGGCCGATGTCGTCGAGGCCCTCCATGAGGCGCCAGCGGGTGTAGTCGTCGATCTCGAAGGTGGCGACGATGTCACCGCAGGTCACCTGCCGGTTCACGAGGTCGACCGTGATCTCCTGGCCGGGGTTGGCCTCGAGCGCCTTCCAGATGAGCTCGACGTCCTCCTGCGCGAGGATCCCGGCGACGAGACCCTGCTTGCCGGAGTTGCCGCGGAAGATGTCGGCGAAGCGGCTCGCGAGCACGACCTTGAAGCCGTAGTCCTTGAGCGCCCAGACGGCGTGCTCACGGGAGGAGCCGGTGCCGAAGTCGGGGCCGGCGACGAGCACCGAGGCCGTCTTGTACGGCTCCTGGTTGAGGATGAACTCCGGGTCGGACCGCCAGGCGGCGAAGAGCGCGTCCTCGAAGCCGGTGCGGGAGACCCGCTTGAGGTAGACGGCCGGGATGATCTGGTCGGTGTCGACGTTGCTGCGGCGCAGCGGGATGCCGACGCCGGTGTGCGTGGTGAATTTCTCCATGGTGGCGGCCTCCTCAGGCGTTCACGAGGTCGGCGGGGGACGAGAGGGTGCCGCGGATGGCCGTGGCGGCCGCGACGAGCGGGGAGACGAGGTGGGTGCGTCCACCCTTGCCCTGCCGGCCCTCGAAGTTGCGGTTCGAGGTGGAGGCGGCCCGTTCCCCGGGCTTGAGCTGATCGGGGTTCATGCCCAGGCACATCGAGCAGCCGGCGTTGCGCCACTCGGCGCCGAAGGCGAGGAAGACCTGGTCGAGCCCCTCGGCCTCGGCCTGGAGTCGCACCCGCGCCGAGCCCGGCACGACGAGCACGCGCACGTCGTCGGCCTTCTTCCGGCCGGCGATGACGTCGACCACGGCGCGCAGGTCCTCGATCCGGCCGTTCGTACACGACCCGATGAAGACCGTGTCGACGTGGATGTCGCGCAGCGGCAGTCCCGGCGCGAGGTCCATGTACTCGAGCGCCCGCTCGGCGGCCACGCGCTCGTTCTCCTCGTTGATCTCCTCCGGGTTCGGGACCCGGCCCGACAGCGGCAGGCCCTGGCCCGGGTTCGTGCCCCAGGTGACGAAGGGTTCGAGGTCGTTCGCGTCGAGGGTGACCTCGGCGTCGAAGGTCGCATCCGAGTCGGTGCGCAGCGTGCGCCAGTACTCGACGGCGGCGTCCCAGTCCTCCCCCTCGGGGGCGTGCGGGCGGCCCTTGAGATAGGCGAAGGTGGTCTCGTCCGGGGCGATCATGCCGGCGCGCGCCCCGGCCTCGATCGACATGTTGCAGATCGTCATGCGCGCTTCCATCGACAGCGCCTCGATGGCCTCGCCGCGGTACTCGAGCACGTAGCCCTGGCCGCCGCCGGTGCCGATCTTGGCGATGACGGCGAGGATGATGTCCTTGGCGGTCGTGCCCTCGCGCAGCGTGCCGTTCACCGTGATCGCCATGGTCTTGAACGGGGCGAGCGGCAGGGTCTGGGTGGCGAGCACGTGCTCCACCTCGGAGGTGCCGATGCCGAATGCGAGCGCGCCGAAGGCCCCGTGGGTCGAGGTGTGGGAGTCGCCGCACACGACGGTCAGGCCGGGCATGGTCAGGCCGAGCTGGGGCCCCACGACGTGGACGATCCCCTGATCGGCGTCGCCGAGGGAGTGGATCCGCACGCCGAAGTCCTCGACGTTGGCCCGCAGCGTGTCGATCTGCTTGCGCGAGGTCTTGTCGGCGATCGGCAGGTCGATGTCGAGGGTCGGGGTGTTGTGGTCCTCGGTGGCGATCGTCAGGTCGGGACGACGCACGGGACGCCCGGCGAGGCGCAGCCCCTCGAAGGCCTGCGGGCTCGTGACCTCGTGCACGAGGTGGAGATCGATGTAGAGGAGGTCGGGCGCGCCGTCCTCACCTCTGCGGACAATATGGTCCGCCCATACCTTCTCCGCCAACGTCCTACCCATGACGCGTCCAACTTCCTTGATCCGTGTGCTGATGGAGGGCCTTGCGACACTCCGGGTTTCACCATCGAACTTGCGTCTCATCTTCCGAGACGGCAATATCGACTTATGGACAACTCTAGCGGAGTCGGCGTTCTTGACAAGGCCGCGATCGTTCTGGGCGCCCTGGAAGCGGGTCCGGCGACCCTGGCACAGCTGGTGGCCAGCACCCACCTGGCGCGCCCGACCGCGCATCGGCTCGCCGTCGCCCTCGAGCACCACCGACTCGTCTCCCGCGACATGCAGGGGCGGTTCGTGCTCGGGCCGCGCCTGGCCGAACTCGCCTCCGCCGCGGGCGAGGATCGACTGCTCGCCGCCGCGGGCTCGGTGCTCGTGGCGCTGCGCGACCACACCGGCGAGAGCGCCCAGCTCTACCGCCGCCAGGGCGATCAGCGGATCTGCGTGGCCGCGGCCGAGAAGCAGATGGGCCTGCGTGACTCCATCCCCGTGGGCGCCACGCTCACGATGCTCGCCGGCTCCGCCGCGCAGATCCTGCTCGCCTGGGAGGAGCCGGACCGGCTGCACCGCGGGCTGCACGGCGCGAAGTTCACGGCCACGATCCTCTCGGGGGTGCGCCGGCGCGGCTGGTCCCAGTCGATCAGCGAGCGCGAGGTCGGCGTGGCCTCGGTCTCGGCCCCCGTGCGCGGGCCGTCGGGTCGGGTCATCGCCGCCGTCTCCGTCTCCGGCCCCGTCGAGCGCATGAGCCGGCAGCCCGGCCGGCTGCATGCCGCCTCGGTCGTGGCCGCCGCGAACCGGCTGACCGAGGTGCTGCGCAAGGCCGACGAGGGACTCTAGGGCGCCGTCGGCCCCGCCCGGAGCGCCCCCTCCTCGAGCGCTCGCGCACCCGCGCGCAGGTGGGAGACGAAGGCGTCGATCTCGCCGATCTCATCGGCGCGCCACGTGAGGCAGAACTCGTATGCACCCGGGTCGGCCGTGTAGTTCGCGCCCACTCCCCCGGCCGCGGTCGGAGCGAAGGCGAGCCGGACGATCTCGCCCCGGCCGCCGATCGAGGTGGTCGAGAGCACATCGGTGGTCAGCAGCCGGTAGCCGTCGTCGGCGAAGATCCGCGGGGTGAGCCCGAGCCGGGAGGCCATGGCCCGCAACCCGAACAGGTGCCGGTCGATCCCGTTGCCGCTCTTGCACGCCTTGACGAGGGCCGAATGCGCCCCGCGGGCGGCCTCGAGCTGTTCCGGCGTGGCATCGCCGTCGAGGAGCGCGCCCGCGAGGGCCACCGCCTCGGGCGTGTTCGGTCGCAGGCACTCGGTCCGTCCGGCGAGGTACTCGCGCATGTCCACGGCCTCGTAGGTGCTGCGGACCCGCCCCCACGTGGCGCGCTGGGCGACGAGCATGATCCACTGCATCGCGCCGTCGTGGCTGAACCGCAGGCCCGCCGGTGCGGTGAACGGCACGGTGACCACGCGGACCCGATATCGGCCGGCCTCGGCGCGATACGCCTGCAGGGCTGCGTCGATCTCGCCCCGGAGCCGGGCATCGACCGGCCAGACCAGCTCCGTCGGCCGCCCCGCCGCCGGCGCCTCGACCACCCGGTCGTCGGGCTGCACAAGGTGCGCCTGCGCGACGTGCGCGGCGAGCGTCGCCCCGTCGAGGATCGAATGCTCGACGTGGACGGCGACGAAGCCGTCGACCAATCCGACCTCGACGCTCAGCGGCTTGTACACCCACGCCGCTCCCGGATCGAACGCCACCCGCCGCAGCGCCTCGGCGGTGCCGCCGGTCTCGCCCTCGTCGCCGAGGTCGAGCACGAACAGGGCCTCGCGCAGCCGGCGGTAGGTCTCGGCGCCGGCCGGTTCGGCGCGCAGTCGATCGAGGACGGCCGCGGCGTGCTCGCTGCCGAGGAGGGAGGGGTCGGTGAACGTGCCCGGCGTCGCGACCGAGCGCAGGATCTGCGTCATCGCCGCGGCGAGGGCGGGGCGCGGCAGGGGCCGCCCGGCGGCATCGGACACCGCCAGGGCATGGGCGCGGTTGTGTCGGAGCACGACGATCTCGCGGTGCGCCGGTGACGGGTGGCCCTCGAGGAAGCCGTCCGTGCCGGGACGCGGATCACGGATCCCGCCGGCGAGGTAGCGCCACTGCGTGGGCGTGAGCGGCTCCCCGCGCGGGCTCACCTCGGGCCGGGCCTCGCCCCGCAGGTGACGCAGGTGGACGGCGGCCAGTCGATGGGCGACGTCGGCCGCGAGGTCGACCCCGCGCCTGGTCCGGTCCCACGCGAGCTGGAACGCGACGTTGCCGGCCAGCGGCAGGGGGGATCGCTGCTCGAGGTAGGTGTCCTGCCATGCACGAGTCAGCCAGCTGCGCCCCCGCCGGTGCTCGGCGCGGGCGAATCGCTCGAGCTCCTCCTGGCAGGCCGGACCGTCGGCGTTCGCGAACTCGGTCACGGCCGCGCCCGTGACCGCTCGTTCGTGCGCGGTCTGGAGCGGCCCCAGCGCGGTGAGATAGCGCTCCAGGGTCTGCGCCAGCGGCGGAACGGGGAGGGACTTCATCGGGCACCCTCCGATCTCGGACGGTCACGTCAACGGCTTCACGATACCGCCGCGGCGGGGCCGATTCTCGTGACCCGAGTCTCCCGTCAACGAAGAAAGGCACAGGATCCCTGCTCAGCAGAGATCCTGTGCCTTGTTTGCAGCCCCGACCGGATTCGAACCGGCGCCGCCGCCGTGAGAGGGCGGTGTCCTAGGCCGCTAGACGACGGGGCCATGCAATTTCTTCTTGCCTTCGGAATGCTACCTGACGGAGCACTCTTCACGCGCTGGGGTACCAGGACTCGAACCTAGACTAACTGTACCAGAAACAGTCGTGCTGCCGATTACACCATACCCCATCGGAGTATTCGGTCCGGATCGGACGCCGCGAGGCGCCGTGATCCAAACGTCCTACCGCCGGATGACTCTACCGGAGCGGGGGCCGCGAACCAAAACGAGAGCCGTGAGCAAGCCCACACCTGTGCTCGATCCGCATCAGAGAGCCCCGAGCAGGTCCGGAAGCTCCGTCAGCGAGGTGAGGACCGCCACACCGGAGGCCCGGGCCCCCTCCGGGTCCTCGTCGTGGTGACCACCCCGGCGGCGCCCCGGACGCGCCAGCCACATGCCCCGCAGCCCGGCGTTCATCGCCCCGCGGGCGTCCGTGTCGAGCTCGTCGCCGACGTAGGTCGTCTCCCCCGGCTCGACGCCGAGCCGCCGGCACGCCTCGAGGAAGACCTCGGGGGCCGGCTTGCCGACCCCGAACGTGTCCATCGTGACGAGCAGCGGCAGATCGTCCAGCCCGGTCGCGGCGAGCTTGAGCTCCTGCACGCGCGTCTGGGCGTTCGTGACGACGCCGATCTCGTAGCCGGCCTCCCGGAGCCGGTCGACCGTCGGGCGGGCGTCGGGGAACGGGGCCCAGGCGCCCGCGAAGGCGAGGTCGAAGGCCTCGTTCCACGCCTCGACGTCGTCCGCGCCGAGTCCGGGCAGGCCGAGGGCGCGGCCGATCTCGCGCAGCCGGGCCTCCCGCTGTTCCCAGTAGCCGACCGTGCCGCGGGTGTAGGCGCGGTAGTGTCCGCCCAGATCCTGTCGCCAGCTCGCCAGGGCCACGGCGGACCGCTCCGGGGTGAGGTCCGGGTCGAGCAGCCGGGTGGCCGCATCGATCGCCGCCGCGAACGCCGTGCGGGTGTCCACGAGGGTGTCGTCGAGGTCGAAGACGACGGCCCGGCTCACAGGCTCGCCCGCAGCGCGCGCAGCCGCGCGAGGCTCGAGTCCCGCCCGAGGATCTCCATCGACTCGAACAGCGGCGGCGAGACCCGCCGGCCCGTCACCGCCGTGCGCAGCGGCGCGAACGCGAACCGAGGCTTGATGCCGAGCTCGTCGACGAGCACCGCCTTGAGCGCCTCCTGCTGCGATTCGGCGCCGAAGTCCGTGAGCCCGGCCAGCACCTCGATCGATCGGTCGAGCACCTCGGCGGCCTCGGGCCGCAGCTTGCCGCGGGCGTCGTCCTCGACGATCAGGTCCGCGTCGGCCGTGAACAGGAAGCCGAGCATGCCCGGCGCCTCCCCGAGGAGGGTCATGCGCTCCTGCACGAGGGGGGCCGCTTCGCGCAGGATCTCCCGCTCCCGCTCGCCCAGGCCCGCGTACTCCGGCGCCGAGACGGCGCCCGCAGCGTGCAGGTACGGCACGAGCCGGCCGCGGAAGTCCTCCGGGGCGAGCATCCGCAGGTGGGTCGCGTTGATCGCCTCGGCCTTCTTCACGTCGAAGCGCGCCGGATTCGGGTTGACGCTGGCCACGTCGAACGCGGCGACCATCTCCTCGCGGGAGAAGATGTCGTTGTCCGGGGAGATCGACCAGCCGAGCAGGGCGAGGTAGTTGAGCAGGCCCTCGGGGATGAAGCCGCGGTCGCGGTGCAGGAAGAGGTTCGACTCGGGATCGCGCTTGGACAGCTTCCTGTTCCCCTCCCCCATGACGTAGGGCAGGTGGCCGAACTCCGGCATGACGGTGGCCACGCCGATGTCGAGCAGGGCCCGGTAGAGCGCGATCTGGCGCGGCGTGGAGGAGAGGATGTCCTCCCCGCGGAGCACGTGGGTGATCTGCATGAGCGCGTCGTCGACCGGGTTGACGAGCGTGTACAGCGGCTGACCGTTGCCCCGCACGATGACGAAGTCGGGTACCGAGCCGGCCTTGAAGGTCACCTGCCCGCGCACGAGGTCGGTGAAGGACAGGTCCTCGGCCGGCATCCGCAGCCGCAGCACGGCGGCGCGGCCCTCGGCCCGGTAGGCGGCCTTCTGCTCCTCGCTCAGGTCGCGGTCGTGGCCGTCGTAGCCGAGCTTCGGATCGCGGCCCGCGGCCCGGTGACGGGCCTCGATCTCCTCGGGCGTCGAGAACGACTCGTAGGCGTGCCCGGCGGCGAGGAGCCGGGCGGCGACGTCGGCGTAGATCTCCATCCGCTCGCTCTGCCGGTACGGCCCGTGCGGGCCGCCGACCTCGACGCCCTCGTCCCAGTCGAGGCCGAGCCAGTCCAGCGCGTCGAGCAACTGCCGATAGGACTCCTCGGAGTCGCGGGCGGCGTCGGTGTCCTCGATCCGAAAGACCAGGGTGCCGCCGGTGTGGCGGGCATAGGCCCAATTGAACAGGGCCGTGCGGATGAGGCCGACGTGGGGAGTACCGGTGGGCGAGGGGCAGAAACGCAGGCGAATTGTGCTCATGATGCCCACCAGACTACTGGGCGCGGCCGGCCTCGGTTCCGGCCGTCGCATCACCGAACAGCTGATGGGCGGCGGCGAGCGTCAGGCGTTCCGGATCGGTGCCCGGCAACGCGCCGCCGAGCCAGAGCGTGGCCAGCCCGTGCACGAGGGCCCAGGCGCACTGGCGCGCCTGGGTGGGGCCCACGAGCAGTCGGTCGCCCGGCACGGATGCGAGCCCCGAGTCCAGGAGAGCGGTCGTCCGGCGGCGGGCGTCCGCCAGCGCGTCGTCCGTCGTCGCGAGCAGGTCGGAGCGGAACATGACGCCGTAGTGGCCGGGATGGGAGAGCGCGAAGCGGACATATGCCACCGCGGTGCGATCGAACTCGCCCGCGGCGACCGAGGGTTCCAGGGTGGCGGCGAGGAGGTGGAAGCCCTCGGTCGCCAACGCCGTGACCAGCCCGCGCCGGTTGCCGAAATGATGGGCCGGTGCGGCGTGGGAGACGCCGGCGCGGCGCGCGAGCTCGCGCAACGACAGCGCGTCGACCCCCGACTCGGCCACGACCTCGGCGGCGATGGCCAGGACGCGCGCACGCAGATCTCCGTGGTGGTAGGGCCGTTCCATACGCGCCACCCTAAACCAATCTAGTCACCGCCTAGACAGGCCCGAGGCCCGCGCCGTAATCTAGCCACCGACAAGATACCTCGATCTCCCGGAAGGCCCGCCATGGCTCCACTTCTCGCTCTCGTGGGCGTCACCCTCGTCGGCCGGCTCCTCGGCCGGCTGGGTGTCGACTACCTCGACACCTGGCCGCAGGCGCTCGCCGCGGGGCTGGCGGCGCTGTTCCTGCTGACCTCGAGCGCCCACCTGTTCCAGCCGCGCCGGGCCGGACTGATCGCGATCGTTCCGCCGGCCGTCCCCTTCCCGGCGCTGGCGGTCACGGTCACCGGCGTCCTGGAGCTGGCGGGGGCCGTCGGGCTGCTCGTCCCCCCGGCGTCGGCCGCGTGGATCCGACCGGTCGCCGCCGCCTGCCTCGGCATGCTCATGCTCGCGATGTTCCCCGCCAACGTCTACGCCGCGGGCCGGCGCCGCCACCCGAGCGCGCCGACCACGCCCCTGGGTCGCCGGGCCCTCGTGCAACTGCTGTACCTGGCGGCCGCCGTGGCCGTGACGGTCACGGCCGTGTAGCCCGCCTACCATGGGGGCGGATCACCGAACGACTTCGCCGAAAGGGACCCGGATGCACGGACCGGAGCGCCACTCATGACCGATGGCCACCTGATCGACGCGAGCCCCGACTCGCCCGCGCCCCGCCCGCGTCCCACGTTCGGCCGGAATCAGGCGACGCTCTCGGTCGCCCAGCTGCTCTCCGGGGTCGGGATCGCGGTCGGATTCGCCGTCGGCGGGCTGCTCGCCGAGCACCTGACCGGGAGCGCGGCGTACGCCGGATTCGCCCAGACCGCCTCGATCCTCGGGGCGGCCACGCTCGCCATCCCGCTGGCCCGGCTGGCCCAGCGCACCTCCCGCCGCCGGGCGCTGACGACCGGATTCGGCATCGCGCTGGCCGGGTCGATCCTCGTGCTCGTCGGGGCCGGCACGGGCTCGGCGCCCGTCTTCTTCGTCGGGATGCTCGCGTTCGGCTCCTCGACCGCCGCCGGGTTCCAGGCACGCTACGCGGCCACGGACGACGCGCCCGTACACCGGCGGGCCGTCGCCCTCTCGATCGTCGTCTGGGCGACGACCCTCGGATCGGTCGCGGGCCCGAACCTGGCCGGCCCGGCGGGCCGGCTCGGCCGGGCGCTCGGGGTGGGCGAGCTCGGCGGGCCGTTCGTGGTCTCCGCGGTCGTCTTCCTCCTCGCCTCGCTCACGACGCTCCGGCTGCGCTCACCGGGGCACGCACCCGCGTCGACACCGACCGGCACGCGGACCATCGGCGTGGCCGAGGGCCTGCGGGAGGTGGTCGCCGCCCCGCGGGCGCTGCTCGGCTTCGCGGCCGTCGTGCTCGGCCACACGGTCATGGTCTCGGTCATGGTCATGACCCCGGTGCACATGGATCACCACGGCGACTCGATCACGATCATCGGCCTGGTCATCTCGCTGCACATCCTCGGCATGTACGCGCTCTCGCCGGTGTACGGCTGGCTGAGCGACCGCTACGGCGCGACGCGGGTCATCTGGGCCGGGTTCGCGATCCTCGTCCTCGCCGCGACCCTCGGGCTCGTGGACGACGTCGCCGGCTCCTCGACCCCGCGGATCACGGCCGCGCTCGTGCTGCTCGGGCTCGGCTGGTCGGCCTGCTTCATCGCGGGCTCGAGCCTGCTCACCGCCTCGATCCCCGAGGAGCACCGGGTGCCGATCCAGGGCACGGCGGACGCGGCGATGAACGTGGGCGCGGCCGTGTTCGCCGCGGCCGCCGGGCCACTGCTCGAACTGGGCGGATTCACCCTCATCAACGCCGTGGCCCTGACGCTCGTCGCCGCCGGGGTCACGATCGCGATCCGGTCGACCCGCCCAGGGCGGCTGCGGGGAGCCTGAGGGAGGCTACCGGCGCACGATCGGGTTCCCGAAGCGGCCGATGCCGTCGATCTCGATGTCGACCCGCCGGCCCGCCTCGACCGGCCCCACGCCCGCCGGCGTGCCCGTGAGGACGACGTCGCCCGGCAGGAGCGTGAACACGCTCGAGGCGTAGGCCACCAGTTCCGTCACCGAGCGCACCATGTCGGCGGTGGTGCCGTCCTGGCGCAGCTCACCGTCGACGTAGGAGCGCACGCCCACCCGCCCCGGATCGAAGGAGCCGTCGTCCAGGACCAGGTACGGGCCGAGCGGGCAGGAGGTGTCCCACGCCTTGCCGCGGGTCCACGTGGCATCGGCGCGCTGCGCCTCGCGCGCCGTGTAGTCGCAGGCGGCGGTGTATCCGAGGATCGCCGCGGGGGCCTGCTCGGGCGTGAGGTTCTTGCAGATCCGCGAGATGACGACGGCCAGCTCGGCCTCGTAGTCGACCCGGTCCGCGTAGGCGGGCAGCACGATCGGATCGTCGGGGCCGGCGACCGCGGTGTTCGGCTTGAGGAAGAGCACCGGCTCGGCCGGCACCTCGTTGCCGAGTTCGGCCGCATGCGCGGCGTAGTTGCGCCCCACGCCGACCACCTTCGAACGCGGGATGACCGGCGCGAGGAGGCGAACGTCGTCCACACGCACCCGCGCGCCCGTCGGCTCGGGCGCGGTGTGGAGCGGGTCGCCCCGCAGCACGACGAGTTCTCCGGCGGCCTCGTCGAGGAGGCCGTAGGCGGGGTCGGAACCATGGGCGAAACGGGCGATGCGCATGCCCCTACGGTAGCGCTCAGGCGCGGGCCAGGACCTCCCCGTGCACAACCACGAACCAGCCGTCGTCGTCGGCCGCCCAGTCCTGCCAGGCCGCGGAGATCCGGTCGAGTTCGGCCTGATCGACCAGGCCGGTGCGGATCGCCTTCTCGGCCACCCCGGAGTGCTGCATCCGCTCGGACCACGTGCGGGCCCAGTAGGCCCGCTCCTCCGGATCGGAGAAGCACCAGGTGGAGGCCCCGGCCTCGACCTGGCCGAAGCCGGCCGCGCGCACCCAGGCGAGCAGCCGCCGGCCCGCCTGCGCCTGGGCGCCGTGGGCGGCCGAGACCTGCTGGTACAGGTCGCGCCAGCCGGTGAGCCCCGCCTCGGGATACCAGGTCATCGCGCCGTAGTCCGCATCGCGCACGGCCAGGAGCGCGCCCCGGCGCAACACCCGGCGCATCTCGGTGATCGCGGCGACGGGATCCTTGAGGTGCTGGAGCACCTGGTGGGCGTGGACCACGTCGAAGGAGCCGTCCGCGTACGGCAGCGAATACACGTCGGCCTGCTCGAACTGCACGTTCTCCACACCGCGGGCCACCGCGAGGTCGGCGGCGCGGTCGAGCACCTCGGCGGCCCGATCGATCCCGAGCACCCGCCCGCCCGGCACGTGGGTGGCCAGGTCGGTCGTGATCGTGCCCACCCCGCAGCCGACGTCGAGCACGTCCATACCCGGCTCCAGATACTCCAGCAGGTAGGCTGCGGAGTTCTCGGCGGTGCGCCATGCGTGCGAGGCCAGCACGCTGGCGTGATATCCGTGCAGATATTGCTCGCTCATCTGCTCACGGTAGTACCGTTGCGCACGTTTATCTAAGAAACCGCCCGCGGTTTCCCGATCTGGATCCAGGGGGTCCGAGCCCGTGAGGAACATCCGCGTGGTCGGCATCGACGTGGCACGCGGCCTCGCGATCCTCGGGATGTTCGTCGCGCATCTAGCCATGCCCATGCCCGGCGGGTGGCTCGCGGACGGGCGCCCCTCGGCGCTGTTCGCGATGCTCGCGGGCACGGGCCTGGGGTTCATGACCGCCCGGGCCTACCGAGGCGGGGACGTCGAGGTGGTCGCCCTGCGCGCCGAGCGGGGGCGGATCCTCCGGCGGTCCGCGGCACTGTACGGCGCCGGGGCGGTGCTCATGCTGCTCGGCACCCCGGTCGTGGTGATCCTCGGCTCCTACGCGGTGATGTTCGCGCTCATGATCGGATTCCTGCGGTACCGGCCGGGGGTGCTCCTGGGCTGTGCGGGGGCCGTCATGGTGCTCGCTCCCCCGGTCGTGGCCGGGCTGCGGCTGTGGGTCAACGGCGAGCCGGCCGCCGCCTACGGGCCGCCCGTGCTCTTCGAACTCGCCACCGGCTACTACCCGGCGCTCGCCTGGATCGCCTACCTGCTCGTCGGGCTGGCCGTCGTGCGCCTCGACCTGACGCGCCTGGCCGTGCAGCTGCGACTGCTCGCCGCGGGGGCGGCCGCGGCGGTCGCGGGCTACGGGGGCGGCCTGCTCGCGATGCGGGTGTTCGCGCCCGCTCAAGGCGGCTTCGCCGCGGCGCTCCTCAGTCCCGCCCCGCACACCGACTCGGCGCCGGAGCTGCTCGGCAACGCCGGCGCCGGCGTGGCGGTGATCGCGCTGGCGCTGCTCGCGACGCGGGCGGCCCCCGGGCGGGTGCTGCTCGGCCCGATCGCCGCCACCGGCCGGCTCTCCCTCTCGGTCTACAGCGCCCACATCGTCTATATCGCCGTGCTCGGTTCCGACGCCGTGTGGTTCCCGCAGTCCCAGGCGCCGTTGCTGTGGCTCGTCGTCGTGACCCTCGTGGCCGCGACCGGCTGGACGGCCTGGCTCGGGCAGGGCCCGCTCGAACGGCTCGTGGCTGCGCTGGCGGGACCGCGCCCGCAGCGACGTAGCGTTCCGCTCACCCCGTGATCCGCCGAAGGTCCCAATTACGAAACTCGACCCTCCCGTAAAGTGGGGGCGTGTCTCGCCCAGGTACCCCCATGCTCCGCCTGGCCTTCCTCGTCCCCGCCGGGCTCGCCATGCTCGCGGGTCTGAACGCGGCGCTCCTGCTGCTCGGCGTTCCGGCCCCGGTGCAGGCGCCGGCGTGGGCGGACCTGCACGGCATCCTCATGGTCGGCGGCTTCCTCGGCACGCTCATCTGCCTCGAGCGGGCCGTGGCGCTGCGGCAGGCCTGGGCGTTCTGCGCCCCGGCGCTCCTCGGCGTCGGGGCACTCCTGCTGCTCACCCCGCTCCCGGCGCTGCTCGGGCAGCTCTTCCTCGTCGAGGGGGTGATCGGATTCATCGCGATCTACCTGGCGCTGTGGCGACGCAATCACGACGACGTCGTGCTCGTGCAGCTCCTCGGCGCGGTGCACCTGCTCATCCCGCTCACGCTGTGGATCTGGCTGCCGCTGCCGTGGATCATGCCCTGGCTCGTGGGCTTCCTCGTGCTCACGATCGGGGCCGAACGCGTGGAGCTGGCGCGGCTGGCGATGCCCGCCACGGGCGGGCGCACCCTCGTGCTCGCGGCCACCGCCCTGACCCTGACGATCACCGCCACGCTCCCCTGGCCCGCGTGGGGCGCGCGCGCCACCGGGCTCGTGCTCGGGCTCTTCGTGATCTGGCTCGTGCGCCACGATCTCGCCCGGACCCTCGTGCGGTCCTCGGGGCTGCCCCGCTTCAGCGCCGCCGCGCTCCTGGCCGGCTACGCGTGGCTACTCGTGGCCGCTGCGGCCTGGCTCGTCGCCGGCGATCAGCGCTCCGGCGCGCTCTACGACCTCGTGGTGCACTCGGTCATGCTCGGCTTCGCGATCTCGATGGTCATGGCGCACGCCCCGATCATCCTGCCCGCCGTGCTCCGCCGGCCGCTGCCCTACCGGGCGGTCATGTGGGCCCCGCTCGCGCTCCTGCACGCGGGGCTGGTCGTGCGGGTCGCCGCCGGTGACCTCGCCGGGATCACCGCGGCCTGGCGCGCCGGCTCGGTCGTCAACGTCATCGCGCTGCTGCTGTTCGTGGGCGTGGCCGCCACCTCGAGCCTGCTCGGCCCGCGCGCCCGCCCCGAACCGGCACCCCGAGCCCGGGCGACCCGAGCACAGGTGAGCCGGCCCGCCCCACCCGACCCGACGTCGTCCATCCCCCGGAGTGATTCGTGAGTACTCGTGGCACGTGGTTCATGCGTGACCGGCCCGTCGTCATCTGGCTGTTCGTGGCGGTGCTCGTCAGCCTCGTCCACCCGTTCTTCGCCGACTCCCGGTGGCTCATGGTGCACCTCGTGGCCCTGGGCGCGCTCACCCATTCGGTCATGGTCTGGAGCGTGCACTTCGCCGACGCGCTGCTCAAGACCAAGTCGATCGAGCCGCGCCGGAGACAGTCGCTGCGCCTGGGGCTGTTCCACGTCGGAGCCGTCGCCGTGTTCGCCGGGGTGCCGCTGACGCTGTGGCCGCTGACGATCGCCGGGGCCGCGGCCATCAGCGTCGCCGTCGCCTGGCACGGGGTCATGCTCGTGCGGCGCCTGCGGGTCGCCCTGCCCGGGCGGTTCCGCATCACGGTGCGCTACTACGTCGCGGCCGCGGCGATGCTGCCGGTCGGGGCCACGTTCGGGGTGTTGCTCGCCCGGGGGCTCGGGGACCCGTGGCACGGCCGGCTCCTCGTGGCGCACACGATGACGAACCTGCTCGGCTGGATCGGACTGAGCATCCTCGGCACGCTCGTCACGCTGTGGCCCACGATGCTGCGTACCCGCATGGCCGAGGGCTCGGAGCGGACCTCCCGCCGCGCGCTGCCGGTGCTGCTCGTCGGGCTCGCCGCCGTGATCGCCGGCCCGCTCGTGGGTCTCGAGCCGCTCGCCGCGGCCGGGATCGCGTGCTACCTGGCCGGCGCGCTCGTCGTCTACTGGCCGATCCTGGTCGCCGCCCGCAACCGGCCCCCGTACGCGTTCCCCACGCTCTCGGTCGGCGCAGGCCTGCTCTGGCTGCCGATCGGCCTCGTGACCATGGGCGTGGCCCTGCTCAGCCGCGGATGGACGGCGCTCGCCGGCTCCTACGGGAATCTCACCGTGATCTTCCTCGTGGGTTTCGCCCTCCAGGTGCTCTTCGGGGCGCTCAGCTACCTGCTGCCCGTCGTGCTCGGCGGCGGCCCGTCGGTGCTGCGGGCGACGATGAAGGGCATGGAGCGCTGGGGCACGTGGCGGGTGGTCGTGGTCAACCTCGGCCTCGCCGCGTGCCTGCTGCCGGTGCCGAGCCTCGTGCGGGTCGTGCTCTCGGCCGTGACCCTCGTGGCGCTCGCGAGCACGCTCGTGTTCATCCTCACCGGACTCGCGGCCGGGATCCGGGCGAAGCGGGCGGCCCAGGCGAGCCCGCCCGCCCGGGGCGGGGCGCCCACCCACGACCGGGCCGAGCGCGCCCTCACGCTGTCGTGGTCGCGGCCGCAGCTCATCGCCGGGGTGACGGTCATCGCCGTCGGTGCCGCGCTCGGCGTGGGCCTCGACCCGGCCGCCGCGGGCTTCCCGACGGCGGGGGCCGACCGGCCGGCCGCCGGCGACACGAGTGCGGTGACCGCCACCGGCGAGGTGACCACGGTCGACGTCACCATGAGCGACATGCGCTTCCACCCGGCGTCCGTCGAGGTGCCCGTGGGCAACGAGCTCGTGATCAACCTGACGAACGCCGACGAGGCGGAGGTGCACGACCTCGTGCTCGCCGACGGCGCGAACTCCGGGCGGCTGGCCCCGGGCGAGTCGACCACGCTCGAGGTGGGCGTCGTCGGCGCGGACATCGACGGCTGGTGCTCGATCGTGGGGCACCGGCAGATGGGGATGGTCTTCGAGGTCGTCGCGACCGGCGGCTCCGATGGCATGAACGGCCCGGGTGACATGGGCGGCCCGGGTGGCATGGGTGGCCCGGGTGACATGGGTGGCATGCACGGCGGCACGGGCTCCTCGAGTGATGCGGGTGATTCGTCGTCCCCGATCGACTTCATGGCCCCCTGGCCCGAGGACTTCACCGGCTTCGACCCGGAGCTGCCGCCGCTGGCCGAGGAGACCGTGCACGAAGTCACGATGCGGGTGACCGACGTGCCCACCGAGGTCGCCCCCGGGGTGCGGCAGGTGCGCTGGACCTATAACGGCTCCTCGACCGGGCCGACGCTGCACGGGCGGGTGGGCGACACGTTCAAGGTGACGCTGATCAACGACGGCACGATGGGGCACTCGATCGACTTCCACGCGAGCGAGCTGGCGCCCGACGAGCCGATGCGCGACATCGCGCCGGGCGAATCCCTCGAGTACACGTTCACGGCGAAGCGGGCCGGGATGTGGATGTACCACTGCGGCACGATGCCGATGACCGCCCACATCGCGGCCGGGATGGCGGGTGCGATCGTCATCGAGCCGCCGGGGCTGCCGGAGGTGGACCGGTCCTATGTGATCACCCAGTCCGAGCTGTACCTGGACACCGCGGGTGCGGCGGGCACCTCCGGCGACGGCGACGCCGCCGAGGTGGATGCGACGAGGGCGGCGACCGAGGACGTCGACGCCGTCATGTTCAACGGCTTCGTCAACCAGTACGTCGACAATCCGTTGCAGGCGAGGGTCGGCGAGCGGGTGCGGTTCTGGCTGCTCGATGTCGGACCGAACCGGCCGCTGAGCTTCCACATCGTCGGCGCCCAGTTCGACACCGTGTACAAGGAGGGCACGTATCTGCTCAAGGACGGCCGCGGGCCGCTCGACCCACCCGGCTACGATGCGGGCGGATCGCAGGCACTCGACCTGCTCGCCGCCCAGGGCGGATTCGTGGAGACGGTCTTCGTCGAGGCCGGCCACTACTCGATGATCAACCACGTCATGGCCGATGCCGAGCGCGGCGCCCGCGGGATCGTCGAGGTGAGCGAGTGAGGGACGGGTAGCCTGGCGCCGTGGCCACCAACTCCGATCAGCCGACGTATCCGAGCCTCGCCCGGTTCGACTTCCCGACCGCGCTCGTCGTGGCCGATGCGAGCCACGTGCTCAGCGTCGACGGCGACGTCGAGGGCGTGTACCCGTGGAAGTCGGTGACGAAGCCGCTCGCCGCACTCGCGACGCTCGTGGCGATCGAGCAGGGGCACGTGCGCCTCGACGAGCCCGCCGGCCCCGAGGGGGCGACGGTGCGGCATCTGCTCGCGCACGCCTCCGGACTGCCGTTCGAGGCCGGCGCCCCCGCGCAGGCGCCCGGGCGGCGGAGGGTGTATTCCAATCTCGGCTTCGAGGCCCTCGCCGAGCACGTCGCCGCCCGGGTCGGCATGGACTTCCCCACGTGGGTCCATGTGGCCGTGCTCGAGCCGCTCGAGCTCGACTCGGTCGAGTTCACCGGCAGCGCCGCCCACGCCGCGAGCGGGAACGTCTTGGACGTGCTGGGCCTGGGGATCGAGCTCCTCACGCCCACGCTCATCTCGGCCGAGCTCGGTGCGCAGGCGCGCACCGTGCAGTTCCCGGGCCTGGACGGCGTGCTGCCGGGCTTCGGGCGCCAGAGCCCGAACGACTGGGGCCTCGGCTACGAGATCCGCGCCGCGAAGTCGCCGCACTGGACCGCCCCCGGCGCCGACCCGGCCACGTTCGGCCACTTCGGCCAGTCCGGCTCGTTCCTCTGGGTCGACCCGAACGCCGGCCTCGTGGCCGCCTTCCTCGGGGAGCTCTCGTTCCGGGAGTCCGTGCACGGGGCCATCTGGCCCGACCTCAACGCCGAGATCCTCGAGGCTCACCGACCCTGAACGGGTAGCGGGCATCACTGGGCTCTCAGCCCGCGTGCGCCCGTCCCGGGGCGATGACATCCAGACCCGCGGCGCGCGCCGCGTCGCCGAGCCTGTGGTCATACGTCAGGACGGCGGAGGCATCGAGCCGTAGTGCGGCCTCCAAGTGAAGCGCATCCAGGGTGCGCAGGTACGGCATCGGCAGGTAGCCGGCGCTGCGGTACACGGCCCGGTCGAGGGCCGCCAGCGCCACTCCATCCAGAAGCCGGGTCACATCGACCTGCTCCAGCCCCTCCCGCATCGCGAGGCGGCGCAACTCGGTCTCGAGAAGGTCGCTGGAGACCAATGCGGCGGACGTCCGGTCGAGCCAGTCCAGCAGCGCAGCACTCTCGGGCTGGTCGACGAGCAACGCCCCCAAGGCCGAGGTATCGACGTAGACGGTCACAGGCGGTCCGCGCGCAACTCGTCCAGAACGGCGGCAAGGCTCCGGGCCGCGGGCCTGCGGACGATCCCGAGCGCGGCCCAACCACCCACTCTCCGCACAGGCCGAGCAATTCTGAGGGAGGGGGTCGGCGTGTCGAGCGGCACGATCCGCCCGACCGGCACCCCGCTATTGGTCAGCACGAAGGAGCGCCCCTCGCTCACCGACCGGAGCACGCGTCCGGACTCGTTACGCAGCTCGCGCTGCGACAGGCTCTCCGGCTCGTGATGGTCGATACTCATGCCCCCGAGCGTAGCGCTCGTGCGACAGCTGTGACAGGTACCTGGCCTCCCCGGGACCGCGGACCGCGTCGACGCCCCGGGAGAACACCCGAACCGGGCACGCCCGCAGAGCCGGGCGGGCGTCGTCCACAGGCCGACCGGGCGGGCCGGAACCGAAGCCGATGCGGCGATGTCGGCCACGTGCGGCAGACTGGCGGGTGATGACCTCCTCAGCCTCCCCCCAGCTCCCGCCGGCGAACTCCCACCCGGACGACGACGAGCTCGTGCTCGCATTCTCCGAGTGGGCGGCCGCGCGCGGGCTCGAGCTGTACCCGCACCAGGAGGAGGCGCTGCTGGAGATCGTCACGGGCTCCCACGTCATCGCCTCCACGCCGACCGGGTCGGGCAAGTCGCTCATCGCGGTGGCCGCCCACGCGGTGGCGCTCGCGCGCGGGCAGCGGTCGGTGTACACGGCTCCGCTCAAGGCGCTCGTGTCGGAGAAGTTCTTCGACCTGGTCGAGGTGTTCGGCCCGGAGAACGTCGGCATGGCCACGGGCGACTCCTCGATCAACCCGGACGCGCCGATCATCTGCTGCACCGCCGAGGTGCTCGCGAACCAGGCGCTGCGCCAGGGGGCGGAGACCCCGTTCGGGATCGTCGTCATGGACGAGTTCCACTTCTACGCCGACCCGCAGCGCGGCTGGGCGTGGCAGATCCCCCTGCTCGAGCTGACCGAGGCCCGGTTCGTGCTGCTCTCGGCCACCCTCGGCGACGTCTCGTTCTTCGCAGGCGACCTCACCCGCCGCACGGGCGCACCCGTGGCCGTGATCGACTCGGCCGAGCGGCCGGTGCCGCTCACGTTCAGCTATGTGGTCGAGCCGCTCCAGGATCTGCTCGCGGAACTCGTGAGCACGCACCGGGCCCCCGTGTACGTCGTGCACTTCACCCAGGCGGCCGCCGTCGAGCGGGCCCAGTCGCTCAGCTCGCTCAAGCTCGTGAGCCGCGCCGAGCGCGACGAGATCGCCGACGCGATCGGGGACTTCCGGTTCGCGAAGGGCTTCGGAAGCACGCTCTCGCGGCTGCTGCGGCACGGCATCGGCGTGCATCACGCCGGCATGCTCCCCCGCTATCGCCGGCTGGTGGAGCGCCTCACCCAGGCGGGCCTGCTCAAGGTCATCTGCGGCACCGACACCCTCGGCGTGGGCATCAACGTGCCGATCCGCACGGTCGTGCTCACCGGGCTGACGAAGTTCGACGGCCGGCGCCAGCGCCACCTCAACGCCCGGGAGTTCCATCAGATCTCCGGCCGGGCGGGGCGGGCGGGCTACGACACCCTCGGTGAGGTGCTCGTGCTCGCCCCCGAGCACGTGATCGAGAACGCGAAGGCGCTCGCGAAGGCCGGCGACGACGAGCGCAAGAAGCGCAAGGTCGTGCGCAAGCAGGCCCCCGCGGGCGCCGTGAA
This sequence comes from Pseudactinotalea sp. HY160, assembly GCF_009372055.1. Classification (NCBI taxonomy): domain Bacteria; kingdom Bacillati; phylum Actinomycetota; class Actinomycetes; order Micrococcales; family Cellulomonadaceae; genus Pseudactinotalea; species Pseudactinotalea sp. HY160. The sequence goes on along the minus strand of NZ_WHMT01000009.1, from coordinate 92,726 downwards.
CTGGACCGACAAGACCTTCGAGCGGCTCCGCGACTCCCAGCCCGAATCGCTCACGTCCCAGTTCCGCATCTCCCACGCGCTCGTGCTCAACACCCTCGCGCGCTGGGAGGACCCGGTCGAGGTGATGCGCCGGCTCATCACCGAGAACCATGAGCCCGCCACGGCCTGGAACCCGCACGTGCGCGCGGCGGTTCGGATCTTCCGCTCCCTCAAGGCGGCCGGCGTGGTCGAGCACCTGAGCGAGCCGGACTCGTTCGGGCGGCGGGTGCGCCTCACCCAGGATCTTCCGGAGGACTTCGCGCTCAACGCGCCGCTGTCGCCGTTCGCGCTCGCGGCGCTCGAACTGCTCGACCCCGACGACGAGGACTACGCGCTCGACGTGGTCTCGGTGCTCGAGGCCACGCTCGAGGATCCCCGCCCCGTGCTCATCGCGCAGGAGAAGGCCGCCCGGGGTGAGGCCGTGGCCCAGATGAAGGCCGACGGGATGGACTACACCGACCGGATGAACGCGCTCGAGGAGGTCACCTATCCCAAGCCGCTGGCCGAGCTCCTCGGCGCGGCCCTCGCCGAGTACGCGAGCGTGCACCCGTGGGTGCGCGACCACGAGCTGCGACCCAAGTCCGTGGTCCGGGAGATGGCGGAGTCGGCGATGACCTTCGCGGAGTTCATCTCCCACTACTCCCTCGCCCGGTCCGAGGGGGTCGTGCTGCGCTACCTCAATGACATGGCCAAGGCCCTGCGGCAGCTCGTGCCCGAGGAGAAGCGCACCGAGGAGCTGACGGACCTGACGGCGTGGCTCACGGAGACCGTCCGCTCCGTCGACTCCTCCCTGCTCGCCGAGTGGGAGGCGATCGCCTCGGGCGATCCCGCGGCCGCCGCCCGCGCCCTCACGCCTACGGACGACGAACCGGCCTTCCGTAGTGATCGGCCGGTGACCGAGAACGAACGCGCGTTCACGGTCATGGTGCGCAACGCCGTCCACAGGCGGATCGACCTGCTCGACCGCGAGGACTACCGGAGCCTCGCCGACCTCGACGGGGAGTGGACGGCGGCCGAGTGGGCCGAACGCATGGAGCCGTACTGGCAGGAGTACACCGACCTGGACACCGGCAACGCCGCCCGGGCCGCGTCGATGACCTCGATCGTCAAGCACCCGGCCACCTGGGAGGTGACCCAGGTGCTCGCCGATCCGGACGGCGACCACGACTGGCGGATGCACCTGAGCGTCGACCTGGCCGCGAGCGCCGAGGCGGGCGAGGCCGTCGTGCACGTGACCGGGCTCGGGCCGCTCACGGGCTGAGGAGCGCCCGCCGGCACGCTGCTGCCTGCCGGTGGACACGTCGAGCCGTTCTGCACTGGATAGGTGTCGCTCCGTAGTCTCGATTCGCCGCGCGGACGACGCTCGCTCTCCACGGAGGCGGGCCGGACAGTATGTATCTTTGAGTGCGATACGCGTCAGGTCGAGGAGGGGTGATGTCGGCTGAGATGACTTCCTCCGTGTCCAGCGGCAGGTCCACAGGTCCACAGGTCCACAGGTCCACAGGTCCACAGGCGAAGCTACCCGGCCGCTTCCGTCCTGACGTTCATGCCCTGCGTGCTCTCGCCGTCGCGCTGGTTGTCGCGTTCCACGTAGCACCAACGTTCTTCCCCGGGGGCTACGTCGGCGTCGACGTATTCTTCGTCATCTCCGGCTTCCTCATCACCGGCATCATGTTACGCGAGGCCCGAGACGCCGGCCGAATCTCGCTGATCCGATTCTATTCACGTCGCGCCCGCCGAATCCTCCCCGCCGCCACGACGACCATCGTCGTGACCGTGGCGGCCGGACTCCTGCTCCTCCCGCCCATGCGCTGGGAGGGCCTGGCCAGACACGCACTCGGCTCATCGCTCTTCTTCGAGAATTGGCTCCTCGCATCGGAGTCGGTGGACTATCTCGCCGAGGGGCAGGCGCCGAGCCTCTTCCAGCACTATTGGAGCCTCTCCGTCGAGGAGCAGTACTACCTGGTCTGGCCGCTGGTCTTCCTCCTTCTCATCGGTCTCGCGGGGCGGCGCGGTTGGCGGCATCGGCACGCCATCGGGGCGATCCTCGCGACGGTGACCCTCGCCGGGCTGGTGCTCTCCATCGTGATCACCAGTTCGGGCGAACCATCCGCCTACTTCGTGACACCGACGCGAATCTGGGAATTGAGTGCGGGTGGCCTGCTCGCATGCATCCTGACGCAGGAGCGCAACCGCTCACGCCCTGCAGCGACCGCCGGCGGCTTCGCGCTCATCCTCCTGGCGATGCTCACGTTCAGCGGCACCACTGCCTTCCCGGGCATCGCGGCGGTCGTGCCAGTGCTCGGTTCGCTCCTTGTGATCGCCGGCGGGATCGGCCCGCGCCGGCAGTCGCTCTTCACATCTCGGCCGGTGACGTGGCTCGGCGATGTCTCGTTCTCGCTCTACCTCTGGCATTGGCCGGTCGTCGTCCTATTGGCGGCACTATGGCCGGCCTCCCCGGCCTGGCTTCGGGCCCTGGCCGTACTGGTCCTCGCAGGGATACTTGCTCACCTCTGCCGCCAGTGGATCGAGTTGCCGTTCATCAGCGGTCGGTTGCGCACGCTCAGCCCGAGACGGGTCCTCATCACGGGCACGACCGCCATCACAGTGGGTGTGTGCGCTGCTTCCGTCGGATTCATCGCCCTGGACGCGCGCACCGCCGCCATGGCGGCGTCTGCCGAGCAGTTGGCGACCTCGCCACCGCCCGGAATGGGCGCGGCGTCCATCTTCAGCCAGGACTATCGAGAATTCGCGCCGGGTGCACCGATCGGCGTGATCGTGCCCAGCCCGATCGATGCCCGGTCGGAACTCCCCGAAGGCGCCGAGGGCAGGTGCAAGAGCACCATGTCCGCGGACACCACGCCCGTCTGTGAGTTCGGAGACGTGGACTCCGCCTTCACGGTCGCCCTGGTCGGCGATTCGCACATCGAGCAGTACCTTCCAGCCTTCCAGCAACTCGCGGGTGAGTACGACTGGCACGTCGTCACGTACTTCCATTCCAGCTGCCCATGGTCCACGGCACAGCGGGTGAGTGACGCCGATCGTGGTGGTCCGTGCCTCGAGGCGAACGAGCAGACTCTCGCCGCCCTGGCGGAACTGCACCCCGGCCTCATGGTCACCTCGTCACGAACGGCTCTGCCGTTCGTGCAGAACGCGAGCGTGCCCGATCCGGTCACCGGATTCCGCGAGGCCTGGACGAGTGTCACGGCCCTCGACATTCCCGTCGCCGTCATCGCGGACAATCCCCTCATGCTCCCGAGCGATGCCACGAACGAGTGCGTGTCCGAGCACCTCGACGATCCCGAGCAGTGCGAGCGCTCGCGCGACGAATCCATGCCGCAGGATTGGCAGCGTCCAGCCCTGAGCACTCCACAATCCGGCGTCTCGTTCATCGACCTGACCGACCGATACTGCACTCGGGCGGTGTGTCCCGCCGTGGCCGGCAGCACGCTCATCTATCGCGATGAGCAGCACGTCACGCCGGCATTCATGCGAACGCTCACCCCGTACATCCACTCCGCCCTCGACGGGCACGGACTCATCGGCCGGGCCGCGAGGTAGGCGCGGGCGAGTCGCCCGCGAGTTCGCGGCTCGGGCACGCCCTCAGGCGCGGGGCACGATGCGCTTGCCGAGCGGGGCGAGGGCGAGCGGGATCATCTTGAGGTTGGCGTAGGCGAGCGGGATGCCGATGATCGTCAGCAGCAGGAACACGGCGGTGATCAGGTGGGCGAGCACGAGCCACAGGCCCGCGACCACGAACCAGATCACGTTCCCGATCGCCGTCACCGCGCCGGCGCGCGGCCGCTCGAGGATCTCGCGTCCGAACGGCCACAGCACGTAGCCGGCGAGGCGGAAGCTCGCGATCCCGAACGGGATGGTCACGATGAGCAGGCAGCACACGATGCCCGCGATCGTGTAGCCGACGGCGAGCCCGAACCCCGCGAAGACGAGCCAGATGACGTTCAGGATCGTGCGCATGCCTCAAGTCAAGCACGTCCGGGCCGCCCGGGAGAAGCCTTCGCCGCCCCCGCGCACCCGCGGCGGGCCTACGATGAGGTCGTGCAGGAGCCCGCCGGATGGTATCCCGATCCCGCCGAGCCGGAACGCGACCGGCTCTGGGACGGTGAGGCGTGGACCGCCTACACCCGCACCCGCATCCCGGGAGCCGAGCCCGGCCCGCCGGACCTCACCGGCACCTCGGCATACGGCTACCTCGCGACCTCCGCGCAGGCCGACTCCCCGATGGCCACGCCGATGCCACCGGACGATCCCCGCCGGGTCCGCGACGTGCGGATGCAACGGATGCGCACCGCGGGCTGGTACGCGATCATCGTACTCATCGTGCTCGCCCTGTTCATCGTCTACGGCGGCGTCGCCCTCATCATGAGCTGAGCCCCGCCGCGGCCGGCATGACCAGGCTGGAATACCTCGCCGGGCACACCTGTTCTCCCTCGTGGAAGCACTCATCCCGCCACTCCGAGGAGCCGAGCGGGCCGACCGTCAGGAGAACCGTGACGACCCTCAACGTGACCACCGAGACCTTCGAGCAGACCGTGACCGGCACCGACATCGTCTTCATGGACTTCTGGGCGGAATGGTGCGGCCCGTGCCGCCAGTTCGGCCCCATCTACGAGAAGGTGTCGCAGTCCTACCCCGACATGGTGTTCGGCAAGGTGGACACCGAGGCGGAGCAGGCGATCGCCCAGCAGGCGCAGATCACCTCGATCCCGACCCTCATGGCCTTCCGCGAGGGCATCCTCGTGTTCCGCCAGGCGGGCGCGCTCAACGCCCAGAGCTTCACCGAACTCGTCGAGGCCGTCAAGAACCTCGACATGGACGACGTTCGGCGGCAGCTGGCCGAGGCCGAGGCGGCCGGGGCGACACAGCAGGGCTGATTCGGCGCCGCCCTCAGGGCACGCGATTGCGCCAGGCGGGCGCGGTGAACTTGGTCTCGACCAGGTCCCGCGCCCGAGCCATCTCCGCGGCCGTGATCTCGCCGGGAACGGTCGCGTACCGCGCGGCGAAGTAGTCCGTGAAGGCCGCGATCACCTCCGCCCGCGTCATGCCGGTCTGCCGCCGCATCGGGTCGACCCGCTTGTTCGCGGACTTCGTGCCCTTGTCGGAGAGTTTCTCGCGGCCGATCCGCAGCACCCGGCTCATCGCATCGGCGTCGATGTCGTAGGCCATCGTCGCGTGATGAAGGACGGCGCCCCCCGCCAGCCGCTTCTGCGCCGCCCCGCCGATCTTCCCGGCGGGCGAGGAGATGTCGTTCAGGGGCACGTAGGTCGCCTCGATTCCCACCGTTGCGAGCGCGCCGAGCACCCAGTCGTCGAGGAAGGCGTAGGAGCGCTCGAAGCTCAGCCCGTCCACGAGGCTGCCCGGCACGTAGAGGGAGTAGGTGATCGTGTTGCCGGGCTCCATGAACATGGCCCCGCCGCCGGAGATCCGCCGGATCACCTCGACGTCGCGCTCGGCCGCGGCCTCCTCGTCGACCTCGTTGCGCACCGACTGGAACGAGCCGATGATCACCGCCGAACTCGTCCACTCCCACAGCCGCAGCGTGGGGCCGCGGCGGCCCGCGCCGACCTCCTCGAGCAGCACCTGATCGAGGGCGACGTTGAGCACCGGCGGGATCGGATCGCCGTGGACGACCTCGAACGTGTGCTCCGACCAGTTCGACGCGTGGCCGAGCGCCCGCCGGACGGCGATGGCGACCGCCTCGGGCGTGAAGCCGACCATCGATGCCCCGGCGGTGGCCCCCTCGACCGCCTCGGTCATCGTGGCGACCGTGGAGTCGGCGGGCAGTCCGGTGAGCGCGGCGTCGATCGCGGCGAGGGCGTCGTCCGGTTCGAGGAAGAAGTCCCCGCTGATGCTTGCCCGGGAGATGACCCCGCCCGAGACGTCCACCTCCGCGGCGACGAGCTTGCCTCCGGTGACCTTGTACTCGCCTCTGCTCACGCCCCCACTCTAGCTAGGCCGCCTCGCACCCGTGGACGAGCAGGCCGTAGGTGATCGCGTCGACGAGCGCCTCCCACGAGGCCTCGAGGATGTTCGCGCCGACGCCGACCGTGTTCCACGTGCGCTCCCCGTCGCTCATCTCGATGAGCACCCGGGTGATGGCGTCGGTGCCACTCGAGGAGTCGAGCAGGCGCACCTTGTAGTCGATCAGGGTGAACTCCTCGATCACCGGATAGGCGGCCATGAGCGCCTGCCGCAGGGCGTGATCGAGGGCGTTGACCGGGCCGTTCCCCTCCCCGGTGCTCACGACCCGGCTGGACAGCCCCGGGCCGGTGTGGAGCTTGACGGTCGCCTCGGCGTCGACCCCGGGTGCGTCGACCGTGCCGCCCGCGCCGGTGTGGGTGACGATCGAACGCCACGACTCGACCCGGAAGAACGTGGGACGGCGGCCCTGCTTCTCCTCTCGAAGCATGAGCTCGAAGGATGCGTCCGCCGCGTCGTAGGTGTATCCACTCGCCTCCGCATCCTTGACGCGGGTGGTCAGTCGCGTGAGCAGGTCGGACTGACCGGTCAGGTCGAAGCCGAGCTCGCGCCCCTTGAGCTCGATCGAGGCCCGGCCCGCCATGTCGGAGACGAGCATGCGCATGTCGTTGCCGACCTCGCGCGGGTCGATGTGTTGGTAGAGATCCGGGTCGATCCGGATCGCCGAGGCGTGCAGTCCCGCCTTGTGGGCGAACGCGCTCGTGCCGATATAGGGCTGGCGCGCGAAGGGGGCGATGTTGGTGATCTCGCTGATCGCGTGCGCGATCCTCGTCGACTCGGCGAGCCGCCCGGCTGGCAGGAGGCGCCGGCCCGTCTTGAGTTCGAGGTTGGCCACGACCGTGAGCAGGTCGGCGTTGCCCGTGCGCTCCCCGTAGCCGTTGATGCAGCCCTGCACGTGGGCGGCGCCGGCGGCCACGGCCGCCATCGTGTTCGCCACCGCGCAGCCGGAGTCGTTGTGGGCGTGGATGCCCAGGCGACCGCCTGTGCGCGCGCGCACGAGGGTGACGATCTCGCTCACCCACTCCGGCAGCATCCCCCCGTTCGTGTCGCACAGCGCCACGACCGACGCCCCCGCGCCGAACGCGGTCTCGACGGCGCGCAGGCCGTAGTGCTGATCGAAGCGGTAGCCGTCGAAGAAGTGCTCGACGTCGACGATCACGGTGCGCCCCTCGCCCGTGAGGTAGGCGACCGTGTCGGCGATCATCGCCAGGTTCTCCTCCGGGGTCGTGCGCAGTGCGCGCTCGACGTGGCGGATGTCGCTCTTGGCCACGAGCGTGATCACGGGCGCCTCGGAGTCGAGCAGGCCGCGCACCTGCCGGTCCTCGTGCACCGCCACCCCGGGCTTGCGGGTCGACCCGAAGGCCGCGAGCTGCGCGTGGGTGAGCTCGACCTCCTTGTGCACCCGGGCGAAGAACTCCGTGTCGCGGGGAATCGCGCCGGGCCAGCCGCCCTCGATGTAGCCGACCCCGAGTTCGTCGAGCAGCGGGATGATCGCCAGTTTGTCGGCGACCGACAGGTTCATCCCCTCCTGCTGGGCGCCGTCGCGCAGCGTCGTGTCGTAGACCTGCACGTCGCCGGCGTCTGCCAGGGCGGGTTCGTGCGTGGTCGATCCGGTGGGGGTGGTCATCATGTCCTCCGCGTTCGAGGCGGGGCCTGAGGGGCCCGGCGTATCGCCGCCGGTCGGTCGGTGCCGCATGGGTGTCGTGGCAATAAAAAACCCCCCGGGTAGGGAGGTGCGCGCGTTCGAGTGGTGTGTCGAACGCGCTACGGAATGATTGTGAACCGGCGGGTCATGTTTCCCAGTATGTCACATCGCCTCTGCGGCCTCGCCCGGCTCCCGATTACCCTTCTCGCGTGGAGATCTATCTGACCGGCGACGCGAACGAGGACGTCGTGGAGCTGGCCGTCGGCGACGGGCCCGTCCACACCGCGCCGCCCGAGGAGCTCCACACGCTCCTGCCGGATCCGGCCGATCCAGCCGATCCAGCCGGTCGGGCCGGTCGGGCCGGTCGGGCCGGAACGGGGGGCGCCGGTGACATCGTGTGGGTCTGGGCGGACACGGCACGCGCCTACGGCCCGGCGCTGCACCGGCTCGGATGCGTGCGGCGCTGCCACGACCTGCGGGCCGTCGAGCGGCTGTTGCGCTCGGTCGACAGTTCCGGCGGGGCCGACAGTGCCGACAGTTCCGGCAGGGCCGACGCGCTTCCCACGACGCCGCCGTGGCTCGACGTGTCCCACCATCCCCCGCACACTCCGGATCCGGCACCGCGCGGGCTGTTCAGCACGCAGTCCGCGACGCCCACCGTGGCCGAGTTGCGCGCGCGGTATGCGCTGCACGCCCGCGTCCTCGAATCGGCGAGCCCCGGGCTCCGGCTCCTGGCGGCCGCCGAGTCCGCGGGCGCGCTCGTGGCCGCGGAGATCTATGCGGCCGGGTTGCCGTGGGACGTCGGCCGGCACCGGGAGATCCTCGAGCAGACGCTCGGCCCGCGCCCGGCCGCGGGACGGCGCCCGGCCGTCATGGCGGGCCTCACCGAGGAGATCCGGGCCGCGCTGCACGCCCCGCGCCTCAACCCCGACTCCCCCGCCGCGCTGCTGCGGGCGCTCCAGGCCGCCGGCGTGCCCGTCCAGAGCACGAGCAAGTGGGAGCTGCGGGCCCTCGATCCGGCCCTCCACCCCGTGGTCACGCCCCTGCTCGCGTATAAGCGTCTCGCCCGCCTGCTCGCCGCGAACGGCTGGGCCTGGCTCGACGAATGGATCGTGCCGCCCGAGCACACGCGCCTGCGCGGCCGGTTCCGGCCCGACTACCTCCCCTCCGCGGTGGTGACCGGCCGGTGGGCCGCCCACGGGGGTGGGGCGATGCAGATCCCCAAGTCCATCCGGGGCGCGGTGGCCGCGGAGCCCGGCTGGTCACTCGTGGTCGCCGACGCCGCACAGATCGAGCCGCGGGTGCTCGCGGCGATGTCCCACGACCGCGCCCTCGCCGCCGCCGGAGACGGCCGGGACCTGTACACCGGCCTCGTGGCCTCCGGGCTCACGGATTCCCGGGAGCGTGCCAAGGTCGGGATGCTCGGCGCCCTGTACGGCTCGACCACCGGCACCTCCGCCGAGCTCATGCCACTGCTGCGCCGCGCCTACCCGCGGGCGATGGCGCTCGTCGACGACGCGGCACGCATCGGGGAGCGCGGCGGGAGGGTGTCCACTCACCTGGGCCGGCGCAGCCCCGCCCATGTCGGGGGCCCACCGGCCGATCCCCGGGCGGCGCGGGCGTGGGGCCGGTTCACCCGGAACTTCGTGGTGCAGGGCTCGGCGGCCGAGTGGGCGGTGGCCTGGATGGCGCGGCTGCGGCTCGCGCTGCGCGACCTCGCCCCGCCGGCCCCCGCCTCACCCGACTCCCCCAGCTCACCCGACTCACCCGGCTCACCCGGCTCACCCGGCTCACCCGGCTCACCCGGCTCACCCGGCTCACCCGGCGACTCTGCACGCCCCGAGCTCGTCTACTTCCTGCACGACGAGATCATCGTGCACTGCCCCACCGACCGGGTCGGGCAGGTGCGGGAGGCGATCGAGGCCGCCGCCGCGGAGGCGGGCCGGCTGTTGTTCGGGAGCTTCCCGATCACGTTCCCGCTGACCGTCGCCGCCGGGAGCCGCTACGACGAGACGCTCGAACGCCCCGGCCCGAGCGGGCACATCTGACCACCCGGCGCGGGGGAAGGCGTCCCGGTCGCGCCGGGGTCGGCGCCCGGCGAGACCTACGCGAGCCGGTGCATCCAGCCGAAGGCGTCCGGGCGGCGTCCGTACTGGATATCGGTGATCGTCTCGTACAGCTCGGAGGTGATCGGCCCCGCCTCGCCGCCGTTGATGGCGACGTCGAAGTCGGTCGACTTGAGGCGCCCGATGGGCGTGACGACCGCGGCGGTGCCGCAGGCGAACACCTCGGTCACCTCACCCGAGCCGAGGCCGTCGAGGACCTCGGTCAGGGTGATGTCGCGCTCGCGGACCTGCCGGCCGGTCTGTTCGGCGACCTGCAGGATCGAGGAGCGGGTGATGCCCTCGAGGATGGTGCCCGACAGCCGCGGGGTGTGGATGGCGCCGTCGGCCGTGACGAAGAACGTGTTCATCCCGCCGAGTTCCTCGATCCGGCTGTTGGTCCCGGCATCGAGGAAGCACACCTGCTCGCACCCGTTCTCGGCCGCGATCCGCTGCGGCAGCAGGCTCGCCGCGTAGTTCCCCCCACACTTGGCCGCGCCCGTGCCTCCGGGGCCGACCCGATGGAAGTCGCGATCGACCCAGATGCTCACGGGGGTGAACCCGGCGCTGAAATAGGGCCCGACCGGGGAGGCGATGACGAGGTACTCGACCTCGCCGCTCGGGCGCACCCCGATGAAGGATTCGGAGGCGAACATGAACGGGCGCAGGTAGAGCGAGGACCCCGGGGACGAGGGCACCCACTCGGCGTCGGTCTGCACGAGCGCCTCGATCGAGCCGAGGAAGTCCGCCTCGCTCAGCTCCGGCAGCGCCAGCCGGCGCGCCGAGGCCGCGAGCCGGGCGGCATTCGCCTCGGGCCGGAAGGTCCACACGCTGCCGTCGGAGTGCCGGTAGGCCTTGAGCCCCTCGAAGACCTCCTGCGCATAGTGGAACACGGCGGTCGCCGGATCCAGCTGCAGCGGCGCGTAGGCCTCGACTCGCCGCTCGCCCCAGCCGGCCGCGGTGGTCCAGCGGGCGCGGGCCATGTGGTCGGTGAAGACGCTGCCGAAGTGGAGGTCCTCGAGTGCGGCCGCGCGGTCGGCGAGGCTGCGAGGATGGGGAGAGGGCTTCACCGCGAAGGTGGACACCTCGGTCATGCTTCTCACCTGTTCTTTCGGGCGCGTACCGGTCGGGTCAGCCGAGGCGGGCGATGATGGCATCGCCGATCTCGGTGGTGCTGCGCGGGGTGGCGTCCCGCTGCTCGATGTCGGCCGCGACCGCCGCGGTCACGCGGGCCGCCTCGGCGGGCATGCCGAGGTGCTCGAGCAGGAGGGCGATCGAGAGGATCGCCGCACTCGGGTCGGCCTTGCCCTGACCGGCGATGTCGGGGGCGGACCCGTGCACGGGCTCGAACATGGACGGGAAGGTGCGGTCCGGGTTGATGTTGCCCGAGGCCGCCAGGCCGATGCCGCCGGTGATGGCGGCGGCGAGGTCGGTGATGATGTCGCCGAAGAGGTTGTCGGTGACGATCACGTCGTACTGGGCCGGGTTCGTGACCATGTAGATCGTGGCGGCGTCGATGTGCTGGTAGTCGACCGCGACCTCGGGGTACTCGGCCCCGACGACCTCGACGGTGCGGCGCCACAGGTGCCCGGCGTTGACGAGCACGTTGTGCTTGTGCACGAGCGTGAGCTTCTTGCGGGGGCGCGCCTGGGCGCGGGCGAACGCGTCGCGCACGGCCCGCTCGACCCCGTAGGCCGTGTTGACGCTCACCTCGGTGGCGATCTCCTGCGGGGTCTGCGGCCGCAGTACGCCGCCGTTGCCGGCGTACGGTCCCTCGGTGCCCTCGCGGACGACGACGAAGTCCACCTCTCCCGGATCGGCCAGCGGGCTGGCCACGCCGGCGTAGAGCTTCGAGGGGCGCAGGTTGACGTAGTGGTCGAGTGCGAACCGCAGCCGCAGCAGCAGTCCGCGCTCGAGCACGCCGGAGGGCACCGACGGGTCGCCGACGGCGCCGAGCACGATGGCGTCGTAGGTCGTCAGCTGTTCGAGCTCGCCATCGGTGAGCGCCTCACCGGTGCGGTGCCACCGGTCTGCCCCGAGGTCGAATTCGGTCGTGGCCACGGTGGTGCCGGAACCGGCGAGCACGGCCTCGAGTGCGCGCAGCCCCTCGGCGGTCACCTCCGGCCCGATCCCGTCCCCGGCGATGACAGCAAGATTGATCGTTCGCGACATATCCATCACATTGATTCGGCGTCCAGTGGACGGTGCATCTCACGCCGGGCCACCGCGCGGGCCGGGCGTCTGGTCGACCGGACGGGGCCCGCGGGCCCCGTCCGGTGTACTACGGGTGAATCGAGCGGCTCCCGACCGGTCAGCGGCCGACGTGCCCCTCGACGTAGTCGTTGTCAGTCGGCTTGACCCACGCGAACATCTTGCGCAGTTCCTTGCCGGTCGTCTCGATCGGGTGCGCCTCGCCCTTGGCGCGCAGCGCCTTGAACTCCGGCGCGCCGGCGTCCTGGTCGTCGATGAAGCGCTTCGCGAACGCGCCGCTCTGGATGTCGGCGAGGACGGCCTTCATGTTGTCCTTGACGCGCGGGTCGATGACGCGGGGCCCGGAGACGTAGTCGCCGTACTCGGCGGTGTCGGAGATCGACCAGCGCTGCTTGGCGATGCCGCCCTCGATCATGAGGTCGACGATGAGCTTGAGCTCGTGCAGCACCTCGAAGTAGGCGACCTCGGGCTGGTAGCCGGCCTCGGTGAGGACCTCGAAGCCGTACTGGACGAGCTGGGAGGTGCCACCGCACAGGACGGCCTGCTCACCGAACAGGTCGGTCTCGGTCTCCTCGGTGAACGTGGTCTTGATGCCGGCGGCGCGCAGGCCGCCGATCGCCTTGGCGTAGGACAGGGCGAGCGGCCACGCTGTGCCCGAGGGGTCCTGCTCGACCGCGACGATCACGGGCACGCCGCGGCCGTCGACGAACTCGCGGCGCACGAGGTGGCCCGGGCCCTTGGGGGCGACCATGATGACGTCGACGGTGTCCTTCGGCTCGATGAAGCCGAAGCGGATGTTGAATCCGTGCCCGAAGACGAGGGTGGCGCCGTCGGCGAGGTTCGGGGCGATCTCGTCGCGGTAGACGAGGCGCTGGACCTGGTCGGGTGCGAGGATCACGACGACGTCGGCCTCGCGGGTCGCCTCGGCGACCGACGTCACCGCCAGGCCCTCGTCCTCGGCCTTCTTGCGAGAGGCGCTCCCCTCGCGCAGACCGACGCGGACGTCGATGCCCGAGTCCCGCAGGTTGAGCGCGTGGGCGTGCCCCTGGCTGCCGTAGCCGATGACGGCGACCTTCTTGGCGGCGAGAACGGACAGGTCGGCGTCGTCGTCGTAGAACAGCTCAGCCACAGGTTTTCTCCTTTGTATTGATCAGTGTTGCGAAGACGGATCGGCTCAGGCGCTGCGCGCGAGCCGGTCGAGTGCCCGGTCGGTCATGGACTTCGAGCCGCGGCCGATGGCGACGGCCCCCGACTGTACGATCTCACGAATCCCGTAGGGCTCGAGCGCCGTGAGCAGGGCGGACAGCTTGCCCTCGGAGCCGGTGGCCTCGATGGTCACGGCGTCGGGGACGACGTCGACCACGTGGGCCCGGAAGAGCTCGACCACCTGGAGCACCGCGGTGCGGGAGGCCTGGTCGGCGCGGACCTTGACGAGCAGGAGCTCGCGCTGGACCGAGGACTCGGGTGCGAGGTCGACGATCTTGAGCACGTTGACGAGCTTGTTCAGCTGCTTGGTCACCTGCTCGAGCGGGTTCGCGTCGGCATCGACCACCACGGTGATGCGGGAGACGTCCGGATGCTCGGTCGGGCCGACGGCGAGCGAATGGATGTTGAAGGCACGGCGGGCGAAGAGGGCCGAGACGCGGGTGAGCACGCCCGGCTTGTTCTCCACCAGCACGGAAAGTGTGTGTCGTGACATGTCGGGTGACTCGCCTCTCACTCGTCTCGGTCGAATTCGGGCGTGATGCCCCGGGCGTACTGGATGTCGTCGTTGCTCACGCCGGAGGCCACCATCGGCCAGACCATCGCGTCGCGGCTGACCACGAAGTCGATGACGACGGGAACGTCGTCGATCTCCTGGGCCTTCTTGATCGTGGCGTCCACGTCCTTGGCCGACTCGCACCGCAGCCCCACGCACCCGTAGGACTCCGCGAGCTTGACGAAGTCGGGGATGCGCCGGGTCTCGTGCCCGGTCTGCAGGTCCGTGTTCGAGTACCGCTCCCCGTAGAAGAGGGTCTGCCACTGGCGCACCATTCCGAGGGAGGAGTTGTTGATGAGCGCGGTCTTGATCGGGATGCCCTCGAGGGCGCACGTGGCCAGTTCCTGGTTGGTCATCTGGAAGCAGCCGTCGCCGTCGACCGCCCAGACCTCGCGGTCCGGCTCGCCCACCTTGGCTCCCATCGCGGCCGGGATGGCGTAGCCCATCGTGCCCAGGCCGCCGGAGTTGAGCCACGTGCGCGGCCGCTCGTAGCGGATGAACTGGGCCGCCCACATCTGGTGCTGGCCCACCCCGGCGGCATAGACCGCCTCCGGGCCCGCGAGCTCACCGAGGCGGGAGATCACGTGCTGCGGCGCGAGCAGGCCGTCCGCCGTGGGGGTCCACCCGAGCGGGTAACGGGTGCGCAGGTCGTCGAGCAGTGCCCACCAGGCCTCGAGGTCGGGCAGTCCGTGCTGCTTGTGCTCACGGGCCAGTTCGGCGGCGAGGTCGACCATGACCTCCTTGAGGTCGCCGACGATCGGCACGTCCGCGTGGCGGTTCTTGGAGATCTCCGCGGGGTCGATGTCGGCGTGGACGATCGTGGCACCGGGGGCGAAGGAGTCGAGCCGGCCGGTGACCCGGTCGTCGAAGCGGGCGCCGAGGGCGACCACGAGGTCGGCCTTCTGCAGCGCGGCGACGGCCGAGACGTTCCCGTGCATGCCGGGCATGCCCACGTGCTGGGGGTGGGAGTCGGGCAGCGCCCCGCGGGCCATGAGCGTGGTGACCACCGCGGCGCCGGAGAGGTTCGTCAGCGCGAGCAGTTCGGCCGAGGCCTTCGAGCGGATCGCCCCGCCGCCGACGTAGAGCACCGGCCGGCGAGCCGTGGCGAGCAGCCGGGCGGCCTCCCGCACCTGCTTGATGTGTGGCCGGGTGGCCACGCGGTAGCCGGGCAGGTCGAGTTCGCCCGGCCACGCGAAGGTCGTGTCGGCCACCATCGCGGACTTGGCGATGTCGACGAGCACCGGGCCCGGGCGGCCGGTCGAGGCGATGTGGAAGGCCTCCGCGATCCGGCCGGGGATCTCGGCGGGATCGGTCACGAGGAAGGAGTGCTTGGTGATCGGCATGCTGATGCCGACGATGTCGGCCTCCTGGAACGCGTCGGTGCCGATCATGCTCGCGCCCACCTGACCGGTGATGGCCACCATCGGCACCGAGTCCATGTGCGCGTCGGCGAGCGGGGTCACGAGGTTCGTGGCGCCCGGCCCCGAGGTGGCGATGCAGACGCCCACGCGGCCGGTCGCGGCGGCGTAGCCGGTCGCGGCGTGACCGGCACCCTGCTCGTGGCGCACGAGGATGTGGCGCACCTTCGAGTCGAAGAGGGGGTCGTAGAGGGGGAGGACCGCGCCGCCGGGAATGCCGAAGACGACGTCGACGTCGGCCTCCTCGAGCGACCGGACGATGGCCTGGGCTCCAGTCATCGCTTCGCCCGCCGCAGGGCGGGTCTGGGTGCCGGGCACGGGCGCTGGGCGTGGGGGCGCCGGGCGGGGTGCCGGATGCGGGGCCTTGGTAGCCATCGCTCCTCCTCCATGGACCGAACGTTCGGGCGAACGTTCACAGACAATGAAAAACCCCTCGTCCCAGTGGGAGGTCGAGGGGTGCGCGCGTGGTTGGTCGTCGATCAGACGGCCGCGCTCGCGCGCCCGCTAATAACGACGAGAACCTGGTGCATGCCGCCCATACTAGCCCCTCTCCCCCACCACGTCAGCCCATCTCACATCGTGGATCACGATATCGCCCAATGGACAGCTCGGACCGTCTCGAGTAACCGCGGGTCACGCTCCGCCGGGGTCGGGCTCGCTCCGCCACGTGCACACGCACGCCTCGTTCCCCTCGGCGTCGGCGAGGACCCAGAACGAGGGCGCCGCCCCGCCGTCCACCAGCCTCCCCCCGGCCGCGAGCGCGGCGGCGACCCGGGCGCCGGCCTCGTCCTCGGGCACGTGCACGTCGAGGTGGACGCTGTTGCGCTCGGGGCGCGGGACGTCCATCTGTTGGAACCAGACGAGCGGGCGTAGGCCCAGCGGATCGACGAGATCCTCGGGGCGGCTCCCGGGCACGTACCCGAGCACCGCCTCCCAGAACGGGCGGACGGCGTCGAGGTCCATTGCGTCGATCGCGATCTCGAGCACCTTGAAGTCGGCCAGGCCCAGCGCGAGCTCCATCTCCTCGGCGATGGTCGTGATCGCCCGGGCCATCGCGACGTCCCGCTCGGTCACCGCGCCGACATCGTGGCTCGTGAGCGTGACGACCACCCGCGGATACGACAGCGCGACGTCGGGATGGTGGTTGTGCTCCTCGGCGACCTGCATGATCCGGCTGACGAACTCGACCCCGGTGATCATCGTGCCCGTGTGCACGACCGTGGCGAGCGTCGCCGGGAAGATCCGCCAGTCGGGAAGATCGGCGCCGTGGACGTCGGACGGCGAGAGATGTGGTGCCATCCCCCCACGATGCGCCGCACCCGCCGCTGCCGACAAGGGGCCCGCGCGATCATCCGCTGCCCGGACTCGAAGGGCGCCGCCGGTCAGCCCACCGCCGCCCCGAGCGATCCGCGCCGCTCGAGGGTCGGGGAGTCGAACTCCTCGTCGTCGACCTCCCGTCCGGCGATCCCCGCGAGGAGCGCGAGGGCGGCCCGCCGGCCGAGCGTGAAGGGATCCCGGCGCAGCGCGGCCAGCGTCGGGGTCGTCGCCTCGCACAGGGGCGTGTCCTCCCACGAGACGATGCTCAGGTCGCCGGGCACGTCGATCCCGCACTCCCCCGCCCGCCGCAGCACGCCGAGCGCGAGCTGATCGGAGTCGGCGACGATCGCACTCGGCCGCAGCGGCCACAGCCGGTCGAGGGCCCGCGCTCCCTGCTCGGGGCTGTAGTCCGTGCGGATCGCCGGCAGGTCCGAGAGCCCGGCGGCGTGCATGGCCCGGGCGTAGGCACGCACCCGCGAGCGGGTGTGCGTGAACGATTCCGGTCCGCTCACGTAGCCGATCCGGCGATGACCGAGGGCGAGCAGTTCGCACACCAGGTCGACCGTCGGCCCCTCGTCGTCGGCCCAGACGACGGGCAGCCTGCCGCCCCGGTGCTCACGGGCCCCCACGAGCACCGCCGGCAGCCCCAGGTCCACGAGCAGCCCCGGGCGCGGATCGTCGCTGCGCAGATCGACGACGACGGCGCCGTCCACCCGCTGCTGCGCCGTCCAGCGGCGGTAGATGACAGTCTCCGCCTCGAGGGAGTCGACCAGCTGGAACGTCAAGGTCACGTCCTGCGGCGAGAGCTCGGCCTGCAGGCCGGCGATGAACCGCAGGTAGAACGCGTCCCGCGACAGGTCGCCCGCCGGGCGGGCGAGCACGAGACCGACCGATCCGGTGCCCTGCCCGGAGAG
The DNA here is from genome assembly GCF_009372055.1 of Pseudactinotalea sp. HY160. NCBI lineage: Bacteria > Bacillati > Actinomycetota > Actinomycetes > Micrococcales > Cellulomonadaceae > Pseudactinotalea > Pseudactinotalea sp. HY160. The sequence continues at coordinate 75,321 of NZ_WHMT01000009.1, read as the reverse complement.
CGCGCGGGCGGCGGCCGACGGCTCCCAGCCCCACTGCTCCGCAGCCGCGATGATGCGGGCGCGGGTCGCCTCGCTCACCCCGGGCTTGCCGTTGAGGGCGAAGGAGACGGCGGCCGGCGAGACCCCCAGGTGAGCCGCCAGCTCGTGAATGGTGATCCGGGCGGGACGCTCGCGCCGCCGGATGGAACCCGTGCTCATTCCGGCGAGCCTAGCCGCGATCCGCTCCGCGGGCGACCATCGAGACTCGCGAAGCCCTTGCGATTACACAACTTAACCGCGTAAGCTCGCACGCGTCAGCCGAGCTCCCCCGCTGTCGGCCGAGCTCACCACCTGCCGTCCCGCGCTGTTGCGTGACCGAAAGGAATGATCCGTGCGACCACGAACCACACTGAGATCGGCGATCGCCGCCGGTGCGTGTGCCCTCCTCCTGGCACCGGTCGGCGCCAGCGCCGCCACCGATGCCCCTGACGCCCTCGACGCCCCCGCTGCCACCGATGCCACGGCGGGGCCGACCATCGAGGACCCCGGATTCGAATCCGGGGCCTGGGGCGAGGCCACCCAGCACAATCACGCCTCCATCGTCGATCCCGGCGCGGACGGCTCCGGGCACGCCGCCCAGATCGGGCTGTCCTATACGGACTCCGAGACCCAGGTGCCCATCGGCTCCACCCTGCCCGTCCGCGGGGTCGCCGACCGGGGCATGGTGAACAAGACGGTCACCGGGATCGAACCGAACACCGTGTACGAGTTCTCGGTGGCGCTCAAGGGCACCGACATCCGCTGGGGCATCTTCGACACCGAGGCGAGCCTGTACTACCGGGGCCTGGCGGTCGGCGACGGCGGCGGCGAGTACGACGCCGGGATCACCACCCCCGGCGGGGGCACCGAATGGGCCACCTACACCTCGACGATCACGACCGGCCCGCGCACTCACGAGCTCAACGCCTTCTGCTTCATCGGCGGCCAGGGGCCCGCCTGGTGCGACGACTTCGCCGTGACGGCGATCGGCCCGGCGGCACAGCCCCAGGCCGCGCCCGAGACCTGGGACGTCCCGCCCATAGGCGACAACGGCTTCCCGGTGACCATTCCCGCCGTCCAGGAGTTCACCGGCTCGGGTGAGGCCTGGGCCGGCCCGCTCGAGCGGGTGGTCGTGAGCGAGGCGGACCGGGCGGCGATCGCCGACGAAACGCATCTGGGCGCCGCGAACCTCACCGAGGCCCTCGGCGGCGAGATCGAGCTCGACTACGGCACCGCCGGGGACACCCCCGCCGGGCAGGTCTTCGTCCGGCTCGGCGACGCAGGCGTCCCGGACGAGATCGCCGCCGGCGCCGACTCGCTGCTCGAGGAGGCCTACCGGATCGACATCTCGGCCGAGCGGATCACGATCACCGCGGGCGGCGAGGCCGGGGTGCTCTACGCCCTGAGCACGCTCACCCAGGCGCTGCTCAGCACCGGCGGCGACGACCTGCCCGCGGGCACCGTGACCGACTGGACCGACATGGAGATCCGCGCCCTCCAGGTCGACTCCGGACGCCGCTACTACTCGATCGACTGGCTGAAGAACCAGATCAAGGACCTCGCCTACACGCACATGAACACGATGGTCCTGCGCGTCAAGGACGGGCAGGGGCTGCGCGTCGAGAGCGACGTCTTCCCCGAGCTCGTCGACGACATGCCGGACGGCGGCCACTGGACCAAGGCCGAGATCGCCGACCTGGTCGCGTTCGCCGACCGGTTCCACGTGACGATCATCCCCGAGTTCGACATGCCGGCCCACGCGAGCCTCGACGCGAAGGTCTTCACCGAGCCCGGCTACACCCTCGGCGGGGAGGCATACAACTACGCCCGCGCCGACGTGCGCGAACGGCTCGAGCGGGTGGCCGTCGAGATGGGCGAGACGTTCGGCTCCCCCTACGTGCACGTCGGGGCCGACGAGTTCATGTCGATGGAGCAGCACGAGGCGCCGATCGAGTGGGTGCGAGAGCTCACCGGAGACGAGACCGCCACCGCGCGGGACGCCTACGTCGCCTTCCTCAACGGCGTGAACGCCGCGCTCGAGGAGAGCGGGCGCGGCATGGTCATGTGGAACGACATGCTCAACGGACAGAACCAGGTGGTCGAGCTCGACAAGGACGTGACCATCATCTTCTGGGCGAAGATCTACGGCTCGCTCAGCGCCTCGGAGCTCATCGCCGAGGGGTACCACGTCATCGGGTCGGCCTCCGATCTCTACCACGACCTGTGGCCGACCATGGGGACCGCGGACCAGACCTCGGGCGACTCCCGCAACGGCTCGGTCATCAACCGGCCGCTGCCGGAGTACGCGTGGACCCACTACTCGAACCCGTTCGTGTTCTCGAACGGCTGGGGCGCGCCGAGCGAGGTGGGCGAGGACCAGCACGGCATGGTGCGCGGCCAGTTCTTCCCGATCTGGGACGACTCCCACGGCTGGGCGCCCGAGCACGTGCTCACCCAGACGCTCCTGCCGCGGCTGCGCCTGTTCGCGCAGACGGTGTGGAACTCACCCCGACCGACCGACTCCTTCGCGGACTTCGATCCGTACCTGCGATTCCTCGGCCACGCTCCCTACTTCGAGGCCGCACAGGTGTGGCAGGTTCCCGAGGCCTCCGAGCCGGAGCCGGAGCCGACCGTGACGCCGGAGCCGGAGCCGACCGACCCGGAGCCCACGGAGTCGCCGGAGCCCACAGAGTCCACTGAGCCGACCGAGTCCACCGAGCCCACGGACGGCGCGAGTGATCCCGCCGGCCACACCGCGGGCTCGCCCGACTCCGACGGTACAGACGGGGCCGCGGGCCCGCTCCCCGATACGGGCTCCGCGCCCGCGGCCGCGGGGTTCGTCGCCGCTGCGCTCCTGGCGATCGGTGCCCTCGCCCTCGCCGTCCGGCGCCGCCGGCTGCAGGGCTGAGACCCGGACGCCCGGACACGCGATCGCGGTCGTGAATCTGCCGATTCACGACCGCGATCGCGTGTTCACTCCCATCCGGAGCGCGGGGTGGTCACCCTCAGGTGAGCACGGCCCCGTCGGAGGCGGAGCCGACGAGCTTGACGTACTTGCCGAGCACGCCGGAGGTGAACTTCGGCGGCAGCGGCTCCCAGCCCTCGCGGCGGGAGGCGAGCTCGGCGTCGTCCACAAGCAGGTCGAGGGTCTTGTTCGCCACGTCGAGGCGGATCTGATCGCCGTCGCGGACGAAGGCGATCGGGCCGCCGTCGACCGCCTCCGGGGCGACGTGCCCGACGCACAGGCCGGTCGTGCCGCCGGAGAACCGGCCGTCGGTGAGCAGCAGCACGCTCTTGCCGAGGCCGGCGCCCTTGATGGCGCCGGTGATCGCGAGCATCTCCCGCATGCCGGGGCCGCCCTTGGGGCCCTCGTAGCGGATGACCACGACGTCGCCGTCGGTGATCGTGCCGTCCTCGAGCGCGTCCATCGCCGCCCGCTCCCGGTCGAAGACCCGGGCCGTGCCGGTGAACACGTCGGTGTCGAAGCCCGCGGACTTGACCACGGCGCCGTCGAGGGCGAGCGAGCCGCGCAGGATCGTGATCCCGCCGCTGTGGTGGATCGGGTTGTCGAGGGCACGCAGGATCTGCCCGTCGGGGTCGGGCGGGTCGATGTGGGCGAGGTTCTCGGCGACGGTCTTGCCGGTCACCGTGAGGCAGTCCCCGTGCAGCAGTCCGGCGTCGAGGAGCGCCTTCATGACCACCGGGACGCCGCCGATGCGGTCGACGTCGTTCATGACGTACCGCCCGAACGGCTTGAGGTCGCCCAGGTGGGGCACCCGGCTCGCGACCCGGTCGAAGTCGGCCAACGTCAGGTCGACCTCGGCCTCGCGCGCGATGGCCAGCAGGTGCAGGACCGCGTTCGTCGAGCCGCCGAACGCCATGACGACGGCGATCGCGTTCTCGAACGCCTCCTTGGTCATGATCTGGCGGGCGGTGATGCCCAGCCGCAGCAGGTTGACGACCGCCTCGCCCGAGTCGCGCGCGTAGGAGTCGCGGCGGCGGTCGGCCGACGGCGGCGCGGCGCTGCCCGGCAGCGACATGCCCATCGCCTCGGCGACCGAGGCCATCGTGTTCGCGGTGTACATGCCGCCGCAGGCGCCCTCACCGGGGCAGATGGCCCGCTCGATCCTGTCGACGTCGGCCTCGCTCATGAGGCCGCGGGAGCAGGCGCCGACCGCCTCGAACGCGTCGATGATCGTCACCTCCTTCTCGGTGCCGTCCTCGAGCTTGACCCAGCCGGGCATGATCGATCCGGCGTAGAGGAAGACGCTCGCGAGGTCGAGCCGGGCGGCGGCCATGAGCATCCCGGGCAGGGACTTGTCGCAGCCCGCGAGCAGCACGGAGCCGTCGAGGCGCTCGGCCATCATGACGGTCTCGACCGAGTCGGCGATGACCTCCCGGGAGACGAGCGAGTAGTGCATGCCCTCGTGTCCCATGGAGATGCCGTCGGAGACGGAGATCGTGCCGAACTCGAGCGGGTACCCCCCGCCCGTGAACACGCCCTCCTTCGAGCCCTGGGCGAGCCGGTCGAGGGAGAGGTTGCAGGGGGTGATCTCGTTCCAGGAACTGGCGATGCCGATCTGGGGCTTGGCGAAGTCGTCATCGCCGAGTCCGACCGCGCGCAACATGCCGCGGGATGCAGTCGCCTCGATCCCGTCGGTCACCACGCGTGAACGAGGTTTGATATCGGGAGTTGAGGTCATGTCGGCAGTCTAGAACTCCCGCGCGAGTGACGAGCACCACCAGCCACGACCGGGACCATGGGCCCGATCCTGGGACCTGTGGCCCGAGCTGCGCCGGATGCCGGCGGGGAGGCTGGTGCCACCACCCGCCGGGTGGGCATCGGTACCGCACAGACCTCGGTTCAGGTCCCCTCACCCAGGAGGCGTCAGATGAGCTCCACCGCAGCCCCCAGCCCCCGCACATTCGTGCCCGTCGTCGGCATCACCTCGTTCGTCGCCGGGATCCTGTTCATCCTCGCCGGCGTCGGCACCTACGTCATGGTCTCCGGCCAGCTCGCGGACCAGCACATCACCGTGTCCGAGGATGCGTCCCTCCTCGCGGGGCGCACGGTCGCCGGCCCGTTCACGGCCTACGCCCAGGCCGACGTCATCAACGTCCACGCCCTCGCCTCGACCGACGGGCGCACGTACTCCGAGCTCGGCGAGTTGATCGGTCAGGCCGAGGAGGGCTCCGCCGAGGAGGCGGAGCTGCAGGCCCAGCGCGCCACGGTCATGAACGCCTCGTTCCTGCGGGCGTCGCTGTACACCTCGGTCGTGGCGTTCGGGGTGGCCGTGCTCGTCATCGGCATCGGCGTCGTGCTCGCGCTCTCCGGGCTCGCGATCCGCAGGCTCGCCCTCATGAACGACGCCCGCGCGGCCCAGGCGCAGGATCTGGCCGCGCGCCAGCTCGCCTGAGCCTCATTCGGCGCCGGCCCGGCCCGGCGTCAGCGCGCGCTCCAGGTGCCCGCCGGCCTCGTCCAGGAGGCGGCGGGCGGCCGCGTCGTCCACCCCCGCGAGCAGACACAGGATCGCCCGCTTGACCGAGCCGTCCGAGCCCGCGAGGGCCCGGGCGGCCCGGTCGTTGTCGACGCCCGTCACGGCGGCCACGGTGCGCACGGACCGGGCGCGCAGCTTCTCGTTCGTGGCCTGCAGGTCGACCATGACCCCCTCGTAGGTCTTGCCGAGGCGCACCATGACCAGGGTCGAGAGCATGTTGAGCACGAGCTTCTGGGCCGTGCCCGCCTTGAGACGGGTCGAGCCTCCGATGAACTCCGGCCCCGTGACCACCTCGATCGCGATGTCGGCGGCCGCGCCGGTCGCGGAGCCGGCGTTCGAGGCCACCGCGACCGTCAGCGCGCCGGCCGCGCGGGCAGCGGTCAGGCCCGCCACGACGTACGGCGTCCGCCCCGAGGCCGACAGCCCCACCACCGCGTCGTCGGCCCCGACCCCGAGGTCGGTCAGGGTGCGCGGGGCCGCGGTGACGTCGTCCTCGGCGTCCTCGACGGCCGAGCGGATCGCCGTATCGCCGCCGGCGATGAGCCCGACGACGACGCCCGGGTCCGTACCGAAGGTCGGCGGGATCTCGCTCGCGTCGAGCACCCCCATCCGCCCGGCCGTACCCGCACCGAGGTAGACGAGTCGCCCGCCGCGGGCCATCCGCTCACTGATCGCGTCGACGGCGGCGGCGATCGGGCCGCTCGCCGCCGCGAGCGCGTCCGGGATGCCCCGGCCGTCGTCGATCATCTCCGCCACGAGCTCGCCCGTCGCCCGCGTGGCGAGCTCCCCCCGGTCCGCGCGGGACTCCGTGGTCAGGGCGGCGAGGTCGCCGATGAGGTGCTCGAACCGGTCGGGTGCGGCTGGGTGGTCAGGCACGGTGGATCCGCCTCTCGTGGGGAAGGGTCGTGTGGGATGCGGCGAGCAGGGCGCCGTCGAGCGCGGTTCCGGCCGGGGACCGGGGCGTCAGGCCGGAATCGCGCAGGCCGGCTTCGAGGCGGGCAGCGAACCAGGGGGCGTCGGCCACTCCCCCGACGACGGCGACCGGGCAGCCGGGCTCGTCCGGTGCCGCCGCCCGGGCCGAGGCGCTCAGGTGGCCGACGGCGAGGTCGACGAGCCCGATCGCCGTCCGGTCGCCGTCCTCGGCGGCGGCGAGCACGAGCGGGGCGAACGTGGCGAGCCGCCGGGCTGGACTGTCGCCCTCGCCTCCCATCGACCAGCGGGGCAGGGCGGGCAATCCGCCGGGGACGGCCGCCGCCACGAGCCCGCTCACCGCGGTCGGCGGGGCGGCTCCCTGGGCCGCGCGCACCGCGGCCATGGCCCCCTGCCGGCCGAGCCAGCCGCCGGATCCCAGGTCGCCGATCTCCGGTCCGGCGCCGTCGACCACCCGCACCCGCCCCGTCGCCGCGACGCCGACCGCGGTCGCGCCGGTGCCGGCGATGAGCACGACCCCCGGTCCGCCGCCGAAGGCGCCGAGGTGGGCCGTGATCGCGTCCGAGGCGACGGCCACGGGGCACCGGAAGCGGCCCGCGAGCGCACGGGCGAGGTCGCTGCCCGACTCGGGTGCGGCGAGCACCCCGGCGGCCCCGACCGAGACGGCCGTCGGCGCCGAGACCTCGCGCAGACCCTCGTAGGCGCGCACGATGAGGTCGGCGATCCGCGCCGACGCCCCGGGGGCGGCGATCCCGAGGTCACCGTCCACCGTCGTCCCCACCGGTCTCGCTCCGGTCGGGGTGAGCAGCAGCCGGCACCGGGTCTTGCCCAGGTCGACGGCGAGCACCGTTGGGGTCATGGTCTGTCACCGTCTCCGATCAGGACGAGGGCCACCCCCGGCGGGCCCGAGGGTCAGTAAAGACCCTACAATAATCCGCCTCACTCGAAACTCATTTACATCGTCCCGAGATTCCCCGACCACGGCGAACCCGCGGGCCTAGGATGGCCGGATGAGCATCCAGGCCGAGATCGAAGCGAAGGCTCCGCGGCTCTCCCCGTCGCTGGCGCGGGTCGCCGCGGCGCTGCAGGAGGATCCGAGCCTCGCGCTCACCTCCACGATCACCGAGCTGGCCGAGGCCTGCAGCACGTCGGTGGCCTCGGTCGTGCGCTTCTGCCGCGCCATCGGCTTCTCCGGCTATGCCGAGCTGCGCGTCGGCCTCGCCCAGGAGCTGGGCAAGGAGTCCGCCCAGTACGCCGGGCGCGCCGGCTACGGCGGGGAGATCTCCGAGCGCGACACGCTGCCCGAACTGGCCGCCAAGATCAGCCTGCTCGAGATCCTCGCGATCCAGGAGACGATCGACACGCTCGACTACGAGGTGCTCGATCGCGTCGTCGACGCCCTCGACGCCGCGGATCGCATCCTCCTCTACGGCGTCGGCGCGAGCCAGCTCGTGGCCCAGGACCTCGGCCACAAGCTCCTGCGGATCGGCCGCAACGCGTTCGTGCCGAGCGACTCCCACGAGGCCCTCGCGATCGCCGTCCTCGCCCCGGACCGCACCGTCGCGGTCGGGTTCTCCAACCTCGGGGAGACGGCCGAGACCCTGCGCTTCCTCACGGCCGCGCACGAGGCCGGGGCCACGACCGCGGGGGTGACCTCGAGCCGCGGCGCCGCGATCACCGAACTCGCCGACCACTGCCTTTACACCGCCGTGCGCGAGACCCCGTTCCGGGCCGCGGCGATGGTCAGCCGGATGGCCCAGCTCGCGGTCGTCGACTGCCTCTTCGCGGGCGTGGCGCAGCGCCGCTACGGCCAGACCGTGGCGGCGCTGCGCAGCACCCGGGAGGCGACCCGCGGGCAGACTCAGGGGCCGGGCGGCTCCTGAACCGGGCGGATCCACGCGACCGCATCGACGACCCCGGGCGGGCACGACTCCTGCCAGGCGATCGCCCGCGCCGAGGCGAGCACGAACTCGGCGATGACCACGGGCCGGCCCCTGGGATCGGACCGCCGCCCGATCCCGATCAGGTGCTCCTCGGGCACGGCCGCACTGGCGCGCTCGCAGTCCTCGTCGCTCCAGGTGCCGGGAGTCTCTCCCCCTCGGCCCGGCTGCACCTGTTCAGTGCCGAGCCAACCGGCGCCCGGGACCGGCGCCGTCGACGCCGCCGAGATCGTCACCCCGTCCCAGACTCCCCGCACGAGGAACGGTCCGCCCACCGCGCTCACGCCGGGCAGGTGCAGGCGCGTGCGCATTGCGAACGGCACAGGCGACCCCGCCGGGGTCGGGCCGAGCGGGGCCAGGCCCCCGTCACCGTCGAGAATCCCGATCACCTGCACCGGCCGGCCAATCTCGATCGACTGGCTGCGCAGCGTCCTCATTCAGCACTCCAGGGATTGCTCACAGGCGCAGCCCCACGTGCCGGTTCACGTCCTTGTAGAGCAGGTAGCTGAAGGGGCCGGGCCCGCCGGCATAGGCGGCCTGCGGGCAGTAGGCGCGCAGCCACATGAAGTCGCCGGCCTCCACCTCGACCCAGTCCTTGTTGAGCAGGTAGACCGCCTTGCCCTCAAGCACGAACAGGCCGTGCTCCATCACGTGGGTCTCGGGGAACGTGATCGACGCCCCCGGCGAGAGCGTGACGATGTTCACGTGCATGTCGTGGCGCAGGTCGGCCGGGTTCACGAACCGCCGGGTGCGCCAGGCGCCGTCGGTACCCGCCATCTCGACCGGCTCGACGTCGGCCGCGTTCGTGACGAACGAGGCCGGCACCTCGATCCCGTCGACCTGCTCGTACGCCTTGCGGATCCAGTGGAAGCTCGCGACGGCGTCCGTGTGGTTGCGCAGGCTCCACTCCGCGCCGGGCGCGAGGAACGCGTATCCTCCCGAACCGAGCGTGTGGGCCGTGCCGTCGAGCGTCAGCTCCACCTCGCCGCCGACGACGAAGAGCACGCCCTCGGCACCGGCGTCCGGCTCGGGCCGGTCGCTGCCGCCGCCGGGGGCGACCTCGACGAGGTACTGCGCGAAGGTCTCCGCGAAGCCGCTCAGGGGCCGGGCGAGCACCCACAGCCGGGTGTCGTCCCAGTGCGGCAGGAGGCTGGCGGTGATGTCGCTCATCGTGCGCGCGGGCAGCACGGCGTACGCCTCGGTGAAGACGGCGCGGTCCGTGGTCAGCGCCGTCTGGGGCGGCAGTCCGCCCTGGGGAACGTGGTAGGTCATGCCTGTCCTCTCCAGATCAGTTCACCGGCCGGTGCGTCGAAGTCGATGTCTGCCCCGGCCAGCAGGGTGCGGCGCACGACGCCCGAGAGCGTCTTGCCGTCGTAGGGGGTGATGGGGTTCTTGTGCTCGAGCTGATCCGCATGGACGACGAAGGTCGCCTCGGGCGCGAAGATCGCCAGGTCGGCGTCGAGGCCGATGTCGATCGCGCCCTTGGTCGGCAGCTGCGCGAACGCGGCGGTGCGGGTGGACATCCAGCCGATCACCTGCTCGAGCGAGATGCCGCGGGCCTTCGCCGCGGTCCAGATCGCGGGCAGGCTCACCTGGATGGAGGCGATGCCGCCCCAGGCCGTGCCGAAGTCGCCGGTGTCCAGGTTCTTCAGCTCGAGGGTCGAGGGGGAGTGATCCGTGACGATGATGTCGATCGTGCCGTCGAGCAGGCCCTGCCAGAGCGCGTCCTGGTTGGCGGACTCGCGGATCGGCGGCGCGCACTTGAACGCCGTGTTCCCGTCGGGAACCTGCGCCGAGGACAGCGTGAGGTAGTGGGGGCAGGTCTCGGCCGTGATGCGGACCCCGTCGCGCTTCGCGGAGGCGATCATCGGCAGCGCGTCCGAGGAGGAGACGTGCACGATGTGCGCCTTCGCCCCCGCCCACTTGGCCCGCGCGATCACCTCGGCGATCGCCAGGTTCTCCGCGCTGCGGGGGCGGGAGGCGAGGTAGCCGTCGTAGGCGTCGCCGCTGGCCGCAGGCGCCGCGTCGAGCGTGCGCTCGTCCTCGGCGTGCACGATCATCTGCCCGTCGAACGTGGCCAGCTCCCGCAGATCGGCCTCGAGTTCGTCGAGGCTCAGGGGCGGGAACTCGTCCACGCCGGAGGGCTGCATGAAGCACTTGACGCCCACGACGCCCGCCTCGTGCAGCGGACGCAGGTCGGCGGTGTTCCCCGGCACGGCCCCGCCCCAGAAGCCGACGTGCACGTGCCGCTTGCCCTCGGTCGCGGCGACCTTCGCCTCGAGGCCGGCCACGCTGGTCGTCGGCGGGATGGAGTTGAGGGGCATGTCGATGATCGTCGTGATCCCGCCCCTGGCCGCGGCCCGGGTGGCGGAGTCGAAGCCCTCCCAGTCGGTGCGACCCGGTTCGTTCACGTGGACGTGGGTGTCCACGAGCCCCGGGATGAGTACCTCGTCGGCGGCGAGTTCGATGATGTCGTCCGCCTCGAGGCCCGTGCCGAGCGGCGCCGTCGCCACGATCTTGCCGGCGGTGACGGCCACCTCCCGTGGCCTGAATCCCGCGGCGCTCAGGACCCGCTCACCGCGGATGACCCGGTCATACGTCATGATTCCTCCTCGAGATGATCGGCCGCCACCCGGCGACCCAAGAGTTCCAACAGCCGGCCGGCCTCACGCATGCAGACCTCCGGATCGGGTTCGATGTCGAGCAGTGCGTACCTGCCGGCGATGCCCGCCGCCCGCAGCTGCTCCTCCGTCAGGGTCGAGCGTCCGGCCACCGCCACGGTGATCGCGCCCGCCGCGGTCGCCGCCCGGGCCACCCCCACGGGCGTCTTGCCCGAGAGGGACTGCTCGTCCAGGCTGCCCTCGCCGGTGATCACGAGGGCCGCTCCGGCCACCTTCGCGGCGAAGCCGGTCAGCTCGAGCACGACGTCGATGCCGGACTCGCGGTGGGCGCCGAGGACGGCGAGGGCGGCGTAGCCGACCCCGCCGGCGGCCCCGGCACCGGGCTGGTCGATCCCGCGCTCCGCGCCCTCGAGGCCGGCCCCGGCGAGCACCCGGGCCCACCGGGCGAGGGCCTCGTCGAGCTCGGCCACGGTGTCCGGGCTCGCCCCCTTCTGCGGTCCGTAGACCGCCGCGGCGCCGGCCGGCCCCAGCAGCGGGTTGTCGACGTCCGCGGCGAGCACGAACTCCACGTCGCCGATACGGGGGTGCAGCCCGGCCAGGTCGACGCTCGCGAGCGAGGCGAGCGCCGCACCGCCGTCCTCGATCTCCTCGCCCGTGGCGCCGAGCAGGCGCGCGCCCAGGGCGGCGATCATCCCCGCGCCCCCGTCGGTGGAGGCGCTGCCGCCGACGCCGAGGACGATCCGGCGGGCGCCGGCGTCGAGGGCGTGGGCGACGAGCTCCCCGGTGCCGCGGGAGGTGGCGGCGCGGGCGTGGGCGTCGGTGGCGCCGGTCATGGCGAGCCCGGAGGCGAGCGCCATCTCGACCACGGCCGTCCCGGATCCCTCGTCGAGGGCGTAGTCGGCCCGCACGCGGGTTCCGAGCGGGCCGGTCACCTCGAGGGTCACGGGGGTGAACCCGGCGGCGAGGGCGGCGTCGACCGTTCCCTCGCCGCCGTCGGCCATCGGCACCGATCGGATCTCGACGGCGGCGCCACCGTCCGCTGCGAGCGCCGCTTCGATTCCCCGGGCGAGGTGATCGGCCACCTGCGCCGCGGTGAGTGAACCCTTGAACTTGTCGGGGGCGATGACCACGGTTGTCATGGCACTAGTCAAGCAGAGCGAGCGCGGTGGGGGCGTCGTCGGGGGAGATCGCCAGCGCCTCGAACTCGTTCACGCCGTCGAGCTCGGCCGCGCCCATCGCGATGTTGGTCACCCGCTCGAGGATGACCTCGACCACCACCGGCACCCGGAACTCCGCGGCCATGGCCTCGGCCTTCGAGAACGACTCGAGCAGGTCCTCCGGGTCGGTCACGCGGATCGCCTTGCAGCCGAGGCCCTCGGCGACCTTGACGTGGTCGACGCCGTAGCCCTCGGTCTGCGGGGAGTTGAGGTTCTCGAAGCCGAGCTGCACGTGATAGTCCATGTCGAACGCGCGCTGCGACTGGCGGATGAGGCCGAGGTAGGAGTTGTTCACCACGACGTGCACGTAGGGGATGTTGTGCTGGGCCCCCACCGCGAGCTCCTCGATCATGAACTGGAAGTCGTAGTCGCCGCTGAGCGCCACGACCTGCTCCTCGGGGGCCGCGGTGGCGACCCCGAGCGCGGCCGGGCCGGTCCAGCCGAGCGGGCCGGCCTGGCCCGCGTTGATCCAGCGCCGCGGCTCGTACACGTGCAGGAACTGCCCGCCGGCGATCTGCGAGAGCCCGATCGTGGTCACGTAGCGGGTGCTGCGGCCGAACGCCCTGTTCATCTCCTCGTACACCCGCTGCGGCTTGATCGGCACCTCGGTGAAGTGCGTCTTGCGCAGCATCGTGCGCTTGCGCTCGACGCAGTCGGCCACCCACCCGGAGTAGTCCGGAAGCGTGCCCGCCGCCTTGCGCTCGGTGGCGACGGCGATGAACTGATCCAGGGCCGCCCCGGCATCAGAGCTGATGCCGAAGTCGGGGGCGAACACGCGCCCGATCTGGGTGGGCTCGACGTCGACGTGGATGAAGGTGCGGCCCCGCCGGTAGGACTCGACGTTGCCGGTGTGGCGGTTCGCCCACCGGTTGCCGATCCCGAGCACGAAGTCCGATTCGAGCAGGGTCGCGTTGCCGTAGCGGTGCGCGGTCTGCAGGCCGACCATCCCGACCATGAGCTCGTGGTCGTCGGGGATGACGCCCCAGCCCATGAGGGTGGGGATGACCGGCACGCCCACGAGCTCGGCGAAGGCGACGAGCTTCTCCTCGGCCGCCGAGTTGAGGATCCCGCCGCCGGCGATGATCACCGGCCGCTCGGAGGCGAGCAGCATGTCGATCGCCTTGTCGGCCTGGGCCCGGGTCGCGGCCGGCTTGTACACCGGCAACGGCTCGTAGGTGTCGATGTCGAACTCGATCTCGGTCAGCTGCACGTCGATCGGCAGATCGATGAGCACCGGCCCCGGCCGGCCGGAGCGCATGAGGTGGAAGGCCTGGGCGAAGACCTGCGGCACCTGGCCCGCCTCGAGCACGGTCTTGGCCATCTTCGTCACCGGAGCGGCGATCGCGGCGATGTCGACCGCCTGGAAGTCCTCCTTGTCGAGCTTGGCCACGGGCGCCTGGCCCGTGATGCACAGCATCGGGATCGAGTCCGCCGCCGCCGCGTACAGGCCGGTGATCATGTCGGTGCCCGCCGGGCCCGACGTGCCGATGCACACGCCGATGTTGCCCGGCGTCGTCCGCGAATAGCCGTCGGCCATGTGTGAGGCCGCCTCGACGTGCCGGGCGAGCACGTGCCGGATTCCGCCATGGTCCTTCATCGCGGAATACAACGGGTTGATCGCCGCGCCGGGCAGACCGAACGCCTGCGTCGCGCCTTCCTTCGCCAAAATGGCCACTGCGGCATCCACCGCACGCATCCGTGCCATATCGGGCCTCCTTCTCAGATTCTCGCGGCCGTGGGCCGCTGGTCGTGGGGACGGCGCAGCGCGCCCTCCGGGGTGATCGTCGGCTCAGTCCTCGCGGCCCGAGAGCCGCTGGGTCGTGCGGAACAGGCCCGAGTGGTCGAGCCCGCCGTCGCCCATGGCCCGGGCGGCGCCCATGAGCTGGGCGATGAGCGCTCCGACCGGCACGCTCACGCCCGCCTCGCGGGCGGCCGAGGTGACGATGCCCATGTCCTTGTGGTGCAGGTCGATGCGGAAGCCCGGGGCGAAGTCGCGGTCGAGGATCTTCTGCGCCTTCTGGTTGAGCACGGCCGAGCCGGCCAGGCCGCCGCCGAGCACCTGGACGGCCGCGGGCATGTCCACGCCGTAGGCCTCGAGGAACACGACGGCCTCGCTCAGCGCCTGGATGTTCGTGGCCACGATGAGCTGGTTCGCCGCCTTGACCGTCTGGCCGGAGCCGGCGGGACCGACGTGCACGATCGTCTTGCCCACGGCGTCGAAGACCGGCTGGGCCTCGGCGAAGTCCGCCGCGTCCCCGCCGACCATGATCGAGAGCAGGGCGTTGATCGCCCCGGGCTCGCCGCCGGAGACGGGCGCGTCGAGCATCCGGAAGCCGCGCTCGGTCGCCTCGGCGGCGAGTTCCTGGGCCACGTCCGGGCGGATCGAGGAGAAGTCGATGATGAGCGCGCCGGGCTTCGCGTGGTCGAAGACGCCGTCCGTCTCGTCGCGGAGCACGCCGGCCACGTCGGCCGAGTCGGGCACCATGATGGCGATGACGTCGGCGTCGGCGACGGCCGCCGCGGCCGTATCGGCGCCCGCGCCCCCGGCGGCGACGAGGTCGTCGTAGCGCGGGGTGCGGTTGTGGCCGGTGACGGAGAAGCCGGCGTTCTGCAGGTTGAGGGCCATCGGGGCACCCATGATGCCGAGGCCGATGAAGGCGATGTTGGTCATGGCGGAGTCCTTTCGGTCAGTCGGTCAGTTGGAGGCGGAGCGTCGGGCTCGGGGAAGCCAGGCGAAGGGGTCGGCGGCGGACTGCTCGGTGGCGGGCTTGTACTCGAGCCCGATCCAACCGTCGTAACCGCCCGCGGCGAGGTCCTCGACCCAGCGCGCGATGGGCAGGTCGCCGGTTCCCGGCTGGTCGCGGCCGGGGGCGTCGGCGATCTGCACGTGGGCGATGCGGTCGGCGTAGGCGGCCCGCGCGGCGTCGACGTCGTCGCCGTTGACGCTCAGGTGGAACACGTCGAACAGGAGGCCGATGTTCTCCTCGCCCGCGCGGTCGATCGCGGCGATCGCGTCCGCGGAGGTCTTGAGCGGGTACGCCGGGGTGCCCGAGACGGGTTCGACGAGCACGGTGCCCCCGATCCGGGCGACGGCGCGGGCGGCCAGGGCGAGGTTCTCGGCGGCGAGGTCGTCCTGGGCCGCGGGCGTGGAGTCCTCGACGCGGTTGCCGTAGAGGGCGTTGAAGCCCGTGCAACCGGTGGCCTCACCGATCCGGGTGACCACGTCGAGGTTGTCGCGGAACTCGCCGGAGCGGGCGGGCCAGGAGACGAGGCCGCGGTCGCCGCCGGGCATGTTCCCCGCGTTGAAGTTCAGGCCCGTCAGCTGCACGCCGGCGTCGGTGATCGTGCGCACGAACGCATCCACCTCATCCTGGGCCGGCGTCGAGGTGGCGAACGGCCACCAGAACTCCACCCCGTCGAAGCCCGCGGCCTTGGCCGCGGCCGGCCGCTCGGCCAGGGGAAGGTCGGTCAACAAGATGGAACAGTTCACGCTGTAGCGGGTCGCAGTCACACGTTCTCCTCGGGTCGGCTGTGCATCCGACGGGCGGCAGCGCCACCTCGGCGTGGCCGGCCCGTCGACTCCTCCGCATCGGTGTCTCACAGTTTTCATAATGCGGAAGTTCAGTTCTGTTATGTGAAAGACTAGCCCAGTCCGGATCCGGGAGTCAAGGTGCTTCGAGGGAGTCACGGTGCGTCGAGGATGACTCGCCCCCGATGTGCATCCCCGTGTGCATCCCCGGCGCCCCGGCCGGAATGTCATAGTGAGAGACCAGCGGGAGACACGAGGAGCACCACGGCGGCCGCAGCACCGAGGAGAAGGCCATGGGCGACGAGATCAGCAGCAGGACGTTCACGCGGGAACAGCGGCTGCAGTACCGGGCCAAGGTGCGGCGCTGCCTCGACGTCTTCGGGCAGATGCTCGCCCACCACAGCTTCGAGACGGGGCCCGCCCGGACCGGGCTGGAGATCGAGCTCAACCTCGTCGACGACCGGCTCGAGCCCGCGATGAAGAACGCCCAGGTGCTTGAGGCGATCGCCGACCCGGCCTTCCAGACCGAACTGGCCCGCTACAACATCGAGCTCAATGTTCCGCCGCAGCCGCTGCCGGGAGATTCGGTGCTCCGGCTCGAGCAGGAGCTGCGGGCCGCCCTCGACCACGCCGACCTGCGCGCCCACTCCCGCGGCGCCGCGATCGCCATGATCGGGATCCTGCCGACGCTCGCGCCGGAGCACCTGACCGAGGACTGGATGAGCGCCAACCCCCGGTACGCGGCACTCGAGGAGGCGGTCTTCGCGGCGCGCCGGGAGGACATCGAGCTCGACATCGCCGGTCCGGAGCCGCTGCGGATGTACACCTCGACCCTCGCACCGGAATCGGCGTGCACGTCGGTGCAACTGCACCTGCAGGTCTCCCCCGCCGAGTTCGCGCCCGCCTGGAACGCCGCCCAGCTGCTCGCGGGCCCGCAGCTCGCGCTCGGGGCGAACTCCCCGTTCCTGTTCGGACGACGCCTCTGGGCCGAGACCCGCACCGAGCTGTTCCTCCAGGCCACCGACACCCGCTCCCCCGAGCTGCGCAACCAGGGCGTGCGCCCGCCCGTCTTCTTCGGTGAATCGTGGATCACCTCGATCTTCGACCTGTTCGAGGAGAACGTGCGCTACTTCCCCGCACTCCTGCCGGAGACGACCGCGGAGGATCCCGAGGCGGAGCTCGCGGCCGGGCGGGCCCCGCGGCTGCAGGAGCTGCGGCTGCACAACGGCACGATCTACCGCTGGAACAGGCCGATCTACGACGTCGTCGATGGCCGGCCGCACCTGCGGGTCGAGAACCGGGTGCTGCCGGCGGGCCCGACGGTCGTCGACATCCTCGCCAACGCCGCCTTCTACTACGGCTGCATGGAGATGCTCGCGACCGAGGAGCGGCCGACCTGGACCCGGATGTCGTTCTCCGCGGCCGCCGCGAACTTCGCCGCCGGGGCCGAACGCGGCGTCGAGGCCACGCTGTACTGGCCCGGATTCGGCGAGGCCCCGTGGGACGAGCTCATCCTGCGCCACCTCCTGCCGCTGGCCGCCGAGGGGCTGGGGCGCCTCCGGGTCTCCGGCTCGGTCGTCGACCGCTACCTCGGCGTCGTCGAGGCGCGCTGCAAGCTGCGCCGCAACGGCGCCTCCTGGCAGGTCGCCACGGTCACGGCCCTGGAGGAGCGCGGCATCTCCCGCCCGGAGGCCCTGCGGGAGATGCTCGCGCTCTACATGGCGGGCATGCACTCGAACGAGCCGGTGCACACGTGGGAGGTCCCCGCCCGCTGACCCGGCCCCTACGGCGCCATGAGCTCCGCCAGTGCGGTGACCGGCACCGCGAGCTCGCCCTCGTCGATCGAGCCGCAGTCGAGCCCGCGGCGCAGGAACCAGGCGAGCGCCCGGGCCGTGGCCGGCTCGTCCATGACGCTGCCGGTCCCCTCCCCCAGGTAGACCGCCAGGCGCCGGTTGGCATCGCTCAGGGAGCGCCGGAAGAAGGCGTAGGTGGCGGCGTACCGGCTCGGAAGCTGCGCCGGGTGCAGGTCCCACCCCTGGTAGAAGCCGCGCTCGAGCGAGCGGGTCACGAGTCGCCCGTGGAGCGCCCAGGCCGCGCGCGCGCCCGCCCCGACGGGGAGGATGTTGGTCGATCCGTCGCTCAGCCGCACCCCCGTGCCGGCCGCCGCCGCCTGCATGACCTCCTTGGCGTAGTCCGCCGCGGGATGCTCCATCGACTGGTACGCCGCAGCGATGCCCACGGAGGCGGAGTAGTCGTAGGTGCCGTAGGGCATGCCGGTGATGCGCCCCCCGCCGGCGGCGATCATCCGCGGCAGCGGCGAGGTGCCGTCGACCCCGAGGATGGCCTGCGGGGTCTCGACCTGGATCTCGAAGGTCAGCCGCCCCTCGCGCAGGCCGTGGCGACGTTCGAGTTCGGAGAGCATGAGCACCATCGCCTCGATCTGGGCGACATCGGTGACCATCGGGAGGGTGAGCACGAGGTTCTCCGGCAGCCCGCGGGGCGCGAGCTCGTCGACGAACAGCTCCAGGCTCCGCAGGCCGCGGGCGCGCGTGCGCGGCTCGAAGCACTTGAAGCGGATGCCGATGAACGGGGGCGCCGTGCCCTCGCTCGCCGCCTGCGCCACGAATCGGGCACCGGCGCGCACCGCCTCGTCCTCGGCCTCGTCCCCGCGATCGCCGAAGCCGTCCTCGAAGTCGAGGCGCAGGTCCTCGATCGGCTCCGTGCGCAGCTTCGCCTCGACCTTGGCGGCGATCCTCGCCGCCTCATCGGCGTCGTCCACGAGGCCGTGGATGCGCATGAGCTCGGTCATGCCACCGATCTCGGCGACGGCCTCGAGCGCCGCCTCCCCCCATTCCCGCGGGGTCGAGGGCCGGTACCGGTCACCGGGGAGGTAGACCGAATGGATCGGCTGGCGAGAGCCGTCGTCCCCCGGATAGTTCCGGGCGGCCGCGGCGTCGACGGGTGCGAGCAGGGCCTCGATGCGTTCGTTCACCGTCGTCACCGCACTCATTCCTGTCCCGCGCCGAGCGGCAGCGCCCCGGTCAGGGGAGGCTCCTCGCCGCTCGCGGCCCGCTCGGCACGGACGACCTCGACCACGGCGGCCGCCACCTTCTTGGCGACGGCGGCGTCGAACACCGACGGCACGATATACGACGGATTGCGCTCGCCGTCCGCCACGACATCGGCGATCGCCACGGCGCTCGCCCGCAGCACCTCGTCGGAGATCGCGCTCGCGCGGGCATCGAGCAGCCCCCGGAACAGGCCGGGGAAGGCGAGCACGTTGTTGATCTGGTTCGGGTAGTCCGACCGCCCCGTGGCCACGACGGCCGCGTGCTCGGCCGCGGCGATCGGGTCGACCTCGGGGGTCGGGTTGGCCAGTGCGAACACGATCGCCCCCTCGGCCATGCGGGACACGTCCTCGCCGGTGAGGATGTTCCCGGCGGAGACGCCGATGAACACGTCCGCCCCGACGAGGCCGTCGGTGAGCGACCCGGCGAATCCCTCGGGGTTGGTGTTCTTGACGAGCCACTCGCGGTGGTCGTCGCTGTAGTCGCTGCCGGCGTGGATCGAGCCGTTGCGGTCGAAACCGACGATGTTGCGGGCCCCCTGACCGACGAGCAGGCGGATGATCGCCGACCCCGCGGCGCCCACGCCCGAGACGACGATGCGCACGTCCTCGATCGCCTTGCCCACGACCTTGAGGGCGTTGATGAGCGCGGCGAGCACGACGATCGCGGTGCCGTGCTGGTCGTCGTGGAACACCGGGATGTCGAGCTCCTCGCGCAGGCGGCGCTCGATCTCGAAGCACCGCGGCGCCGAGATGTCCTCGAGGTTCACCCCGCCGTAGGCCGGCGCGATCGCCTTGACGATCCGGATGATCTCCTCGGTGTCCTTCGTGTCGAGCGGCACCGGCCAGGCATCGACCCCGGCGAACTGCTTGAACAGGGCCGCCTTGCCCTCCATCACGGGCATCGCCGCGGCGGGGCCGATGTCGCCGAGGCCCAGCACCGCGGTGCCGTCGGTCACGACGGCGACCGTGTTCCGGGCGATCGTCAGCCGCCGCGCGTCCTCGGGGCGTTCCGCGATCGCCAGGCTCACCCGGGCCACCCCTGGGGTGTACGCACGGGAGAGGTCCTCGCGGTGGCGCAGATTCACCTTGGGGCGCACCTCGAGCTTGCCGCCCAGGTGCATGAGGAAGGTCGCATCCGACACGTGCCGGACCGTCACGCCGTCGATCGCCTCGAGCGCGACGCGCATCTCGCCGACGTGGGCGTCGTCGCGGGCGTTCGCCGAGATGTCCACGACCATCTGCGTGTCCGTCGACTCGACGACGTCCACGGCGGTCACCGCCGCTCCGGTGGCACCCACGGCCGCGACGAGGTTCGTCGTCGTCCGGGGTCCCGTCGGCGCCTCCAGACGGAGGGTGATCGCGTAGCTCGGGCTAGGAATCGCCGCCATTGGCCTGTCCAATCTGTCGCAAGGTGGAGTTTTACTTTCGCTATCTGAAATAGCATAGCCGATCCCGAGGGCCGTGGGAAGACGTCGGGGCGACATCCGAGAGGTCGCCCACCTCACTCCCGGAAGGGTTGACCGCCCCCGCCCGGCTCGTTACAGTTTCATTATGCAGAACTGACCTTCCGCAACATGGAACCTGCATGGGACCAGATGGAGCCGACGCGGTACGGAACCACCGCTCCCGGGCACCGACCACCGAGCGGTGACCCGCCGTGGACCATCCGGAAGGCTCCCCGGCCCGGAGCGCGACCGCGCACGAGACCGGGGTCGACATTCAGCTCGATGAGGAGACCAGACATGCGCGACGACAACGACCGCGGGCAGGGCTCAGCACGCGCAGCCGGCCCAGCCGGCGCCGACGGCCCAGGTGGCCCAGGCGAGAGCGCGCCGAGTGATCGCACCCATCCCGGCATCGACGTGAGCACCGGCCCGCCGCGCCACCATGCCGGTCCGGAGCCCTGGGGCACGGGCGCACCGGAGCAGCAGCGCGCCCCCCACGACCCGCAGCCCTCCCATCCGGCCCCCGCGGGCACGAGCCCGGCCCTCTACAACCGCGATCTCGCCCCGACCACCCGCTCGGGCCGCACCTGGCACGCGTACTCGATCTTCACCCTGTGGGCCAACGACGCCCACTCCCTCGGCAACTACACCTTCGCGATCGGCCTGTTCGCCCTCGGCCTCGGGGGCTGGCAGATCCTGCTCGCCTTCCTCATCGCCTCCGGCCTGCTCTTCGTGCTCCTGTCGATCTCCGGCATCATGGGCGAGCGCACGGGCGTTCCGTTCCCCGTCATGAGCCGCATCTCCTTCGGGGTCGTCGGCGCCAAGGTGCCCGCGGCCGTCCGCGGCGTCGTCGCCATCGCCTGGTTCGGCATCCAGACCTACCTCGCCGCGGTCGTGCTCAAGGTGCTCATCATCGCCCTGTACGAGCCGGCCGCGAAGCTCGACGAGAGCACCTTCCTCGGGCTGTCCCCCCTCGGCTGGATCGCATTCGTCGCGCTGTGGATCCTCCAGGTCCTCATCGTCATCCGCGGGATGGAGATGATCCGCAAGTACGAGGCCTTCGCCGGGCCGATCATCCTCGTCACGTTCCTCGCCCTGGCGATCTGGGTGTTCACCAAGGCGCTGAGCGCGGGCATCACGATCGACTGGAGCCCGGCGCTCACGGCCGCCGGCGATCCCGCGCCCACCGGCGGGGCGATGTGGCTCGACATCGGCAAGGCCGCGGCCCTGTGGGTGGTCATCTACGGCACGTTCGTGCTCAACTTCTGCGACTTCACCCGCGGCGCCCCCCACCAGAAGGCCGTGCTCAAGGGGAACTTCTTCGGCATCCCGATCAACATGATGTTCTTCGCCGTCATCGTCGTGGCGCTCTCCGCCAGCGAGTTCAGCATCAACGGCACCTTCATCGAGTCGCCGAGCGACGTGGTCGAGCAGATCCCGAACACGCTCCTACTCGCCCTCGCCTCGCTCGCGCTCATCATCCTGACGATCGCGGTCAACCTCATGGCGAACTTCGTGGCCCCCATCTACATGTTCGCCAACTTCTTCCCGAAGCACCTGAACTTCAAACGGGCCGCCATCATCACCGCGATCATCGGGCTGATCATCCTGCCGTGGAACCTGTACAACAGCCCGGCGGTCATCGAGTACTTCCTCGGCGGGCTCGGCGCCCTGCTCGGGCCGATCTTCGGCGTGATCATCGTCGACTACTGGGTCGTGCGCCGGGGCAGGATCAACGTGCCCGACCTGTACTCGCAGGACCCGAAGGGCGAGTACGCCTACACCCGCGGCACGAACCTCAAGGCCGTCGCCGCCGGCGCCCCCGCCGCCGCCGTCGCCCTGATCGTCGCCCTCGTGCCGTTCTTCGAGGGCATCGCGGGCTTCTCCTGGTTCATCGGGGCGATCCTCGCCGCGGCCATCTTCTGGATCATCGCCGACCACCACAAGGACTACCACGACGTCGACGGCGAGGCGATCGCCGTCCCACCCCTGCACTGAGGAGATCCCATGCGCATCCTTGTCGCGAACGTCAACACCACCCGCTCCATGACCGACACGATCGCGGCCTCGGCCCGGTCCGTCGCCGCACCCGGAACCGAGATCGTCGGGATCACCCCGGAATTCGGCGCCGAATCCGTCGAGGGCAACCACGAATCCTTCCTCGCGGCCGTCGCCGTGCAGGAGGCGGTCCGCGCCTACGAGGGCCACTACGACGCCGTCATCCAGGCCGGCTACGGCGAACACGGACGCGAGGGCCTGCAGGAGCTGTGCGACGTGCCGGTCGTGGACATCACGGAGGCCGCCGCCGCCACCGCCCAGTATCTCGGGCACAAGTACTCGGTGGTGACGACCCTCGATCGCACCGTTCCCCTGATCGAGGACCGCCTGCTCACCGCCGGGCTGCTCCAGCGCTGCGCCTCGGTCCGCGCCTCGGGGCTGTCGGTGCTCGAGCTCGAGGGCGATCACGACCGAGCGGTCGAGGCCATCGTGGCGCAATCCGTGCGCGCGGTCACGGAGGATCGCGCCGAGGTCATCTGCCTCGGGTGCGGCGGGATGGCCGGCCTCGACGCGGCCGTCCAGGAGGCGACCGGGGTTCCCGTGGTCGACGGGGTCGCGGCCGCGGTGACCGTCGCCGAATCCCTCGTCCGGCTCGGGCTGAGCACGTCGAAGGTCCGCACGTTCGCCACCCCGCGCCCCAAGCGAATCGTCCATCCGGTCGCACCCGCCTGAGGCGGCGCGCCCGTGAGCGACAAGACGGACGCGACCGACCCGAACGTGCACTATGTCACAGCGTGGAGTATACTTTCCACTATCTGAAACGATGGCACCCCTCCCCGACACCCCTCCCCGACACCCCTCCCCGACACCCTGCCGAGTCGCCGTAGAGCCATGCGCAATCGCGCATCACCGTGCACGACCGGCGCCGAGCAGTCGAGGTCGTCGCGAGAGCACTCGAACCGGTCGCCGTCATCGCACCCGATGTAGACGAGGCACAGCATGAGCGCAGCCGCCCCCACCCGCAGCAGCACCCGATCCGGGACCGTGCAGTCGGTCGACCGGGCGGTCGAACTGCTCGAGCTCCTCACGGACGCCGGCGGACAGGCGACGCTGAGCGAGCTGGCCGAACACACCGACCTCCCGCTGCCGACGATACACCGGCTCATGCGCACGCTCCTCGCACACGGCTACGTGCGCCAGCTGCCCTCGCGGCGCTACACCCTCGGGCCCCGCCTCATCCGGCTCGGGGAGAGCGCGGGCCGCCAGCTCGGCTCGGATGCCCGTCCCTACCTCGCGGCCCTCGCACAGGAGCTCGGGGAGAGCGCCAACCTGGCGATGATCGACCGCGACATGGTCGTCTACGTGGCGCAGGCCTCCTCGGCCCACTCGATGCGGATGTTCACGGAGGTGGGCCGGCGGGTCTTCCCGCACTCCGCCGGGGTCGGCAAGGCCGTGCTCTCCCAGCTGCCGGACCAGACCGTCATGGAGATCCTCGGCCGGGTCGGCATGCCCGCGGCGACCGACCGCACGATCGTCACTCCCGCGGCGCTGCTCTCCGAGCTCGCGCTCATCCGGGAGCGGGGCTTCGCGGTCGACGACGGCGAGCAGGAGATCGGGGTGCGGTGCTTCGCCGTCCCGGTCCCCCGTGCGCCGACCCCCACCGCGCTGTCGATCTCGGGCCCGGACTCGCGCGTGACCCCCGACTTCGGCAAGCGCGCCGTGCCCGTGCTCCAGCACGCCGCGCACGAGATCGCCGAGACCCTCCTGACCGACTGAGACCCACGAGAGCGCCGGCCGGCCGAGTATGATCTCGGCCGGCCGGCGCTGTCTCGCGTGCTCGCGCGTGTTCCGGAGCGGGTCAGTCCTCGACGGCGCGCTCGAGCACCTTGGCCACGTCCTCCTGGGAGGCGACCTCGCCGGCGACGACCGCGTCGTGGACGATGACGGCCTCGCGCTTGGAGACGACCGGAATCTCCTCCCCGGCGGCCGTGTGCAGCTTGCCGTCCTGGACGTAGTCGCCGTCCTGGAGCCGGCGGAACTGCTTCTCGGTGATGACCCGGCCGGTGCCCGCGGCGAAGACCGAGGGGTTGTCCGGGGTGCCGCTGCTGAAGTGGTTGAACACCAGGTTCATGACGACGGCGAAGATCGCCGCGGAGGAGATCCCCGAACCGAAGATGATCTGGACGGCCGTGGGGAACTGCTCGTAGAACTCGGGCCGCACCTCGGGCAGGATCCCCACCGCGATGCCGACGGCGACGATGATGAGGTTCATGTTGCCGTCGTACTTGACGGTTCCCAGGGTCCGGATGCCCGCGGCGGCGACGCTGCCGAACAGCACGATGCCCGCCCCGCCGAGAACCGGCGGCGGGATGACGGCCACGATGCCGCCGACGACCGGCAGCAGGCCGAGCACGACGAGGATGACGCCGCCGGCCACGACGACGAACCTCGACTTGACCTTGGTGATCGCCACGAGGCCCACGTTCTGGGCGAAGGCGGACTGCGTGAAGGAGTTGAAGATCGGCGCGATGGCCGAGGAGATCATGTCCGCCCGCAGGCCCGACGCGATCCGCTTCGAGTCGACCTTGGTCTTGACGATCTCGCCGACGGCGAGGATGTCGGCGGTCGTCTCCACCATCGTCACGATGATGACCACGAACATCGACACGATCGCCCCGATCGCGAACGTCGGCAACCCGAAGTGGAACGGTTCGGGGACGGCGACGACGCCGGCCTCGGTGATCCCGGAGAAGTCGACCTTCCCGAACGGGATGGCGATGATCGTTCCCACCACGATGCCCAGCAGGATCGACATCCGCGACACCATGGAGATGCCGACCTTCGACAGGCCGAGCACGACGACGAGCGTGAGGAGCGCGAGCACGATGTTGCTCGGCTCGCCGAAGGTCGCCGATCCGACGCCGCCCATGGCCCAGTCCGCGGCGACGCGCATGAGCGAGAGGCCGATGACGGTGATGACGGTGCCGGTGACGACCGGCGGGAAGAACCGCACGATCTTCGCGAAGAACGGCGCGATGATCAGGCCGATGACGGAGGCTCCGATGACCGCGCCGAAGACCGCTTGGAGCTTCTCGTTCGGGCTCGCCGCGACCAGCTCCCCGCTGTTCATGATCGCGAGCATGGTGGAGACGCCCGCGAAGGAGACGCCCTGGACGAGGGGCAGCTGCGATCCGAAGAACGGCAGCCCCCAGGCCTGGAGCATGGTGGCGAGGCCGCCGACGAACAGGCAGGACGCCACGAGCAACGCGACCTGCGTGGCGTCGAGACCGGCGGCCTGGCCGATGATGAGGGGCACGGCGATGATGCCGCCGTACATGGTCAGGACGTGCTGGAGGCCGAAGGCGAAGTTCGCTCCGAGCCCGAGGCGTTCGTCCTCGGGCCTCGCGCCCTTCCGGGTGGCGGCAGCCGACTGTGCCGTCATAGTTTCTCTCCTTTGAGATGAGGCGCCGACGGCCGGGGCGCCCTGAGCGCTCCGGCCGCCGGAACGGGGGTCAGGTGAAGGACGGGATGGTGGTCCAGGCGGCCGGGGTCGGGGTCGTGCCCGTGCGCACCACCTCCGAGGTGATATCGCCGAAGGGGCGGTCGGCCGCGTAGAAGACGACGTTCGGGTTGTCCTGGCCGAACGGGCTCAGGTCGACCACGAAGTGGTGGTTGTTCGGGCACTGCAGCCGCACCGTGTCGATCTCGGGGTGGGTGTCGATGATCCGCGAGCTGATCGCCCACATCGTGTTCTGCAGCGCCATGGAGAAGCGCTCCGCGAACTCGGTCAGGATGATGTGGCGAACCGAGTCGAAGATCGCGTCGAAGTCCGCCTCGAGGGTGTTGTACTCCCACCAGGCGGAGACGTCGGTCGACATGATCCGGTCGGTCGTCTCGGCCAGGGTCGTGTACGTGCCCTTGGGGTAGCCCACGAAGGACGACCCGGAGGACTTGAGCACGGTGAGCTCCTTGAGGCCGGAGACGATGTGGAAGTCCTTCCCCTCTGCCTGGACGACCGCGTAACGCTCCTCCTTGCCGGAGCGCACGAAGGAGTGGTCGTGCGGGCCGTGGTCGCCGACGATCCGATCCCAGTCGACCTTCTTGACCTCCCAGCGGCCACCGGTGACGATCTCGGGCCATT
Source organism: Pseudactinotalea sp. HY160 (assembly GCF_009372055.1). Lineage (NCBI taxonomy): Bacteria > Bacillati > Actinomycetota > Actinomycetes > Micrococcales > Cellulomonadaceae > Pseudactinotalea > Pseudactinotalea sp. HY160. Next base: position 48,914 of record NZ_WHMT01000009.1, on the reverse strand, counting down.
CCGAGAACATGAACCGGCCGAACTTCAGGGCGAACTCCTCGGGCGTGCCCACGCCGTCGCGGGCGAGGGAGAACGTGATGTTCTTCTGCGTGTCCGTGGCCACGCAGGTGGAGTTGTCGCCGTGGGTGTAGATGCGGTCGAGGTCGCCGCGGATGGCGGAGGAGACGGTGTAGTCGGTGATGTGGTGGACCGGGCCGTCCCGGTCGATGCGGACGAGGTGGACCCCGCCCTTGCCGTGGGAGGCGGCATGCATCCGGGCGTTCTCGCTCGGCAGTTCGCGCGGAGTCGTGTCCGGGGTGGTGTCAACGGTGGTCATCTTGCTTCCTTTCAGCTGCCACGGTAGGTGGAGTAGGCGAATGGGCTCAGGAGGATCGGTACGTGGTAGTGCTTCTCGTCGGCATCGACGGTGAAGGTGACCGAGACCTCGGGATAGAAGGTGGGGGTGTCGTGCCCGGCGAAATAGGCGCCGGTGTCGAACGTGACGCGGTAGGTGCCACCGGCGAGGGCCTCGGGGCCGAGGTCGCCGATGCGGCCGTCGTCGTCGGTCCGGCCGGTGGCGACCGTGACCCAGCCGGTGGCGTCCCGGTGGGCGAGCTCGACGTCGATCCCGGCGGCGGGCCGGCCCGACTGCGCGTCGAGCACGTGGGTGGTGATGAACGAGGCCATGGGGGACAGCAGTCCTTCCAGTCGTAGTACGGCGATCTCACGAAGCTGCTCGGCCGCGACCCGGCGTTCCGTCTCCGGGGTGTGGGTCATGCGGCGTTCGAGCTCGGCGAGGATCTCCTCGGCGGTGCGCCCGGCGGCGCGGATGAGGAACACGAAGCCGAACGCGTCCTCGTAGGCGGCGTTCCCCTCGTCCAGGCGGCGCTGGACGTCGTCGGTGATGCCCAGGCCGGACTGCTCCGCCCGGCTCATCCGGGCATCCTCGGCCGCGCCCCGGGCGCGTTCGCCGATGCGGGGGTGGCGGGCGAGGGCCTCGTCGATCTCGGCCTCCGTCCACAGATCGGCGCAGGCACGCGCCGCCGCCGAGACCTCGGCCACGGAGGCATACGGCCGGCCGGCCGCGATCTCCCGTGCCCAGCGATCGACGTGGGCGCAGGCACGGAGCAGGTCCGCGGCCTCGCCCGCCTCGATCTCGTTGAACGCTGACAGCTGCATCGCCGTCCCTTCCGAAGCGACGCACACGGACGCTTCATCGACGCCCTGAACGTGCTACAACGGAGGTCGAACATCCGAAGAGTTTCCGACAGGTGGAAAGTAACTTCTACAATGCAAACGTTATGGGCACCCGTCGCGGATGTCAAGCCTCAGTTCCCCTGAGCTTCGCGATCGGCCCCATCGCCCGTCGGTCTTGTATCGGGGCTCCCCATGCCGACGGGGGACGCGGCGTGTGCCGCGCCCCCCGTCGGGTGGCCGATGTCTCGGCCCGGTCGCCTGTGCCGGCCCTCTCAGCCGAGCAGCTGCTCGCGGAGTCGGGCGACGTGGCCCGTGGCCTCGACGTTGTACTCGGCCGAGCGGACATCGCCGTCGGGGCCGATGACGAAGGTCGAGCGCAGAACGCCCTCGAACGTCGAGCCGCCCACGGTCTTCTCGCCCCAGGCGCCGTACTCCTGCGCGACCCGGGCACCGTCGTCGGACAGCAGCGGGAAGGTCAGGTGCTCCGCCGCGGCGAAGGCCCGCAGGTCCGCGATCGGATCGGCGGAGATCCCGAGCACCTCGTAGCCGCCGGCCGCGAGGGAGGCGAGGTTGTCCCGGAAGTCGCACGCCTCCGTGGTGCAGCCCGGCGTGCCCGCCTTCGGATAGAAGTAGACGACGACCCCGGCCGAGGCCCGCGCACACACGCCGGCGAGGGAGACCTCGGCGCCGTCGGCGCCGGTGAGGGTGAAGTCGGGGGCGCGGACGCCCGTCTCGAGCCGGGTCATCACACCATCCGATCGTAGGCGGGCAGGGTGAGGAAGTCGACGTACTCCTCCGCGATCGCGACGTCGAGGAACGTGTCGCGCGCCTGCTCGTAGTCGCCCGGCTCGCCGGGCAGCTTCGCGATCTCCTCGGCCACGATCCGCTCGACCAGCTCCCGGGTCACGAGCTCGCCGGTGTCGGCCAGCGTGATCCCGTTGTGGAGCCACTGCCAGGTCTGGGAGCGGGAGATCTCGGCGGTGGCGGCGTCCTCCATGAGGTCGAAGATCGCGACGGCCCCGAGGCCGCCGAGCCAGGCACGCAGGTACTGCAGCGCCACGGAGACGTTCGTGCGCAGCCCCTCCTCGGTCACGTCGCCGGGGGTGGCGGCGACGTCGAGCAGGTCGGCGGCGGTGACGGAGACGTCCTCGCGCTTGTTGTCGATCTGGTTCGGCCGGTCGCCGAGCACGGAGGTGAAGACCTCCTTGCAGGTCTCGACCATGCCCGGGTGGGCGACCCACGAGCCGTCGAAGCCGTCGGTGGCCTCCCGCAGCTTGTCGGCGCGGACCTTGTCGAAGGCGACCTTGTTCACCTCCTCGTCACGGCTCGGAATGAAGGCGGCCATGCCGCCGATCGCGTGCGCTCCGCGCTTGTGGCACGTGCGCACGAGCAGCTCGGTGTAGGCGCGCATGAACGGCACGGTCATCGTGATCGCGTTGCGGTCGGGGAGCAGGAACTCCTGACCGCGGGTGCGGAAGGTCTTGATGACCGAGAACAGGTAGTCCCAGCGGCCGGCGTTGAGCCCGGCCGAGTGGTCGCGCAACTCGTAGAGGATCTCCTCCATCTGGAACGCGGCGGGGATGGTCTCGATGAGGCAGGTCGCCCGGATCGTGCCGCGGGGGAAGCCGAGGTGGTCCGAGGCGATGTTGAACGCGTCGTTCCACATCCGCGCCTCGAGGTGGTGCTCCATCTTCGGGAGGTAGAAGTACGGCCCCTGCCCCTTGGCGATCTGGCGCAGGCCCGCGGTGGCCACGAAGAGGGCGAAGTCCACGAGCGAACCGGAGGTCACCTCGCCGTCGACGAGCACGTGCTTCTCCGGCAGGTGCCAGCCGCGCGGACGCATGACGATGGTCGCGAGGTCCTCGTCGGGCGCGAGCGCGTAGGTCTTGCCGTTCGAGTGCGTGAAGTCGATCGTGCGGTCGATGGCGTGGAGCAGGTTGAGCTGGCCCCCGACCACGGAGTCCCACTCGGGCGTGTTGGCGTCCTCCTGGTCGGCCAGCCAGACCTTCGCGCCGGCGTTGAGCGCGTTGATGGTCATCCGCCGATCGGTCGGGCCCGTGATCTCGACGCGCCGGTCCTCCAGGCCCGGGGCCGGCGGGGCCACCTGCCACGTGGGATCGGCCCGGATGTGCTCCGTCTCGGGCAGGAAGTCGAGGGTGCCGCCGGCGCTCACGCGCTCGACGACCTCGGCGCGGGCGGCGAGCGCCTCCTCGCGGCGCGCCGCCAGCGCGCGGTGGAGCGTGACGATGAGCTCCAGGGCCGAATCGGTCACCACCTCCTCCGCTCCGGCGGGAAGATCTCCAATGATCTCGATTCCGCTGACTGTGCTCATGCGGATCTCCGTTCCTTCGTGATCGGTCGGTTCGTGACGAGCTGATGAGCCGGTGAGAAGTCCATCGTGGCGGACTTCCGAGCCACTCACAACGCTTTTCACATCTTGAAAGTTCGCTTCCATCGTAGCAGTTCTCTCGACGTCAAGAGAACTGAGTGTTAGCAGGAGCACGGCACCCCGTCCCCGTCGGCGGCGCCCGCCGTGAACTCCTCGAGGGTGCGGGACTGCTTGACAGCGCGACCTTCGGAGGTGCTATCGTCCCCGGCACCGGAACGACCCGGAACGGCGGAGCAGCAGACGCCGAAACACCTGAGCTGGCGGTTCGCGCGCCGGCGGTGCCGCCGAAGGAGGTAGCACCGAGATGCCCACGCTGTGGTTGAAGAATCCCCTGGCCGTCCACCTGGGAGCCGAGGCACCCGAGGAGCCGGCCCGAGGCGGCATCGTCGTGGACACCGACGCGGGGGTGATCCTCGAGCTCGTCGGCGCCGGCGGGCAGCCGTCGGTCCCGGCCGACGAGGTGTTCGACGCGAGCGCCCACGCGATCACGCCCGGACTGATCAACACCCACCATCACTTCTACCAGACCCTCACCCGCGCCTGGCCGCCCGTGGCCAGCAGCAAACTCTTCACGTGGCTCACCACCCTCTACCCGGTGTGGGCGCGGATCGACGCCGAGGCGATGCGGCTCGCCACGACCGTCGCGATGGCCGAGCTGCTCACGACCGGCACCACGACGACCTCGGACCACCACTACCTCTTCCCCGCCGGCGGGGACGTCGCGATCGACACCCAGGTCGACGTGGCCCGAGAGCTCGGCATGCGCGCCGTGCTCACGCGCGGCTCGATGAGCGTCGGCGAGGACGACGGCGGCCTGCCGCCGCAGCACACGGTGCAGGACCCGGACACGATCCTCGCCGACTCCCGGCGGCTCGTCGAGACCTATCACGAGCGTGGCGAGGGCGCGATGATCCAGATCGCCCTCGCGCCCTGCTCCCCGTTCTCGGTCTCGACCACGCTCATGGCCGACAGCGCCACGCTCGCCGCGGACCTCGACGTGCGGCTGCACACGCACCTGGCCGAGACCCTCGACGAGGAGGAGTACTGCCTCACCCGCTTCGGCCTGCGCACGGTCGACTACCTCGAGTCGGTCGGCTGGCTCACGGACCGGGCCTGGCTCGCGCACGGCATCCACTTCGACGACGCGGAGATCGCCCGGCTGGGAGCCGCGGGCACGGCCGTCTCCCACTGTCCGAGCTCGAACATGCGGCTCGCCTCCGGGATCGCCCGCGCCGTCGAACTGGAGGAGGCCGGCTCCCCCGTCGGCCTCGGCGTCGACGGCTCGGCCTCGAACGACTCCTCGAACATGGTCCGCGAGGTCCGCCAGGCCCTCTACGTGCAGCGGCTGCGCTACGGCGCCGAGTCCGTCACCACCGGGCGGGCCTGGGACTGGGCCACCCGCGGGTCCGCCGCGGCGCTCGGCCGGGCCGACCTCGGGGTGATCGAGGTGGGCAGGCAGGCCGACCTGGCGCTGTTCCGCCCGGAGGGCCTCTCGTTCTCGGGCTCGCACGACGTGCTCACCGCGCTGCTGCTGTGCGGGGTCGAGCGGGCGGACCGGGTCATGGTCGCCGGCCGCTGGCGCGTGACCGACGGCCAGGTCGTCGGGCTCGACACCGACGCCCTCATCGCCCGTCATCATGAGCTGGCCCGATCGCTGGTCGAGGGCTGAGGCGGCTCAGGACCCGGCGACCCGCTCCAGCACGAGCTCCCGCACCCGCCCGGCATCCGCCTGACCGCGCGTGGCCTTCATGACCGCCCCGATGACCGCGCCGATCGGGCCGAGGTTGCCCGCGGCGATCTTCTCGGCGATGTCGGGCTGGGCGGCCAGCGTCGCGTCGATCACCTCGAGCAGCGGGCCGTCGTCGGAGACGATCTCGAGCCCGCGGGCGACGAGCACCTCCTCGGGGGTGCCCTCGCCGGCGAGCACGCCGGTGAGCACCTGTCGGGCGAGCTTGTCGTTGATGCGGCCGGAGTCCACGAGCTGCTGGAGCTCACCGACCGCGGCCGGGGTGATCGCCAGCTCCTCGAGGGCGCGGCCCTCGTCCTTGGCGGTGCGGGCGAGCTCGCCCATCCACCACTTGCGGGCCGCGGCCGGACTTGCGCCGGCGGCGACGGTCGCCTCGATCAGGTCGATCGCGCTCGCGTTGACGACGTCGCGCATCTCCAGCTCGGTGTAGCCCCACTCGCCCTGCAGCCGCCGGCGCCGCGCGGCCGGCATCTCGGGCAGGTTCGCCTCGATCTCGCGCACCCAGGCCGGGTCGGGCACGACCGGCACGAGGTCGGGCTCGGGGAAGTAGCGGTAGTCGTCCGCGTCGGACTTCGGCCGCCCCGACGAGGTGGAGCCGTCGTCCTCGTGGAAGTGACGCGTCTCCTGCAGCACGGCCTCGCCGGCGTCGAGCACGGCGGCCTGCCGGGAGACCTCATAGCGCACGGCCCGCTCGATCGACCGGAAGGAGTTGACGTTCTTCGTCTCCGTGCGGGTGCCCAGCGGGGCCTCGGGGGCGGCCCGCAGCGACACGTTGATGTCGGCCCGGACGTTCCCGCGCTCCATCCGCGCCTCGGAGACCCCGAGCGCCCGGAAGATGTCGCGGAGCGCGTGCACGTAGGCGCGGGCGATCTCCGGGGCCCGGTCCCCGACCCCCGTCAGGGGCTTCGTCACGATCTCCACGAGCGGGATGCCGGCGCGGTTGTAGTCGACGAGCGAGTGGGTGGCCCCGTGGATCCGGCCGGCGGCGCCGCCGACGTGGGTGTTCTTGCCCGCGTCCTCCTCCATGTGCGCCCGCTCGATCTCGACGCGGTAGACCGTGCCGTCGTCGAGTTCGACGTCGAGGTGGCCGTCGTAGGCGATCGGCTCGTCGGACTGGGAGGTCTGGAAGTTCTTCGGGATGTCCGGGTAGAAGTAGTTCTTCCGTGCGAACCGACAGCTCGGCGCGATCGTGCAGCCGAGCGCGAGGCCGATGCGGATCGCGTACTCCACCGCGGTCCGGTTGACCACCGGCAGGGAGCCGGGGAGCCCGAGCGACGTGGGGGTCAGGGCCGTGTTCGGCGCCGTGTCCACGTGCGCGGGGGCGTCGTCGAACATCTTCGTCGCGGTTCCGAGTTCGACGTGCACCTCGATGCCGAGCACCGGGTCGAACCGGCGGATCGCATCGGCGTAGTCCACCAGCGCGGTCATCGGTTCGCCTCCGTGTTCATCGGGTTCGTCGGGTTCATCGAGTTCATCGGCACGTGCGTGAGCAACGGAGTGCCTCCCCAGGCGCCCGCGAGCCGGGCCTCGAGGGCGGCCGCGTAGGTGTACAGGTTCGTCTCGCCGCGGGCGGGGCCGATGAGCTGGAACCCCGTGGGCAGGCCGTCCGAGTCGCGCCCGTTCGGCAGCGACAGCGCCGGCACCCCGGCGAGGTTGGCCGGGATCGTGGCGATGTCGTTCAGGTACATCGCCATCGGGTCGTCGACCTTCTCCCCGAACCTGAACGCCGTGGTCGGGTTCGTCGGGGAGACGATGACGTCGACCCGGCCGAACGCCGCGTCGAGGTCGCGCTGCACCAGGGTCCGGACCCGCTGGGCCGACCCGTAGTAGGCGTCGTAGTACCCGGCCGAGAGCGCGTAGGTGCCGAGGACGATCCGGCGCTTGACCTCCGGGCCGAATCCGGCCCCGCGGGTGGCGGCCATGACCCGTTCGGCGGTCACCGGCCCCTCGGAGGGCTCGACCCGCAGGCCGAACCGCATGCCGTCGAACTTGGCGAGGTTCGAGGACGCCTCCGAGGGCATGATGAGGTAGTACGCGGCGAGCGCCGCCTCGAACGAGGGGCAGGCGACCTCGACGACGTGAGCTCCGGCGTCCTCCATCAGCGCGACGGACTCCTCGAAGCGGGCCTGCACGTCGGGGGCGTACCCGGCGCCGGCGAGTTCGCGGACGATGCCCACGCGCACCCCGGACAGGTCGCCGTTCGCGCCGGCGCGGGCGGCCGTGGCGTAGGCGTGCGGGGCGTCCGGCAGCGAGGTGGAATCGCGCGGGTCGTGGCCGGCGATGAGGTCGTGCAGGAGCGCCGCGTCGGTGACCGTGCGGCTGCAGGGGCCGACCTGGTCGAGGCTCGAGGCCATGGCGATGAGGCCGTAGCGCGAGACCGAACCGTACGTGGGCTTGACCCCGATCGTGCCCGTGACCGAGGCGGGCTGGCGGATCGATCCGCCCGTGTCCGAGCCGAGGGCGAGCGGGGCGGCGTAGGCGGCCACGGCGGCGGCCGATCCGCCCCCGGAGCCGCCGGGGATCCGGTCTCGGTCCCACGGGTTGCGGGTCGGGCCGAAGGCGGAGAACTCCGTGGAGGAGCCCATCGCGAACTCGTCCATGTTGGTCTTGCCGAGGATCGGCAGGCCGGCCGCGCGCAGCTTCGCCACGACCGTCGCGTCGTACGGCGGCACCCAGCCCTCGAGCATGCGAGAGCCGCACGTGGTCACCTGGTTCTCGGTGACGATCGAGTCCTTGACGGCGATCGGCACCCCGGCGAGTTCGGGCAGCTCCCGGCCCGCCGCGCGGCGCGCATCGACGTCGGCGGCCGCGGCGAGCGCCTCGTCGGCGTTCACGTGGAGATAGGCGTGCAGGTCGCCGTCGACCGCGGCGATGCGGTCGAGGTGGGCGCGGGTGATCTCGGCGGAGGTGGTCTCGCCCGCGGCCATGGCCGCGCTCAGCTCGACGGCGGTCGCGGTGATGAGGTCGCTCATGCGTCTTCTCCCAGGATCTGCGGAACGGCGAAGCGGCCCTCGGCGGCGGCCGGCGCCTGGGCGAGCACGACCTCGGGGTCGAGCGTGGGCCCGACGACGTCGTCGCGGAAGACGTTCGAGAGCGGGAGCGGATGGCTCGTGGCCGGGACGTCGCCGGAGACGGCCTCGCTCACGGTGGCGACGGCGGCGACGATCACGTCCAGCTCGGCGGCGAGGCGGGCGGTCTCGTCCTGCGTCAGGTCGATCCGCGCGAGGTCGGCGAGGCGCGCAACCTCATCTGGATTGATGGTGGGCATGTCCGGAAGTCTATCGGCCATGACCCACCTGCTCCGCCGCCGCCTCACCGCTGCGTCACCACGCCGCGGCCAGGCGGGCGTGCAGGTCGAGCAGCGGTGCGGTCCGCTCGGCCGGTCCGCGCCCGAAGCCGCACTCGGTCGCGAGCCCGAAGTCGCCCACGCCGCTCGCGCCGGCCGAGGCGATCCGGGCGCGGGCGCCGTCCGTGCCGTCCTCGTGGTGCACGAGCCCGAGGTAGAGCTCGGCGAAGCGGTGGCGGTGCAGGTCGCGCAGCGGTGCGAAGAAGGCGGCGTCGTCGCGCTCGATCGGCACGGGCAGGTGGAGCCAGGTGATCTCCCGGTCGATCCGCTCGGCCAGGCCGTTGGCCACGAGCACGAGGTTGGTCGCATCGAGCGGCTCGACGAAGTGCCGCTCCCCGACGTCGCCGTAGCAGAGGTGGAAGCCGAGCTCGACCCCGGCCGGCACGGCCCGCCCCACGTGGGCGGCGCGGTCGAGCAGGCCCGCCGCGACGTCGTCCCACCATGGCCCCCGGCCGTAGGCGACCGCCCGCCCCTGGGAGTTCTCGAGGTAGGCGAACTCGACCGCGAGGTCGAACTGGATCGCCAGGTCGGCGGCCGGAATCGCCGCCGTGATCCGGTCGAGCTCGGCCAGGAGCGCGGCGGTGTACGGTCCCTCGACGGCGGCCCGGGCCTCGGGGTGCACGAAGGTGGTGAGCGCGGCCAGCGGTGTGGGCAGACTCACCTGGAACCGCGTTCCCGCCCGCACGACGCCGGCCTCGCGCAGCCTCGCGAACGTGGCGTAGGACTCGAGGGCGGCGTCGGCGTAGCCGAGGTCGGAGAAGGCGAGCCGGTCGGGTTCGACGCTGCCGTCGAGCGCGAAGGGGCGCACGTCGAAGCCGGCGAGCAGCGCGGGCTCGTCCCCGACCCGGCTCAGGCCCGCGGTGGCGGCGAAGGCGGCGCCCTGGAAGAGGATCCAGTGGAAGCGCGGGCCCACCTCCCCGTCGGGGATGCGGCGCAGGTGGCCGCCGAGGTGCTGGGATGCCACTCGGAACGTGCTCTCGGCGTCGGTGCAGGTGAGCGAACCGACCAGATGGGCGCCTTGGATGGCCATGTGCTGTACTCCTTGACGTAGCTGCTGCCGACCCACTGTAGGGCCGGTGGCCCCGTAGGCTGACGGCATGCACGGCACCGACGAGAACCCGATCCCCGATCCCGAGGCGGCCGATCCCGAGGACGGCCCGGAGGCCCCGGCGCCCACCCCGATCGGGGCGTTCCTGGAGCGTCACCGGTTCGTGCTCGGAATCACCCTGGCCGTGGTCTTCGCGGCCGGCACCGCCGTTGCCCTGGTCTCGCTACGACCCGACGCGGCGCTGCCGGGCTTCTTCGGGATGGTGCAGCGCTTCGCCTTCCCGCTCATGACCGCGCTCATCGCGGCCGTCGGGCTCACGTGGGCGCTGCGGCTCCCGCGCCGGTGGCCGAACCTCGCGGCCTACCTGGCGATCGGCACCTACCTGCTCTACCTCGCGACCGGCTGGATCCACGACCAGTTCCTCTCCTGAGCCGCGCGCCGCCGCTTCGACGCAGGACCGGCACAGGAGCAGTGCAGGCCCGATGACGGGGCGGTCACCAGGCGCCGGTGCGGCGGAAGCGCACGGCCTGGCCGGGGCGGGCCTGGGCGAGGGCGTCGGCGGCGGCGCCGGTGAGCACGGCGATCACCGGGTAGCCGCCCGTGACGGGATGGTCCGCACCGAAGATCACGGGCAGCCCGCTGGGCGGCAGCTGCACCGATCCGCGCACGAGCCCCTCCGACGGCAGTTCCCCCGCGTCCCCCGCGCGCGCCCGGGCGAGTGGCGCCCCGGCCAGGCGCGTGCCCACCCGGTCGCTCTCCTCGCCCACGCGGTACTCGCCCGCGAAGAGCACCCCGAGATCCTCGGCCCAGTCGGCCCGCGGGCCCGGGTGCACGGAGAGCATGAGCAGCGGGCCGGGCAGCGGGGTGCCGCCCGCAGTGTCGTCGCCCGCACCGTCAGTCGCACCGGCACCGTCACCGGCACCGTCACCAGCACCGGATCCGTCGCCGACCGTGCGCAGGTCGCCGAGGTCGCGGCCGATGGCGAGGACGTCCCCGGCCCGCAGCGGCGCGGGCCCGAGGCCGGAGAGGGTATCGGTCGCGGCGGAGCCGAGGGTTCGCGCCGTCGCCAGCCCGCCCCGCACCGCCAGGTACGTGCGCAGCCCCCGCTGCGGGAACGGGACGCTCATCCGCTCCCCCGCCGCGAGCACCGTCGCCGCCCGCGTCTGCGCCCCCGCGAGCGCGATCATGACGCCGGCCTCCGCCCGCACCTCGAGCGTGCCGACGATCTCGATCCCGGCGGCGCCGGGGCGGTTGCCCACGAGCGCGTTCGCCCGCCGCAGGCTCGCCCGGTCCGCGGCGCCCGATCCGGTGATCCCCAGGTGCGCGTGCCCCGGCCTACCCAGGTCCTCGCACAGCGCCCGTCCCCCGAGGTGTTCGATCCGCAGGCTCATCCGATCGCCTCGAATCGCACGCGGGCGCCGGCCCGCAGCGGGGTCGGCGGATCCTCCGCGAGGTCGAACAGCGTCATCGTCGTGGTTCCCAGCAGCAGCCATCCGCCCGGCGACGGCCGCGGGTAGACGGCCGTGTAGTCGCCCGCGATCCCGACGGCCCCCGCGGGCACCCGGGTCCGCGGGCTCTCCAGCCGCGGCAGCCGCAGCGCCGGATCGAGGCCGCCGAGGTAGGCGAATCCGGGCGCGAAGCCGATGAACTCGGCGACGTAGGTGGGCGCGCAGTGGCGGGAGACGACCTCGGCCGCGGTCAGCCCGGACCGCCGCGCCACCTCGGCCAGGTCGGGGCCGTCGTAGCGCACCGGGATCGTCACGAGGGCGCCCGCGGCCCGCGCCGCCCCCGCCCCATCGCCGTCGAGGCCGGCGAGCGTCTCGCCGATGAGCCTGCGGACGACGCCGCCCGCCCCGGGTGCGAACGTCACCAGCACGGTCCTCGCCGCGGGCACGACGTCCCCGAGCAGGCCGGCGCCGTCGCGCTCGTGCAGCGCGACGGCGAGGTCGGCCGGGGTGGCACGCTGCCCGCCGCCCCGGTCCACCTCGACCAGGAGGGCCGTGGGTCCGCACGGCAGGATCCGTGCCGGGCTCATCGCGTGAACGGCCGCGGCGGCAGCCCGGCCGCGGTGAGGGCCTCGGCCAGGCGCCGGGCGATGGCGACGGCCTCCGGGGTGTCGGAGTGCACGCAGATGCTGCGCACGGGCAGCGGCAGGCGGGTGCCGTCGACCGCGGTCACGTCCCCAGTGCGCACGAGGTCGAGGATGCGCTCGGTGATCCGGACGGGGTCGTGGAGGAGGTCGCCGGGCTCGCCGCGCGGCACGAGGCCGCCGGTGGCGAGGTAGCCGCGGTCGGCGAAGCCCTCGGCCACGAGGTGCACGCCGCGCTCGGCCGCGGCGCGGGCGAGCGCGGCGCCGGGTGCGAGCGCGGGCGGGGCGAGGAGCAGCGGCAGGGCGAACTCCGCGGCGACGCCCACGATCGCCGCGGCGTGCCCGGGATCCACGGCCACCCGGTGGTAGAGCGCCCCGTGCGGCTTGAGGTAGCGCACCGGCACGCCCTCGAGCGCGGCGCACTCGACGAGGGCGGCCACCTGTGCGGCCAGCCGGCGCCGGAGCTCGGGGCCGGAGATCCGGGTGGCGGCGCGTCCGGAGTTCTCCCGGTCCGGATAGGAGGGGTGGGCGCCCACGTGCACCCCGTGCTCCCCCGCGAGCGCGCAGGCCGCCCGCATCGTGGACTCGTCGCCGGTGTGGCCGCCGCACGCGACGTTCGCGCTCGTGAGGACCTCCATGAGGGCCTCGTCGCGGCCGGTGCCCTCGCCGAGGTCGGCGTTGAGGTCGAGGGCGGGCAGGGCGGGACTCACGTCGTCCCCCCGCGCGCCTCGGCGGACTCGCCGGGGTCGGCGAGCAGGTGCTCGACCGCGGCCGGGCCCCCGGCGAGAAGCGCCTCGAACCCGGCCTCGTCGAGGATCGGGCGGCCGAGCTCGCGCGCCCTGGCCTCCTTGGAGCCGGCGCCGGGACCGACGACCACATAGTCGGTCTTCTTCGAGACGGAACCGGCGGCCTTCCCGCCGCGGGAGACGATCGCCTCCTTCGCGTCGTCGCGGCTGAAGTGCTCCATCGCTCCGGTGACCACGACCGTGAGCCCGGTGAGGATCCCGGCGGCGGCGTGGCCCGCTCCCGGTCCCGGGTGGCCGGGAGTGGCGAACGAGACGCCGGCGGCGCGCCAGGCGGTGAGGATGTCGCGGTGCCAGTCGACCGCGAGCCACTCGATCACCGCGCCCGCGATGGTCGGTCCGACCCCCTCGACCTGGGCCAGATCCTCCTCGCCCGCGGCCTCGATCGCGTCGAGCGAGCCGAAGTGGTCGGCCAGCGCGCGGGCGGCGACCGGGCCGACGTGGCGGATGTTCAGCGCCACGAGCTGGCGCCAGAGGTCCTTGGTCGTGGCGGCCTCGAGCTCGGCGATCAGGGTCTCGGCCTGCGCCGAGGGCTCGACCAGGTCGTGGTCCTTGCGGATCTTGGCCGCTCGCCGCTCCGCAGGGCTCATGCCCTCCGTCCCGGGCGGGTACACCTTGGTCACCTTCTGGAACGGTCGCCGCACCCGCGGCCGTCCGGTGGACTCGTCGGTCCTCGGCTCCCCGGTCTCGGCGTCGCGCACGACGACGGAGATCGGCACGAGCTCCTCGATCGTCAGGGCGAAGAGTCCCGCCTCGGTCTCGAGCGGGGGCGTGGCCGGCGACTCCGGCTGGGTGAGCGCCGCCGCGGTCACCTCGCCGAGGGCCTCGATGTCGAGGGCCCCGCGGGAGCCGGCGTGCTCGACCCGGCCGCGCACCTGCGCCGGGCACGAGCGGGCGTTCGGGCAGCGCAGGTCGATGTCTCCCTCCCGCATCGGCCGCAGCGGCGTGCCGCAGGCGGGGCACTCGGCGGGCATGACGAACTCGCGTTCAGTGCCGTCGCGGAGCTCGAGCACGGGGCCGACGACCTCGGGGATGACGTCCCCGGCCTTGCGCAGCACCACGGTGTCGCCGATGAGCACGCCCTTGGCGCGCACGACGTCCTGGTTGTGCAGGGTCGCCTGCCGCACGACCGATCCGGCCACGTGCACGGGCTCCATGACCGCGTACGGGGTGGCGCGGCCGGTGCGCCCGACGGCCACGGCGATGTCGAGGAGCCTCGTGTGCACCTCCTCGGGCGGGTACTTGAACGCGATCGCCCAGCGGGGGGCGCGGCTCGTGGCGCCGAGCTCGGCGTGCAGGGCGAGCTCGTCGACCTTGACCACGACCCCGTCGATCTCGTGCTCGACCGAGTGCCGGTTCTCGCCGTAGTAGTCGACGAACTCGAGCGCGTCCGTGACCGAGTCGACGACCCGGGCGTACGGGCTCGTGGGCAGGCCCCACCCGGCGAGCAGTTCGTACACCTCGCTCTGGGCGGCGACCGGGGGGTGGTCCCAGGCGCCGATCCCGTGCACGTACAGCGACAGGGAGTGGATCCGGGCCTCGCCGGCCTCGAGCTCGAGACCCTCCTTCTTGCTCAGGATCTGCCGGAGCCCGCCGCTGGCCGCGTTCCGGGGGTTCGCGAACGCCGGGAATCGGCGGGCGGCCGCGGCGGCCTGGCGCTCCTCGTCGAAGTCGCCCCGGGTGGCGGCCGGCCGCTCCCGCCACTTGTCCCGCGCCGCCGAGATCGCCCGGCCCTGGAGCCGGGCCTGCAGCTCGTTCAGCCGCGCGAACTCGGCGGTGGGGATGAAGACCTCCCCGCGCACCTCCACGAGGTCCGGATGTCCCGTGCCCGAGAGGCGGCGCGGGATGCCGGCGACGCGGACGGCGTTGACGGTCACGTCCTCACCGATGCGCCCGTCGCCGCGGGTGGCCGCGCTCACGAGCACGCCGCGCTCGTACCGCAGCGCGATCGCGAGCCCGTCGATCTTCAGTTCGCACAGCCAGCGCACCGCCCGGCCGGCGGCGTTCTGGGTGCGCACCTCCCAGTCGCGAAGCTCCTCGATCGAGAACACGTTGTCGAGGCTGAGCATCGGCTCGGCATGGGTGACCGGCGTGAACAGCTCCGAGACGGTGCCGCCGACCTGCCGGGTCGGCGAGTCCGGCCGGCGCAGGAACGGGTGGCGGGCCTCGAGCGCCTGCAGGTCGCGCAGGAGTTCGTCGAAGGCGGCGTCGGACAGGAGCTGGGCATCGCTGCCGTAATACGATTCGCGGGCGGATCGCACGCGGCCGGCCAGGTCGTCCCAGCGGGCGCGCAGGGCGGCCCCGTCGGTGCCGTCGACCTCGTCGGTGCCGTCGGCGCCCGGGGGGTCGGTGGGCTCTGGTGCTGCGGCGGATTCACTCACGCCGCCATTGTCTCCCCTTCGCCGGGCGCCGGTCGTGTCTCGTCGGCACTCGGACCGGGAATCGGTCCCGGCTCGGCACACGCGAGGGCGACGATCGAGACGTCCGGATCGCACGTGGTGTAGGTCCACTCGCCCCGCCGCGAATCGCGCGTCGCGTCCACGAAGACCTCGGACCCCGCCGGACCGACCCGGACGAACCACACGAGGGCGGCGCCGGTGTCGCTCGGGACGGCGACCGCGGCCTCGGCGCCCTCGCCGTCGGCGCCGGCGTCGAGACAGGCGACGACATCGGGGGGCAGGAGTTCCTGGCCGTGGGCGCGCACGAGGTCGCCGCACGAGACGTAGCGCTCCCGGGCGCGGAACGCCGCGGGTGCCTCGCCCGTGCGCGACTGCGAGATGAGCGCCGCCCAGCCCTCGATGGGCGGGGCCGGAGCCGGTTCCGGCGCCGGTGACGTCGGCTCGGGCTCCTGCGGCGCGGGCCGGGTGGGGTCGGCGGTCGGCCGTTCCGATGGTGTCGACGGGTTTGATGGGGTCGGCTGTTCCGACGGTGTCGATGGGGTCGATGGTCCCGGCGGGCGCGGACCGGAATCGTCCCCGTCCGGATCGGCCGGCGGC
Organism: Pseudactinotalea sp. HY160; assembly: GCF_009372055.1. Lineage (NCBI taxonomy): Bacteria > Bacillati > Actinomycetota > Actinomycetes > Micrococcales > Cellulomonadaceae > Pseudactinotalea > Pseudactinotalea sp. HY160. Next base: position 33,320 of record NZ_WHMT01000009.1, on the reverse strand, counting down.
GGCGCGGTCTCGCCTGGACCGGTCTCGACGGGACCGGTCTCGACGGGCGCGGGCGGATCGATTCGCGGCGGATTCGGCGTGGCCGAGGCGTCCGGACCCGTCGAACCCGTCGGGCCCGTCGAACCCGTCGGACCCGTCGGGGTCGATGGCGTCGGTGGAGCCCCGCCGGTTCCTCCCGCACCCGGCTCGCCGGCCGGGTCGCTCGGGCCGGCACTCGCGGGTGGTGTGCTGCTCGCGGCGTCGCCGGGCACGGTCACCTCGCCGGCGCAGCCCGCCACGGCGAGGACGCCGGCGAGCAGGGCGCTCAGGCACGCGATCCGTCGATCGGTACGCCTCATCACGCCTCCCTCCGAACCAGTACCCCTACCGTTCCCTACTGCTCCCACGTTCTCCGGTGAGGATAGCAAAGCCGCCGAGGCCTGCCCAGGGCTCAGTGCGCGAGCCGATCCCCGAGCCGCGCGCTCGCGCTGATCGAGCCCTGTCCGAGCACCCGCGTGTCGGCGTAGACCACGAGCGACTGGCCGTTGGCGATCCCGCGGATCGGCTCCTCGAGCCGGGCGACGAGCTCGCCCTCGACCCGGCGCACGCGTGCCCCGACGGGAGTGCCGTGCGCACGCACCTGCACGGTGAGGCCGTCGAGCCCGTCGCCCGGGTCGATGTCGCCGGCGAGCCAGACGACGTCGTTCGCCCGCAGTTCGTCGACGCTCAGCAGGGCGGCGGGGCCGACGATCACCCGGTTGCTCGCCGGCTCGGTGGCCACGACGTATCGCGGGGCGCCGTCGTCGGCGGGGCGCCCGATGCCGAGCCCCTTGCGCTGGCCGACCGTGTACCCGAAGAAGCCGTCGTGCTCACCGAGCACGACGCCGTCGGTGTCGACGATCTCCCCGGCGCGGCTGCCGAGCCGGTCGCGCAGGAAGCCACGCGTGTCGCCGTCGGCCACGAAGCAGATGTCGTAGGAGTCGGGCTTGGCCGAGACACTCAGCCCGCGGGCGGCCGCCTCGGCGCGCACCTCCTCCTTCGAGGTGACGTCGCCGAGCGGGAACAGGGACCGCGCGAGCCGCTCGGGCCCCATGACCGCGAGCACATAGCTCTGGTCCTTCGCGGAATCGTTGCTGCGGTGCAGCTGCGGGCCGTCCGGTCCCGGCACGATCCGGGCGTAGTGGCCGGTGGCCACGGCGTCGAAGCCGAGGGCGAGGCCGCGGTCGAGCAGGGCGGCGAACTTGATGTGCTCGTTGCAACGCACGCAGGGGTTCGGGGTGCGGCCCGCCTCGTACTCGGAGACGAAGTCGGCGACGACGGTCTCCTCGAACTCCTCCGAGAGGTCCCACACGTAGTACGGGATGCCGAGCACGTCGGCGGCGCGGCGGGCGTCCGAGGCGTCCTCGATCGAGCAGCAGCCACGCGAGCCGGTGCGGTGCTGGGCGCGGCTGCGGCTCAGGGCCATGTGCACCCCGACCACCTCGTGGCCGGCGTCGACGGCGCGGGCGGCGGCGACGGCGGAGTCCACCCCGCCGGAGAGTGCGGCCAGGACTTTCATCGGATTCCCTCCAGGACGGCGCGCGCTCGCCCGAGCGCGTCCGGCAGCACCGCGAGCGCGGCATCGATATCGGCGGCCGTGCTCGTGCGGCCGAGGGTGAAACGCAGGGCGGAGCGGGCCTCCTCCTCCGTGCCGCCGGCGGCGAGCACGACCGGGGAGGCTCCCACGACCCCCGCATGGCAGGCCGAGCCGGCCGAGGCGGCGACGCCGGCCATGTCGAGCGCGAAGATCACGGGTTCGGAGCGGGTCCCGGGGACACTGACGAGCAGGTGCCCGGGCAGGCGTTCGGCCTCCCCTGCCCAGACCCGCACGTCGGGGGCGATCGCGCGGATCCCGGCCTCGAGCCGGTCCCGCAGCCCGGCGAGCCGGTCGGCCTCGGTGGACAGGTCGTGGACGGCCGCGGCGAGCGCGACCGCGAGGGCGCGGGCGCCCGCGGCGTTGACGGTTCCCGAGCGGACCCCGCGCTCCTGCCCGCCGCCGTGCTGGTGGGAGCGCATGTCGAAGTCACGCCGGGCCAGCAGCGCGCCGACCCCGACCGGGGCGCCGAATTTGTGGCCGGAGATGCTCAGCGCCGCGAGCCCGGAGGCGGCGAAGTCGATCGGCACCCGGCCCGCGGCCTGCACGGCGTCGGTGTGCACGGCAATGCCGTGCGCGCCGGCGAGCTCGACCACCGCGGGAAGCGGCTGGATCGCGCCGGTTTCGTTGTTCGCCCACATGATCGAACACACGGCGATGCGACCCCGCTCGGACTCGGGCCGCGCGAGCAGGCCTGCGAGCGCGTCGAGGTCGACGGTGCCCGCGGTCGTGACGGGGGCGATGTGCAGCCGGGCGCCGCCGTCGCTCGCGAGCCATTCGGCGCTCTCGAGCACGGCGGGGTGCTCGATCGCGCTGACGATCAGCCCCGGCGGCACGGCCGTGTCGGCTGTGCCCGCGGCGGCCGCCTGCCAGGCCCCGATGACCGCGAGGTTGTCGGCCTCCGTGCCGCCGGAGGTGAGGATGACCTCGGCGGCTTCGGCGCCGAGCAGCGCGGCGATCTCCTCCCGCGACTCCTCCACGATCCGGCGGGTCGTGCGCCCGTAGCCGTGGACGGCCGAGGGGTTGCCGAGTTCGCGGGCGACGCGGGCAAAGGCGTCCGCCGCCTCGGGGAGCACCGGGGCGGTGGCCGCATGATCGAGATAGGCACCCATCACCCCAGTCTAAATACCCGTCGGTGGCTCGGCGTCGCGGTGCGCCCGGATCACCTCCGCCGCCTCGCTCAGCACGCTGCCCGCGTCCCCGATGACCGCGAAGTCGGAGATCTGCACGAGCGGGGCCTCCTCGTCGATGTTCACCGCGATGACGACCGAGGAGGCCTGCATGCCGCCGTGGTGGTGTGGGGCGCCGGAGATCCCGGCGCCGATGTAGACCCGCGGGGCGATGGTCACCCCGGTCTGGCCGATCTGCAGGTCGTGGGAGATCCAGCCCTCCTCGACGCAGTCGCGGGTCGTGCCCACGGCGCCGCCGAGGGCGTCGGCGAGCTCCTCCACGGGCGCGAAGTCGCCGTAGGTGCCCCGGCCGCCGGCGACGACGTGGGTCGCCTCGGCCAGGTCCGGGCGGCCGGAGCCGGAATGGACGGTGCGCTCGATCACCTCGAGTCCCGCGGGCAGGTCGACCTCGACGGCGAGCGACTCGAGCACGGGCGTGCCCGGGCGCTCGGCCGCACGGGCGGCCACCGCATTGGGGCGGATCGTGACCACGGCGAGCGGCGTCGTCGTCTCGCAGTCGCAGACCCAGCTGCCGGCGAAGGCGCGCTTGCCGCCGGCGAGCCCGGTGGGGGTGCGGCGCACGTCGGCGACGTCGATGAGCAGCCCCGCCCCGAGCAGGTGGGCGGTGTGGGCGGCGACCTCCTTGCCGAAGAAGGAGGCCGGAATGAGCACGCTCGCCCCGGCCCCACCGCCGACGTGTTCGACCGCGCGGGCGAGCACCTGGCCGACGGCGGGCGCGAGGAGGGCCCGATCGGGGTCGAGGCCGGCGACGATCACCCGGTCGATGCCCGCGGTCGCGAGCTGGTCGAGCGCGCGGGGGGACGGCGGGCTCGTCGCCACGGCGATCGGCTCGCCCAGGCCGCGGGCGAGCGTGAGCGCCTCGAGGGTCGAGTCGGCGAGGTGGTCGCCGGCGTGGGCGACGTGGACGAGCACGGCCGGGGCGGTCATCGGGCGTCTCCGAGCAGGTCGTTGCGGATGAGGTAGTCGGCCAGGGCGCGCCCGCCGCCGCCGGTGTCGTGGACGATCACCGGTTCGGGGCGCTCGGGCGCGGGCTCGGCCCGGGTGACCCGCGTGCGGGAGGAGGCTGCGCCGTCGGCGAGCCCGAGATCGGCGAGCGTGACCGCGGCGACCGGGGCGCTGCGGGCGGCGAGGATGTCCTTGGTCTTGGGCAGGCGCGGGGAGTTGATCGCGTCCGAGACGGAGACGACGGCGGGCAGGGCGGCGCGCACGCGCTCGGCGGCGCCGTCGAGGTCGCGGGAGATCGTGGCGAGGCGGCCGTCCGGCCCGTCGGTCACCGTGAGGTCCTGGGCGCCGGCGAGCACGCCCCGGCCGAGCTCGGCGCCCACGAGGGTGGGCACGACCGATCCGAGGCCGTCGAGGGCCGTCATGCCGGCGAGCACGAGGTCGATCGGCGCTCCCGGGCGGGCGAGGTGGGCGATCGCGGCGGCGAGCACCCGGGCGGTGGCGGGGGCGTCCAGGCCGGCGAGCGCGTCGTCCTGCACGTGCACGGCGGAATCGACCCCCATCTGCAGGGCCCGGCGCACGGCGTCGACGGCGATCGCGGGGCCGGTGGTCAGGGCGATCACCTCGTTCTCGCCGGGGACCTGCAGGGCCGCCTCGATCGCGTTCTCGTCCACCTCGTTCAGGGTGGAGTCGGCGGCCGTGCGCCGGGTGCGCCGATCGTCGTCGAACCCCCGCGCCGAGGCCAGATCGGGCACATGCTTGACGCAGACCACTATCCTCATGCTGCTAGCGTGCCATGCTCACCTCGATGGCCGATATCGTGGTGACGGTTCGTCATCATGGTCAGGCTGCGGGAAAGGTGCGTGTGTGAGTTCGCGATCCGAGGTGGCCTCCGATCAGGTGGCCGCGGCCACGGCACGATTCCCGCACCGATTCGGCGTCCACTGCCGCGACGGCGGGGTCGACGTGGCGGTGTACGCCCCGCAGGCCGAGGGCGTGTACGTGTGCTTCCTCGACCGGGATGATTCCGATCACACCGCTGCCGAGCGGCCCTGGCGCGAGCACCGGGTGCGGCTCCTGCGCTCCCACCACGGGGTCTGGACGGCGCACGTGCCGGGCATCGAGCCCGGCCGCCGATACGGCTTCCGCGCCCACGGCGCCACCGACCGCGCCGGGGGCCGGGGCTTCAACCCGGAGAAGCTGCTGGTCGACCCGTACGCCCGCGGGATCACCGGCTCGCTCACGCTCGACCCGCGGGTCTACGGCTGGGACGAGGACGGGCGCCCGATCCCGGGCGACTCCGCCCCGTTCGTGCCCCACGGGATCGTCATGCCCGCTCCCGAGCCCGCCCGCGGTCCCCGCCCGTACGTGCCCTGGGCGCAGACGGTGATCTACGAGGCGCACGTGCGCGGCCTCACCCGCAAGCTCCCGGGTGTTCCCGCGGACCTGCGCGGAACCTACGCGGGGCTCGCGCATCCCGCCACGATCGCCCACCTGCAGCGGCTCGGGATCACGGCCGTCGAGCTGCTGCCCATCCAGGCGAGGCTCGACGAGGTGGCGCTGGCGGAGCGGGGCGCCACGAACTACTGGGGCTACAACACCCTCGGGTTCTTCGCGCCCGAGCCCGGCTACGCGACCGCCGCGGCCCAGGCCGCCGGCCCGCAGGCGGTGCTCGCCGAGGTGACCGAGATGGTCGAGCTCCTGCACGAGGCCGGCATCGAGGTGCTCCTCGACGTCGTGTACAACCACACGTGCGAGGGCGGCATCGACGGGCCGATGATCAGCTGGCGCGGCCTGGACGAGGGGGGCTACTACCTCCACGCCGAGGGCGATGCGACCAACTACCTCGACATGACGGGCACCGGGAACACCCTCGACTTCGCGAATCCGCGGGTGGTCGAGCTGACCCTCGAGTCGCTGCGGTACTGGGCCGAGGTCGTCGGGGTGGACGGGTACCGGTTCGACCTGGCGGTGACCCTCGGCCGGTTCGGCACCCGGTTCGACTCGCTGCACCCGCTGCTCGTGGGACTCGTGACCGATCCCGTGCTCCGCCACCTCAAGCTCATCGCCGAGCCGTGGGACGTGGGCCAGCACGGCTGGCAGACCGGCAACTTCCTCGCCCCGATGTCCGAGTGGAACGATCGCTACCGCGACAGCGTGCGCACGTTCTGGCTCGCGGACCAGGCCGCCCTGACCGGCGGCCACAGCGGGCACGACCTGCGCGACCTGGCCACCCGGCTCGCGGGCTCGGCCGACCTCTTCGGCCACAACGGGGTCCCGGGCGGGCGGGGGCCGACGGCGTCGATCAACTTCGTCACCGCCCACGACGGGTTCACCCTCGCCGACCTCGTCGCCTACGACCACAAGCACAACGAGGCCAACGGCGAGGACAACCGCGACGGCACCGACAACAACCGGTCGTGGAACCACGGCGTCGAGGGCGCGAGCACCGATCCCGGCGTGCTCGCGGCCCGCCGGCGCAGCATGCGCAACCTGTTCGGCACGCTCGTGCTCTCGGCGGGGGTGCCGATGATCGCCGCCGGCGACGAGATCGCCCGCACCCAGCAGGGCAACAACAACGGCTACTGCATCGACGGCGACCTCACCTGGGTCGACTGGGACGCCGCCCACACGGGCGAGATCCCGGACTTCACGGCCACGGTCACGTACCTGCTCGACCTGCGCCGCTCCCACGAGGTGCTGCGCCCGGCGCACTACCGCTCGCACACCCGCTCCGGGCGGCCGACCCTGTCCTGGTACGACCGCACCGGTCAGGCGATGGAGCCGGAGACCTGGTACGACCCGAGCCAGCGCGTGCTGCAGATGGCGCGCGTGCAGCCCGAGGGCGAGGGCCGCAATCTGCTCGCGATCTTCAACGGCGAGATCGAGGCGGCCGGGATCGCGCTGCCCACCGCCGAGGACGGCCGCTACGAACTCGTGTGGGACTCCGAATGGGCCGCGCCGGACCACCCGTCCCGCGGCGCGGTCGCCGCCGCCGGGTCGCAGGTGACGCTCGCGCCGATGTCGCTGCGGGTGTACCTGAGCTCCTGAGCGCTCGGTCGCTCGGGGCGGCCCGATCGGCCCGGCCCCCTGCGCACCCGCCGGCACGGAGGTAGCCTCGATTCCATGGTGGACGCAGACGTCATCGTCATCGGCGCGGGACTCTCGGGTCTGGTCACGGCCACCCGCGCCGCCGCCCGGGGCCGCAGGGTGATCGTGCTCGATGCGGAACCCACGGCCGCCCTCGGCGGGCAGGCGTGGTGGTCCTTCGGCGGCCTGCTCATGGTGGACTCCCCCGAGCAGCGCCGCCTCGGCGTGCACGACTCCCCCGAGCTCGCCTTCTCCGACTGGCTCGGCTCGGCGCGGTTCGCGGACGGCGCCGACCGCGGCCGGGGGCCCGACCGGTTCGGCTACGAATGGGCTCAGCGGTACGTCGAGTTCGCGGCCGGTCCGATGCGCGCATGGCTGCACGGGCTCGGGGTGCGCTGGTTCCCGCTCGTGCAGTGGGCCGAACGCGGCGGCCACCCCGCCGGCGGCCACGGGAACACCGTGCCGCGCTTCCACGTCACCTGGGGCACCGGGCCCGCGATCCTCGCCCCGTTCGTCTCCGCCGCGAACTCCGCGCGCGCCGACGGCCTGCTCGAGTTCAGGTTCCGGCACCGGGTGGTCGAGCTCGTCCGCACGGGCACGGCCGTCACGGGCGTGCGCGCCCAGGTCCTCATCCCGAGCCCGGCCGGGCGGGGCGAGCCGAGCCCGGCGGAGGTGACCGGCGAGGTCGAGCTGAGCGCGGGGGCCGTCGTCATCGCGGCCGGCGGGATCGGCGCGAACCACGACCTCGTGCGCGAGCTGTGGCCGAGCGGCACGCTGCCGACCACCCTGCTCTCGGGCGTGCCCGACTCGACCGACGGCTCGATGCAGGCGGTCGCCGCGGGCGCCGGTGCCGCGCTCGTGCACACCGACCGCATGTGGCACTACCCCGAGGGCCTGCCGATGCCCGCGCCGGTGTGGAACCGGCACGGGATCCGGATCCTGCCCGGCCCGAGCTCGCTGTGGCTCGACGCCGACGGGAACCGGCTGCCCGCGCCGTTGTTCCCCGGCTTCGACGCCCTCGGCGCGCTCGAGCACATCACCGGCCGCGGCGACGAGCACTCGTGGTTCGTGCTCAACCGCACGATCATGGAGACCGAGTTCGCCCTCTCGGGCTCGGACATGAACCCCGACCTCACCGGCAAGGACGTCCCGCTCCTGCTCAAGCGGGTCACCCCGGGCGCGGTCGGGCCGGTGGCCGAGTTCGCCCGCCACTCCCCGGAGTTCGTGTGGGCCGACTCCCCGGCCGAACTCGCGGCCGGGATGAACGCCCTGGTGGGCGATGAGCGTATCGACGGCGCCCGCCTGGCCGGCCTCGTCTCGTTGCGCGATGCGCAGGTCGCCTCGGGCCTCGGGAAGGATCCGCAGGTGGTCGCGACCGCCGCCGCCCGCCGGTTCTGGGTGGACCGGCGGATGCGGGTCGCTCCCCCGCGTCCCCTCACGACCCCGCGTGACGGGCCGCTGCTGGCGGTGCGGCTGCACGTGCTCACCCGCAAGACGCTCGGCGGCATCCACACGGACGGGCGCGCCCGCGTGCTCGACCCGGCCGGCGCCGTCCTCGATGGGCTCTTCGCGGTCGGCGAGGCCGCCGGCTTCGGCGGCGGCGGGATCCACGGCCATCGTGCCCTCGAGGGCACGTTCCTCGGCGGCTGCCTGTTCAGCGGCCGGGTGGCGGCCGAGGCCCTGTGAGGCCGATACCCTGGGTCGGTGAGTTCTGAGAGTCCTGCAAACCCCGTGAATGTCATGCCCGACGCCCAGCCCGAGGATGTCCTGAGCGACGACATCGAGAAGAGCCTCCAGCGCTCGGTCGCCCGCTCGGAGGAGATCGAGCGCGAGATCGCGGCGGACCCGAGCACCTTCCGGGTGCTCACCGGCGACCGGCCCACCGGCAGGCTGCACCTCGGCCACTACCTGGGCACGCTCGCGAACCGGGTGCGGCTGCAGGACGCCGGGGTCGAGACCGTGCTCGTCGTGGCGGACTATCAGGTGATCATGGACCGCGACGACGCCGGGCCGCTCGCCGAGCGGGTGCGCGGTCTCGTGACCGACTACCTGGCTGCCGGCATCGACCCGGAGCGCACGACGATCTTCACGCACTCCTCCGTGCCGGCGCTCAACCAGCTCGTGCTGCCGTTCCTGTCGATGGTCACCGACTCCGAGCTCAAGCGGAACCCGACGGTCAAGGCCGAGCACGAGGCCACCGGTGGTCGGCCGATGAGCGGGCTGCTGTTCACCTATCCGGTGCACCAGGCGGCCGACATCCTCTTCTGCAAGGCGAACCTCGTGCCCGTGGGCAAGGACCAGTTGCCGCACCTCGAGGCCACGCGGGTCGTGGCGCGACGCTTCAACGAGAAGTACGCGCGCACCTTCCCCCTGCCCGAGGCGCTGCTGAGCCGGACGGCGAACGTGCTCGGCCTCGACGGCGAGAAGATGTCGAAGTCGCGCGGGAACACGATCGAGCTCGGCATGACCGCCGACCAGACCGCCAAGCAGTTCAAGCGGGCCGTGACCGACTCCGACCGGCACATCACCTACGATCCGATCGGCCGCCCGACCGTGGCGAACCTGCTTCAGATCGCCGCCGCCTGCAGCGGGGGCGACCCGGCCCGGATCGCGGCCGAGATCGGCGACGGCGGCGGCGGCGGCCTCAAGGCCGTCGTGACCGAGGCCGTGAACGAGCACCTCGCCCCCCTGCGCGCCCGGCGGCTCGAGCTCGAGGCCGATCCCGGCTATATCACCTCCGTGCTCGCGGAGGGAAACAAGCGCGCGAACGAGGTCGCCGACGCCACCCTCGACGAGGTGCGTGCCGCGATGGGGATGGTCTACGGCGCCTGAGTCACTGCCCGTCCGGGCCCGTGGTGGTCAGGTCGCGGCCGGTGATGTCGACGACGTCTCGTCGCTTCCTGCCCCGGGCTCTGGGATCATGGGCGTTGGTCTGCATTCAGGAGTGTCCCACGTGCCCATCGCGTTTCTGCCCCAGCCCACCCTCACGAGCCTCGAGCCCACCGCCGTCCTGTTCGATCTCGACGGAACGATCAGCAACTCCGGCGTGGCCATCACCTCGGCCGTCGCGGAGGCGCTCGCCGTGAGCGGCTACCCGCCGCTGAGCGAGGCGGACCTGCTCCACTTCGCCGGCCCGCCCATCCGCGACGGCTTCCGCGAGTTCGGCGGTGTGGCCGAGGAGGACCTCGACCGGGTCGTCGCCGCGTTCCGGCCCCTGTACGAGGGCCGGATGCTCGCGCCCGCCTTCGCGGGCATGCCCGAGCTCGTGCGCGAACTGCATGCCCGGGGCGTTCCCATCGCGTTGGCCACGTCGAAGCGGCGCGCGCTGGCCGTCCAGATCGTCGAGCACTCGGGCCTGACCGAGTACTTCACCGTGCAGTGCGGTGCGACCGATGACGGCACCCGCGCCTGGAAGGCCGATATCGTCGAGGACGCCCTCGCCGCCCTGCGGGACGAAGGTGTCGACGTGTCCCGGGCGGTCATGGTCGGTGATCGCGATCACGACGTCAACGGCGCCATCACCCACGACATCCTCTCGGTGTTCGTCGCCTGGGGCTACGGCACCGCCGAGGAGCGCGACGGCGCGAGCGCCGTCGCGACCGACGTCGGCGAGTTGGCTCAGTTGCTCGGCGTGGGCTGAGGTACGGGTTCGGGTTCGGGGTCGCCGACATGGCGTCGTAGGGCCCCGGCGATGTCGTCCCCGCCGGCCGGTCGCATCAGCCTCATGGCGATGGCCGTGGAGCCTGAGCGCGGGCGCTGGGGAGACCATCCACCCGTGATGCCCGGGACGTGACCTCAACGCCTGCGCAACAGCACCCAGAAGCCGGTCGCGGTGAGCACGGCCCCTGCGACCCAGGCGGCGATCGGGCTGAGCGGGAAGTTCAGCCGGTCGGGGAAGGTGGGGAGCACGACGACGAACACCGCGGCCACGAAGAACCATACGGCGGGGGATCGCCCGGCCTGTTTCTTCGGTTCCTGCGGCATTCCCGACCCCTGGTCATTGGTCACGCTGTTCATGCCCACCAGCCTGCCTCACGCTCACCGAATCCGCGGGTGGACGACGGTACAGTTCTCCGCCGCGGGTCCTCCTCAGCCTGCCACACCACGGCTGGTCACCCGGTCGCCCAGTCACCCGGTCGCCCAGTCACCCGGTCGGGCCGACGGCCGGCGTGGTCAGAAGGGTGGTTCGGCGGGTCGGCAGGCGTCGGCGGCGGCGGCTTCTGCCCGGCGTCTGGCGGCGCGGGCCTGGTCGGCTCTCTTGATGATGTCGTGGTTGCAGGCCTCGAGGATGTCCCGGTTCTCCATCGTGGCCTCGGACCAGTGGGCCCGGTTCGCCCGTTCCCGCTGCGGAGACATCGACCCGCTCGCCGACCGTTCACTCGCGCCGGTCACGCCGGTCGTACCGGTCGCACCGCCCACGCCACCCACGCTTGTCGCGCCTGTCGCGCCTGTCGCGCCGGTCGCGCCTGTCGCGCCGGTCGCGCCTGTCGCGCCGGTCGCACCGGTCGCACCGGTCGCACCGCCCACGCCACCCACGCTTGTCGCGCCTGTCGCGCCTGTCGCGCCGGTCGCACCGGTCGCACCGGTTGCGCCTGTCGCGCCTGTCGCGCCTGTCGCGCCTGTCGCACCGGTTGCGTCGGTCGTGCCGGTTGCGTCGGTCGGGCCGGTCGGGCCGGTCGAGCCGCCCACGCCGGTCGGACCGTTCAAGCCGGTCGGGTCGGTCGAGCCGGTCGGGTCGGTCGGGTCGTTCGGGCCGGTCGGACCGTTCGAGCCGTTCGAGCCGTTCGAGCCGTTCGAGCCGTTCGAGCTTCCCACGCCGCCCACGCCGTTCGGACCGTTCGAGTCGCGGTGGTCGCTCGTCTTGCTCGTCTGACCCGGCTCGTCTGCTTCGTGGGTGCCGGTGTTCTGGATGCCGGTGTTCTGGGTGTCGTAGGTGCCCCACGGGGTGCGTAGGAGCCGGAGGCCGTGGGGGCCGGTCCACAGGTAGGTGCCGGTATCGAGTTTGACGTAGGTCCAGGCCGCGTGCCGGCCGCGGGACGCGGCGGCGGCGCGGGCGTGGGTCTTGAGCCGGTGATGCGCGCGACACAGCGGGGCGAGGTTGCACGGGCAGGTCGCCCCGCCGGTGGCGACCTCGGCGCCGGCGTTCGGGCCGGTGCGGGGCCGGGTGGTGTGCCAGGCCTGGATATGGTCCAGGTCGCAGGCGCGGGCGGTGCGGGTACACCAGGGGAAGGCGCATCGATCCTCGGCCAGGACGAGTTGTTCACGCAGCCGCTCGGACGGGGTGTAGCAGTCCGTGGCGAGTGGCTCGTCCAGGTCCAGGACCGGCCGCACGATGATCTCCGGCGCGAAACACGCCAACCCGCTACCGGCCGCACCCGTAGCACCGACAGCACCCGTAGCACCGGCAGCCCCCGTAGCACCGGCAGCACCGGAGCCGGGGCTACCGGCCAACGCCCCGAGCCGGACGGTCTCGCCGGTCCCGGCGGCGACCTCGACGGATCCGGGAGCGGTGGACACACCTGTGCTGTCGGTCCCGCCCATTCCGGGCAGGACGGTCTCGCCGGCCCCGGCGGCGACTACGGTGGTTCCGGGAGCGGTGGACACACCTGTGCTGTCGGTCCCGCCGGTTCCGGGCAGGGCTGTCCCCTCAATGCCGCCAGATCGGTGCCTGCGCCGGTCGAGGATCGGGCCCGCGGGCGGGCCGTCGGGCGGGCCGGTGGGCGGGCCGTCGGGTGGGCCGGTGGGCCGGGTGAGGCAGTCACCGGTGCAGGGGCGTCCGTGCGGGGTGAGCGCGGATGGCCGGTAGAACATCGGGGCGAGTTCGGCGGCGCTGATGAACGTGCCGGCCGGGATGCCGCGGGCCTCGATACGCACCGGCGTTCGCCGCAACCGGCCGGGATCGATCCCCAACGACGACCCAGTCGACCCAGGCGGCGGCCCAGTCAGCCCAGTCGGCCCAGTGGGCGGCGCGGATGCGCGCGTGGCGGGCCTGCCGGCGGCGTCATCGCCGTGATCGGCTCCCGCAGCTCCGGCACCTCCGGCGCCGCCGGGTGCCGGCGGTGGTGGTGGGCCGGTGTTCGGGATGCCGAAGGGGAACAGGTCACGGGCCTGGACGTGCAGGTACATCAAGATCTTGCCACGCGGCACACCCGCCCCACCCGTAGTCACCGGGACGCCCGTGGTCACCGGGACGTCCGTGGTCAACGGGACGCCCGTGGTCACCGGGCCTTCCGGACCGGCCGGCCCAGCCTCGAGCGTGGCGCTCAGAGCACTCGATGCGGCCGATGTGCCGGCCGGGGCGTCGTCGTGGCGGTTGCCGGTGCAGTTCGGATCCCCACACCAACTCGACCCTGCCGGCCCATCGTTCGGCCCACCGGGCGGTCTGCCGGGCAGCTGGGCACCGGTCGACCCACTGTTCGGCCCGCTGTTCGGCTCGCTGGTCGGGGTCTCGGGTGGGGTGAGGGGGTGTTGGCCGTCGTAGCGGAGCCGGGCGAGGTCGCCCATCGCGTAGGAGCGCAACTCGCCGGCGGTCAGTTTCCAGCCCTGGGCGGTGAGGGTGGCGGCGAGGTGGTCGATGACGTCTTCGAGGATGCGGCCCTCCACCACGGGCAGGACGGCCTGCACGCTCGTGTCCCCCGTCCCGTTGCGTGCGTGCTTGAACACGACGTCTCGTGCCGGGGGCGCGGCGAAGCGTTCCTCCAGGTCTTCGTACTCCTCGGGCATGTGCTCGATCAGGGCCCGCTTGATCAGGCCATCGAGCTGGGCCTGCCCGAAGTTCAAGGGCACGAGGTCGAGTTGGGCATCGACGTAGTCACATGCCTCCTCCGAGAGGAACAGGGTCGCCCGGGCGAGGGTACGGGCCCGCCACACCCGCGTCCGCCCGGCCATGGTCCGGGCGAACAGGCGCGGTAGCCGCACCCGCAACTGCTCGGCCTCCAGCAGCAGCCGCTCGGCCGCGCCCAGACCCATCCCGGCCGCGGTCGCGAACGTCGAGATCGAGAACTCCTCCACCGTCCACAACCCCCGCACCCCCGTGCCCGGATCGACCCCCAGATCGGCCCCGTGCTCACCACCCGAGACCACGAACCCCGAGACCCCGGTGCCGGCCCCGGTGCCGGATCCGGTCGTGGCCGGGGTGACCACGTGGCCCTCCTGCTCCCAGATCGCGTTGCGGGCACGAGCGCGTTCGGCAACGAGCCGCGGCGCACCGGCCAGGTCCTCATCGCCGTCATAGTCATCGGCGATCACGAACGGATGCCACTGCACCCACGTCGCCGCCAACGCGAGCTGCTCCACCTTGACCCGATCCACGGTATCGCGGCCCTGACGCAGCCGAGCGACCAGGCCGGCATCATCGCCCACCTCGCCCACCAGCTGCTGAAGTTCCATACCAATCATGGTCTCAGCGACCACCGACATTCCCCCGACCCCAACCGCCCAAGGGCACCCAGGAACACGACCGGGGAAACAACTCGAAGAATCTTCGGGCAGGCCGACGGTCGTGGCCGGGCGGATGCGGATCGCGACCATGGGAACAGCCGAGCGCGCAAGCGGCCGGACGTGCGGGCACATCCCGTCCGTGAAGGAACACCGGCGCCGACGACCCCCGGGACGCACGAGAGGCACCGATGGTCGGGAGGACCAGGCGACATGACTGGAACGCTCGAGCCCCGGACCGCCCGAGCCGCCGACACCCGGCCCGACATTTGGCCTGATCCCCGCTCAGAACCGCGGAGCGGCCGGCGGCGGGGGTTGCCACCCCATCGCGGCGTCGGCGCCGCGGTTGACGAGCCCGGCGGGAGTCACGCGCATGAGGGCGTTCCGAACGCTCTGGCGCCGCCCACCGCCCAGGTGAGCGCCGATGCGGGCGGTGGCCATCGCCGCCCGCCCGAGCGCTCGCGAACGCGGCCGGCGCATGGCGTCGAACTCCGCCAGGGCCGGGGCAAGCCTGCCCCCGGCCGCGACCGGGTGCCCGATGATAAGGCCGATGCACGCGCCGTCCTCCAGCGCGGTGGCGACGCCCTGCCCCATGGTGGGCAGGAAGCCGTGGGCGGCATCGCCGATCATGACCACGCGGCCATGGGTATAGCTCGGCAGTCCGCCCGGTAGGTGGTACACGTCGTGCCTCATGACGGCGCCCGGCTCCGTCGCGTCCATGACGTCGAGTACGGGGCGGGCCCAGCCGGCGAAGCGCTCCCGGGCGGCGGCGAGCTCGTCGTCGAGCCGGGTGCGGGAGGGCATCGCGACGTAGCCGTACCAGTAGGTGAGCTCCTCCGAGACCGGTATGAGGCCGAACTCGGCGTGCGGCCCCCAGAACTGGCGCAGCGTCGTGACCTCGGGCGTTCGGGCGGTGAGCGCCCGCCAGCTCGAGTAGCCGCTGTAGGTGAGCCGGTGCGGGCTGAACAGGGCGTCCCGGACTGCGCTGAACATGCCGTCGGCGCCGACCACGAGGTCGGCCTCACGGCCCGCGACGACGGCGGGTGCTCCCCCGGGCGCGCCGGCCGAGAGCGTCGCGACCTCGAGTCCGGTCTCGATGTCGACCCCCACCGCACGGGCCCGTTCGAGCAGGACGTGATGGATGCGCCGGCGGTTCATCCCGATCAGCGCGACGGCCGCGCGGGTGCGGGCATCGTCGGCGAGCGTGAGGATGGGCCGCCCGTCGAATGCCCAGGTGCCCGCGGCCCGGGTGCGGTAGCCGAGCAGGCCGACCGTGTCGTCGTCGAAGCCGAGGGCACGGAACGCCGCGACGGCGTTCCGTG
Organism: Pseudactinotalea sp. HY160; assembly: GCF_009372055.1. Taxonomy (NCBI): domain Bacteria; kingdom Bacillati; phylum Actinomycetota; class Actinomycetes; order Micrococcales; family Cellulomonadaceae; genus Pseudactinotalea; species Pseudactinotalea sp. HY160. The sequence goes on along the minus strand of NZ_WHMT01000009.1, from coordinate 17,727 downwards.
CCATGGCGAACCCCGCGCCCAGCTCGGTGGGCGTCGCGGCCCGTTCGGCGACGGTCACCTCCCAGCCCGTGCGGGCGAGCGAGATCGCAGCCGCCAATCCTGCGATCCCGCCGCCCACCACGACCGCCGCGTGACTCATCGCACGATCAGGCTCCCGTCACGAGGCCCAGCTCGGCGTCGGACGCCATCTCGGGGTGCGTCGGAACGATCCGCACGGTGTAGCCGAACGGGCCGGCCTCCTCGAGTGCGTAGTCGAGTGCGAACTGGTGCCGCCCACCCTCGTAGGTCTCGGTGTGGTCGAGCAGGACGGTGCGGAAGTCGACGAGCTCGTCGTTCTCCCGCACGCGCCCGTAGTTCATCTGCACCTGCACGTCGGCCGGGTCGAGGTCGCCGAGCGTGACGAACGCCCGCACGTTGAGCCGGTCACCGACGTTGACGGTCTCGTGCAGGCCCTCGGATTCGACGTGGTCGACCCGAACGCTGTGCCAGGCGGCCCGCACGCGGTTCTTCCACGCGGCCAGCGCGCCGGCCGCCTCCACGGAACTCAGCGCCCGAGCGGACTCGGCGGTCGGGCCGTACATGACCGCCAGGTAGTCCTTGACCATCCGGGTCGCCTGCACCTTGGGCCCGAGCGTGGCCAGCGTGTGGCGCACGTTCTCCAGCCAGCGCAGCGGGAGGCCGTCGGTGCGGTCGTAGAAGCGCGGCACCACGGTGTTCTCGAGCAGGTCGTAGAGCGCGGTGGCCTCGAGGTCGTCGCGACGCTCGGGATCCTCCACGCCGTCGGCGGTCGGGATGGCCCAGCCGTTGTGGCCGTCGTACATCTCGTCCCACCAGCCGTCGAGGATCGAGAGGTTGAGGCCGCCGTTCAGGGCGGACTTCATGCCCGACGTGCCCGAGGCCTCGAGCGGGCGCAGCGGGTTGTTCAGCCACACGTCGCAGCCCGGCAGGAGGGTCTGGGCCATCTCGATGTCGTAGTTCGGCAGGAACACGATCCGCTTGCGCACGTCCTCGGAGTCCGCGAACTGCACGAGCTGCTGGATGAGCCGGATCCCCTGCTCGTCGGCCGGGTGCGACTTGCCGGCCACGATGATCTGGATGGGACGGTCCGGGTCGGTCAGCAGGGCCCGCAGCCGCTCGGGGTCACGCAGCATGAGCGTGAGGCGCTTGTACGTGGGCACGCGGCGGGCGAAGCCGATCGTGAGCACGTCCTCGTCGAGCACCTCGCCGACCCAGCCGAGCTCGGCCGGGGAGGCCCCGCGCTGCGACCAGGACTTACGCACCCGCTCGCGCGCGTCGCGCACGAGCGCCGAGCGCAGCCGGCCGCGCAGCTCCCACAGGGTGGCGTTGTCGATCCGGTCGCTCAGCCACCCGGACCCGTCGCTCACCTGGGCGTCGGTGAAGCATTCGGCCTGCGCCTCGGCGAAGACCGGGTCGACCCAGGTGCCCGAGTGCACGCCGTTCGTGATCGAGGTGATCGGCACCTCGGTCACGTCGAAGCCGGACCACAGGTGGTGGAACATGCCGCGGGAGACCTTCCCGTGCAGCTTCGCCACCCCGTTCGCGCGCTTGGCCAGCCGCAGGCCCATGACGGCCATGTTGAACACGCCCGGATCGCCGCCGGGGTAGTCCTCGGCGCCGAGCGCCAGGATCCGCTCGACGGGCACGCCGGGGACCTCCGCACCGGAGGAGAAGTAGTCCCGCACGAGGGAACTCTCGAATCGGTCGATCCCGGCGGGAACGGGAGTGTGCGTGGTGAACACGGTGCCGCCGCGCACGGCCTCGACCGCGGTGTCCACGTCGGCCCCGGTCGCCTCGATGTACTCCCGCATCCGCTCCACGCCGAGGAAGCCCGCGTGGCCCTCGTTGCAGTGGTACACCTCGGGCTCGGGGGCGCCGGTGAGCCGCGAGAACTCCCGCAGCGCCTTGACGCCGCCCATCCCGAGGAGCAGCTCCTGCTGGAGCCGGTGCTCGGAGGTGCCTCCGTAGAGGCGGTCGGTGACGTGCCGGGCGGCGTCGTCGTTCTCGACCACGTTCGAGTCGAGCAGCAGCAGCGGCACGCGGCCCACGTCCGCGCGCCAGACCTGGGCGTTGAGCACGCGCCCGCCGGGCAGCGGAACGCTCACGCGCACGGGCCGGTCCTCGCCGTCGCGCAGGAGCGTGAGCGGCAGGTTGTCGGGGTCGAGCACGGGATAGGTCTCCGCCTGCCACCCGTCGCGGGTGAGCGACTGGCGGAAGTAGCCGGCGCCGTAGAGCAGACCGACGCCGACGATCGGCATCCCCAGGTCGCTCGCGCTCTTGAGGTGGTCGCCGGCGAGGATGCCCAGGCCGCCGGAGTACTGCGGCAGCGCCCCGGTGATGCCGAACTCGGCGGAGAAGTAGGCGATCGCCGCCGGCGGGGCGGCCGCACCCGCATCCGCGCGGCGCTGCGCCTCGCCCTGGTACCACCGCCGCTCGCGCAGGTAGTCGGCCAGGTCTTCGGCGAGGTGGCGCACCCGGGCGACGAACGCGTCGTCGGCGGCCAGGGCGTCGAGCCGGTCGGAGCTGAGGGAGCCGAGCAGCGTGACCGGGTCGCCGTGCAGGGACCGCCACAGGTCCGCATCGATCGACTCGAACAGCTCCCTGGTCGGGGTGTGCCACGACCAGCGTAGGTTGACAGCGAGGTCGTCCAGGGCCGCCAGTGGCTCGGGCAGCATGGGACGAACAGTGAATCGTCGGATAGCTCTCACGCTCGCGAGTCTAGCCACCGGGCCCTCGGGCCGCCTGGGAACCGTCTCGCTGGTGACGCATCACTCAGCCGGAGGGTGACCCGGCCCTCCCGGGCCATGCCCGCGGGCGAATCGCGCCGGACTCTCCTGACGAACCGGCACTTCGTGGGTAGGTTCTCTAGTGTGACCACGACACCGGAGCCCCGTCCGACCGCCCTGCCCGGCTTCCCGCCCGCCGGGCCGAGTCCCGAACCCGCCCCGGCGGCGGGTATCGGCCGCATCCCCGTGCTCGACGTCGGCCCGGTCGTCGAGGGCGGCCGCTGGCCCACGAAGGCGGTCGTCGGCGAGGTCGTGCCCGTGCGGGCGACCGTCTTCCGCGACGGCCACGAGTACGTGAGCGCCACGGCCGTGCTCATCGATCCCGAGGGCCGGGACCACTCCGCGCTCACCATGCGCCCGGGGACCCCCGGCCTGGACGACTGGCACGCCGAGTTCGTGCCCGACCGGGTGGGCCGCTGGTACTTCCGGGTCGAGGGCTGGTCCGACCCGCTGGCGACGTGGGCGCACGACGCCGTGATCAAGGTCGACGCGGACGTCGACACCGAGCTCATGCTCACCGAGGGCGCCCTGCTGCTCGAGGCCGCGGCCGCTCGCCCCGGCCTGCCGGCGGGCGTCGTCGCTGTTCTCATGGACGCCGTCGCGGGCCTTCGCGATTCGGCCCGCCCGGCCGCGGCCCGCCTCGCCGCCGGCACCGACGCGCGGGTACGGTCCGCCCTCGCCGCTCACCCCGTGCGCCGGTTCGTGACCGCGAGCGCGACCTATCCGCTCCAGGTGCACCGCCGGGAGGCGCTGTTCAGCTCGTGGTACGAGTTCTTCCCGCGCTCCGAGGGGGCCACGTTCGACGAGGCGAGCGGCACGTGGACCTCGGGCACGCTCCGGACGGCGGCCGAGCGCCTGCCCGGGATCGCGGCGATGGGCTTCGACGTCGTCTACCTCACGCCCATCCACCCGATCGGGTCCACGAACCGCAAGGGCCGCAACAACACGCTCACGTGCGAGCCGGGCGACCCGGGCTCCCCGTACGGGATCGGCGCGGCCGACGGCGGCCACGACGCCGTCCACGCCGACCTGGGCACGTTCGACGATTTCGACGACTTCGTCGCCCGCGCCCGCGGTCTCGGGATGGAGGTGGCCCTCGACCTGGCCCTGCAGGCCTCACCCGACCACCCGTGGGCGATCGACCACCCCGACTGGTTCACCGTGCGGGCCGACGGCACGATCGCCTATGCGGAGAACCCGCCGAAGAAGTACCAGGACATCTACCCGCTCAATTTCGACCGCGACCCGGAGGGGATCTACGAGGCCGTCCGCGACGTCGTCTACACGTGGATCGATCACGGGGTCACGGCCTTCCGGGTGGACAACCCGCACACGAAGCCGCTGACGTTCTGGGAGCGGCTCCTGGCGGAGGTCGCCTCGACCCATCCCCACGTGATCTTCCTGTCCGAGGCGTTCACGAAGCCGGCGATGATGCGCGCCCTCGCGCTCATCGGCTTCCACCAGTCCTACACCTACTTCACGTGGCGGAACACGAAGGAGGAGCTCTCGGAGTACCTCGCCGAGGTCGCCGGGGACTCGGGTGCGGTGCTGCGCCCCTCGTTCTGGCCCACGACGCACGACATCCTCACCCCGTACATGCAGCAGGGCGGGCAGGCGGCGTTCGCGATCCGGGCGGTGCTCGCCGCCACCGGCTCGCCCACGTGGGGGATCTACTCCGGCTACGAGTTCGCCGAATCCGTCGCCCGGCCGGGCGCCGAGGAGCAGATCGACAACGAGAAGTACGAGTTCAAGCCGCGGGACTGGACCCGGGCCGAGCACATCGGGCTGGCCACGCTGCTCACCCGACTCAATCAGCTCCGCGCCGCCCACCCGGCGCTGCAGCAGCTGCGCAACCTCACCGTGCACGGCACGACCGACGACGCCATCGTCTGCTTCTCCAAGCGGATCGCGGCGGAACACTCCCCCACGGGCACGGACGACGTGATCATCGTGGCCGTCACGACCGACCCGTTCGCGACCCGCGAGGGCCGGCTCTTCCTCGACATGCACGCGCTCGGGCTCCACCACGAGGCGACCTTCGTGGCCGAGGACCTGCTCTCGGGGGACCAGTACCTGTGGGACCGGACCCCGTTCGTGCGCCTCGACCCGCACGGGAACTGCGCGCACATCATCTCGGTGCGCAGCTCCGGCGGGCGGGTCTGACATGCCCGCGCCCCACGCCGCACCGGCCGCCGCCCCCGGGGGCCGCGACGTGCTCGCCGCGCTCGAGGCCTGGCTCCGGGGCCGGCGGTGGTTCCCGGGCCGGCTCGACGCGGACGCCGAGCTCACCCACCTCGAGACGATCCCGCTCGCCGGCGGGCGCCGCACGGGGATCGTGCGCCTGGAGATCGCGGCCGTGCGCTCGGCGGCCGGGGTGGTCGCCGTGCAGGTGCCGGTGGTGCTCGCCCAGGCGGGGGCACCCGGGCCGGCGACGCCCGAGCCGATCGCCTCGCTCGCCGGGTGGGACGTCTTCGACGGGCCGACCCACCCGGCGTTCCTGCCGGCATGGCTCGGGGCCGCCACGACCCCGACCCGGCCCGGCCTGCGCACCCTGCCCGGCCCGGCGGCCGGGCTCGACCTCGCCGCGGCCCGGGCGGTGCGCGGGGAGCAGTCGAACAGCTCGATCATCGTGCCCCGCGCCGACGGTGCCCCGGGCGGTGCGATCCTCAAGGTGTTCCGGGTGATCGCGGCCGGCGCGAACCCCGACGTCGAGGTTCCCCTCGCCCTCGCCCTCGCCCGCGCCGGCGGGTCCCGGCACGTGCCCGCGGTGCTCGGCTGGCTCGAGGGCCGGTTCCGCGACCCGGCCACCCTCACGACCGTCACCGGCCACCTGGGCGTCCTCGCCGAGTTCGTGCCCGGGGCCGAGGACGGCTTCGCGTGGGCCTGCGAGCGCGCCGGGGCCGGGGCCGACATCACCGCCGAGATGCGCAGCCTCGGCGGAGACCTGGCCGACCTGCACGGGCAGTTGCGCGCGGCCCTGCCCGTCCCCGACGACGCCCCCCGCGAGACCGCCGCCGACCTGCGGGGGCGAGCCGACTGGGCCCTCGCCCGAGTACCGCGGCTGACCGGCGACACGGCCCGGACCGAGGCGATCCACGCCGTCCTCACGCGCGCCATGGCGGGCCGGGAGCCACCGCCGCCGCAACGCATCCACGGTGACCTCCACCTGGGACAGGTGCTGCACGCCGGCCGGGCCTGGCACATCCTCGACTTCGAGGGCGAGCCGCTGCGGCCACTCGCCGAGCGGCGCCGCCCGGGGCAGCCGATGCGCGACGTCGCGGGCCTGCTGCGTTCGCTCGACTACGCGGCCGCCGTCGGCGGCGCGAGTGACCCGGCCTGGCTGCGGCACGCGCGCGCCGGCCTGCTCGCCGGCTACCTCGACCACCCGAGCCACGTGGACGCCGCGTCCGACCCGGCCGGCCTGCCCGGCCTGCGCCGCCTGCTGCAGGCCTACGAACTCGACAAGGCGCTGTACGAGGCCGCCTACGAATCCCAACACCGCCCCGACTGGATCTCGATCCCCCTCGCCGCCATCGACCGCATCCTCCAGGAGAACGACATGACCGCCACCTCCCAGCCCGGACCCGCCCAGGCACGTCCCGCCGCGGCGTTGCTCGAGGCGGTGGCCCAGGGCGGCCACTTCGCCCCGCACGACGTCCTCGGCGCGCACCCGGCCGGCGGCACCGTCACGCTTCGGGCGTTGCGGCACCTGGCCGAGTCGGTCGCGTTCGTCACCGCCGACGGACGCGTCCCCGCCCGCCACCTGCACGGCGGCATCTGGGAGGCCGAGCTCGAGGCCCCGGGGATTCCCGACTACCGGGTCGAGGTCACGTACGAGGACGGCGTCGGCCACATCCAGGACGACCCGTACCGGCACCTGCCCACGATCGGCGACATGGACCTGCACCTCATCGCCGAGGGCCGGCACGAGGAATTGTGGACGGCGCTCGGCTCCCATGCGCGCGAGTTCGCCTCGGCCCTCGGCCCGGTCACGGGGGTCTCCTTCGCCGTGTGGGCGCCGAATGCGCGCGCGGTGCGGGTGATCGGCGACTTCAACGGCTGGGACGGGCGTGAGGCCGCGATGCGCTCGCTCGGCAGCTCGGGGATCTGGGAGGTGTTCCTGCCCGGCGTCGAGGCCGGCGCGAAGTACAAGTACGAGGTCTGCCATGCCGACGGCAGCTGGCACGCCAAGGCCGACCCGCTCGCCCGCGCCACCGAGGTGCCGCCGAGCACCGCCTCGGTCGTGACCGACGACGACTACGTGTGGTCGGCCGGCGACGAGGCGTGGATGGCCCACCGCAGCACCACCAACCCGCACACCGGGCCGATGAGCGTCTACGAGGTGCACCTGGGCTCGTGGCGGGCGGGCCTGAGCTACCTCGAGCTCGCCGAGCAGCTCGTGGAGTACGTGCAGTGGATGGGCTTCACGCACGTCGAGTTCCTGCCGGTCTCGGAGCACCCGTACGGGCCCTCCTGGGGCTATCAGGTGACGTCGTACTACGCCCCGACCGCCCGGTTCGGCACCCCCGACGAACTTCGCCACCTCATCGACGCCCTCCACAGCGCCGGCATCGGCGTGCTGCTCGACTGGGTGCCCGCCCACTTCCCCAAGGACTCGTGGGCGCTGGCCCGCTTCGACGGCACGGCGCTGTACGAGCATGCGGATCCGCTGCGCGGGGAGCACCAGGACTGGGGCACGCTCATCTTCGACTTCGGCCGCAACGAGGTCCGCAACTTCCTCGTCGCGAGCGCGCTGTACTGGCTGAGCGAGTTCCACATCGACGGCCTGCGGGTCGACGCCGTGGCCTCGATGCTCTACCTCGACTACTCCCGCAATCCCGGCGAGTGGCGCCCGAACGCGCGCGGCGGACGGGAGAACCTCGAGGCGATCCAGTTCCTGCAGGAGGTCACGGCCACGGCCTACCGCGTGTGCCCGGGCATCATCATGATCGCCGAGGAATCGACCGCATGGCCCGGGGTGACCTCCCCGACGTCGGTGAGCGGGCTGGGCTTCGGGCTCAAGTGGAACATGGGCTGGATGAACGACACCTTGCGCTACCTCGCCGAGGACCCGGTGAACCGGCGCTACCACCACGGCGAACTGACGTTCTCGCTCGTGTACGCCTTCTCCGAGCAGTTCCTGCTCCCCCTCTCCCACGACGAGGTGGTGCACGGGAAGGGCTCGCTGCTGGCGAAGCTGCCCGGGGACCGCTGGCAGCAGCTCGCCGGACTGCGTGCGCTCTTCGCCTACCAGTGGTCGCACCCGGGAAAGAAGCTGCTGTTCATGGGGGGCGAGTTCGGCCAGGAGGCGGAGTGGGCCGAGTCCCGCTCACTCGACTGGGGCCTCGGCGACACCCCGGACCACTCGGCGCTGCGGGAGTGCCTGCGCGACCTCAACCTGCTCTACGCCCAGGAGCCGGCCCTGTGGGCCGACGACTTCTCCCACGAGGGCTTCCAGTGGCTCGAGGCCGGCGCGGGCGACGACAACCTGATCGCCTACCTGCGCGTGGGCGCGGGAAGGCAGGTGGCGGTCGTGGTGAACTTCGCGGGCGTGCCGCACGAGGACTACCGGATCCCGGTGCCGCAGGGCGGTCGCTGGCGGGAGGTGCTCAACACCGACGCGCTGCGCTACGGCGGCTCGGGCGTCGAGAACACCGCCCCGATCACGGCCGAGGCGCGGCCGTGGGGCGGGCGCTCACACTCGATCCCCCTGCGGGTCCCGCCGCTCGGGGCGACGTTCCTCGTGCCCGAGGATCAGTGACCCTCAGAACAGGGCGAGGGCGAGCTGCCGGCGGGCGGCGGCGACCTCCGGGGAGCCCTCCGGCGCGAGCGTGAACAGGTCGAGCAGCCGGAGCCGGGCCAGCTCGCGGTCGTCGCCCGCGGTCGCCCGGATCACGGCGAGCACCCGGTCGTAGGCCGCGGCCGACCGCCCGGTCGAGAGCTCGACGTCGGCGGCGAGGAGCTGAGTGGCCGCGTCGCCGGGCGAGGCGTCGCGGGCGGCGTTGAGCGCGGCCGCCGGGTCGACCCCGGCCAGCCGGGTCAGCAGCGTCACCTGGGCGAGGCCCGCGCGCGCCTCGGCGTCGCCGGGGTCGGCGGCGAGGGCCTGCGTGAAGGCCGCGGTGGCGGCGTCGAGGTCGTCGTTCTCGATCGCGTCGTAGGCGGCCTGGATGTGCGGCGGCAGCTCGGGTTCGGGCGGCGCCGGCGGCACGTCGTCCTCCTCGGCGGCGACCGTGCCGGTCACGCCGTTCTCGGCGGCGACCCGGAGCAGTTCGGTCAGGATCGAGCGCACCTGATCGATGGGGTGGGCGCCCTGGAACAGCGGCACGGGCTGGCCCTTGAGCACGGCGACCGTGGTCGGCAGCGACTGCACCTGGAGGGCCTGGGCGATCTCCGGGTTCGCGTCGACCGCGACGCGGGCGAGCACGAACCTCCCGGCGAACTCCTTGACGAGGTCGACGAGCACGCCGCTCAGTTCGATCGAGGCCGGCGACCGGGTGGAGTACAGGTCGAGCACGACGGGCACGTCCATCGACTGCTGCACGGCGTCGGCGAAGGACTGGGCGGTCACCTCGATCACGAGGCCGCCCGGTGCGTCCACGGGGTCGGCCTTCGGAGCGGTCAGGGCCGCGAGGTCCACGGCGCCGCGCAGGTTGAGTCCGGCGGGATCGTGCTGAGTCATCGACGTTCTTCCTTAGCTGTCATTTCGCGGTCACCTTGGTCAGGACCCGCTCGGCCCCGAGCACGCTCACCTGGGCGTCCTCCCCGGCATCGGCGGGCGGGATGTAGAACGCGATCATATGAAGGTAGCTTCCGGTGATCGACTCGTCCACTTCGTCCTCGCCGTCGTTCAGGGCGGCGTATTGGCTGCCGACCTTCATGGTCGAGCGGGCCACGGTCCGCTCATAGGTCATGGTCGAGGTGAGTCCGGCGTAGACGATCGCGCCGCCGTCCGCGGTGGCCAGGGCGGCGACCCCGTCCTGGGCCGTCACCTTGTTCTTCACCGTGCCCGCCACCTCGAGGCTCTTCTGCTGCGCCTTGACCTCGTCGCGCAGGGCCGTGCGGTAGATGTCGTCGGCGAACAGGTCCGCGGAGTCGGCCTTGTCCCCCTTCTCGACCGTCTCGGCATAGGCGGCGGCGACCTCGTCCGGGGCGATGAGGAGCCCCGGGTCGTCGGGGGCGACCGGGTCGACCCCGATCTCCGAGGCCGCGACGGTCGGCGTGCTCACCCCGGGCAGGAGCCGCACCCAGCCGACCATCGAGTAGTCGTCGCGGGGCTCCTGCTGGGTGAGCACGAGCAGCCGCGGCGCGTTGCTGCCGGCGGGCGGGGTCGTCGCCACCATGACGGTCCGGGGCCAGTCCTCGGTCGCCGCGACGACGGCCGCGACGTCGTCGGTTCCCAGCGGCTGGGGCGTGTAGGGCTCCTCGTCGTCCTTCGTGGCCTTCGCGAGCCGGTACTCGGCGGCCCGGACCGCCTCGGCCCGTTCGGTGATCCGGGGCGGCAGCAGGTCGGGGTCGAGGGCCGCATCCGCGTCGGCGAGGCTCGTCTGCACGGACGCGAGCACCCGGTCGAGGCGGCCCTCGTCGAGCACGGGGTAGACGGTCGTGCTCTCGGGTTCCGGGGTGGACTGCGGCACGGGCACGGCGCAGCCGGTCAGTCCGGCCGACCCCAGCAGGATGACCATGCCCGTGGCGGTCGCGGCAACGATCCTCCGCGCGTTCATCGCTTCTCCTCGCTGTCGCCGGCATCGTCGGGCTCGCCGTCATCGGGCTCGCCCGGCTCGTGACCGGGGCGTTCGGCCGCGCCCATCCCCCAGGTGGCCCGCCACGAGGCGCCCGAGGCGCGCGGGTTCGGTTCGGAGTCGTTCGGTTCGGGCTCGTCCGGCTCCGCCGGGGGCAGGGACGACGCAGCCTCGGTTCGCGTCGGCCCCTCACCGGGCCCGGGCTCACCGTCGGTGCGGCGGCGCCGCCACCAGCGGCGCCGCGTCTGCGCGGGTGCGGCCGGTTCTACTGGTTCTGATGATTCTCGAGATTCGAGTGGTTCTACCGGCGACACTGCGGGAATCGTCTCGGTCCGCTCCAGGGCGGGCCACTGCGGAGCTGTCGTACCTGCCGTACCCGCGGGCTCTGCCGGCTCTGTCGTAGCGGTTGCCGGCGCGGTCGTGGGCACGAGGAAGGCCGGCACGGCGAGATCGGCCGGATCGACACGCGCGGCCGGGTCCCCGGCTGCCCGTGCCGGGGCGCCGGAGCCGGCAGCCGCGCCGCCGGCCCAGGCGGCCAGCTCGGCCGCGGCCGATTCCTCCGCCGACCGTCCCCCGACGGCGGGGATCACCTCGGTCGCGTCGGAGCGCTGCTGTGACGGGGCCCCGGCGGCGCCGCGGCGACCCCGGGCCCGCTCGGCCTCACGCAGCTCTCGGCGGGTGAGCGGCCGGTCCGGATCGATCGCCTGGAGCTGAGCCGTGAGCTCGGGCTCGTAGCTGTCCGCCGCGGGCGCGCGCCTCGCCTCCCGGCGGGCGAGGAGGTCGGCCGACAACAGGGCCAGGCCGATGAGCAGGAGCAGGGCCCCGCCGATGATGCCGGGCACGAGCAGCGGCGTGGGAACGTCGCGCTCCCAGGTCAGCTCGACCTGCGGCGCCGGACCGCTGCCGTCCCCGGCCACGAGCATCGACCAACTGCCCGGGACCTTCGACCACGTGTACTGGATCTCGCCGACCCCCTCGACCTGGTCGATCCACAGGTCCGACCCGGCGGGGTTCGCCGGGTCCGCGGGCGCGGACTCGTCCGCGGCATCCGGGTCCCCGGTCGGCTCCTCCGTGGGACCGGCGGTCGCGTCGTCCGTGGGCTCACCGGCCGGCGCTCCCACGGAATAGCTCAGGTGATCCCAGTCCTGCAGGCCGGTGATCACCCAGTGCGGGCTGTCCCCGACCCAGGCGGTCACGTCGCCCGCCCGGCCGAGTGCGAGCACGACGGGCTCCGTGGAGTCGGCGGCCACGACCGTCACCCCGACCGAATCGTTCACGGCGGTGAGCGCCCCGGGCCGGGTGATCACATAGGGCACGTCGGGCGTCGCCGGCAGGTCGAGCGTGACCACGGTCGCCGGCTTCCACACGGTCGCGGATCCGATGGCGCCGGCGATGCCGGCCAGCCCGACCACGATGAGCGCGATCGCGATGATGCGTCGTAACACGGTCCGCAGCACTCCTTGTCTCAAGCGTTCGCCGGCGGCGAGGTCGGCCACGTAATTGCCGGTCAAGACTACGGGAACGAGCACCGCGACCACGACCCGGCCCGGCATCTCCATCACCTTCTCCCAACTGCGGTGATCTGCGCCACAGGGCGCCCGGGGTGAGAGCGGTTAGGCTGAGCCCCAGTGTCAGCCCGGGACGGACCCCCGGGGAGGAGAGGGTGCCGGAGCACCCGGATGCGGAGGATCGGCCCATGGCCGACGAACAGCCGATGTTTCCCGTGGTCATGCGCGGATACGACCGAGCTCAGGTGGATGAACAACTGCACGGCCTCACCCGGCAGTTGCACGAGGCGCGAGCCCAGGTGGAGGCCCTCGACGCCGCCGCGGTGACCATGTCCGGGCAGCTCGCCGAGACCCAGGCCCTCCTGCAGGAGAACGAGAAACCGTCCTATACCGGGCTCGGGGCGAGGATCGAGCAGCTGCTGCGGTCCGCCGAGGAACAGTCCGCCGTCCTCATCGGACAGGCGCAGACCCAGGCACGCGACATCGTCGAGCGTGCCCAGCATCAGGCCGACTCCCTCGCCGGCCAGGCCGAGAGCGAGGCCGCCGACGTCATCTCCGCCGCCCGTCGCGACGCCGAGGCTCGCGTGGCCGCCACGGCGAGTCAGGTCGACGGCGTGCTCGAGGCCGCCCAGCGCCGGGCCGAGGAGCTGGTCGGCTCCGCCGAACGCGAGGCCGCCCGGATCACGTCCGCCGCCGCCACCGAGGTGAGCGAGCGCACCGCAAGCCTCGAACGGGAACTCGGCACGAGCCGCGCCTCCGCCGAGCGCGAGCTGACCGAGGCGCGGGTCACCGCCGAGCAGGAGGCCCGGGAGCTGACCGCGACGGCCGAGGAGGCCGCCACGGCGCTGCGTGAGCAGGCCAAGGCCGAGGCCCAGCAGCTGCGCTCCGACGCGGCCCGCGAGGCCGAACTCACCCGGGCGACGGCCGAGACGGCCGCGCAGGAACTCATCGCCGCGGCCACCACCGAGGCGGGTTCCGTTCGTGCGGTCGTCGCCGCCGAGCGGGACGAGGCCGATGTGCTGCTCGCGCGCCGCCACGAGGAGGCCGAGCAGCAGGATTCGGCTCGCCACGAGCAGGCCAAGGCCGAGACCACGGCCATGGTCGCCGACGCGCAGGAGCACGCCCGCGCGGCGGAGACCCGGGTCGCCACCGCCCTCGACAAGGCCGAGGAGATCCGCTCGACCGCCGAGGCGCGCGCCGAGCAGATCCTCACCGCGGCCCGCGCGGCCTCCGACCGGATCACCCGGGAGGCCAAGGAGGACGCCGACCAGCTCCGCACCGAGACCGTGGCCCGGGTGGACCGCGAGCGTCGCACCGCCCAGAGCGAGCTCGACGTGCTGAATCAGCAGCGCGAGTCGATCACCACCTACCTCGACGAGCTCCGGGGCCTGCTCGGCACCGGCGACGACTCCGGCGCCACCGCGCTGGCGAACGCAGTGCCCTACGAGGAGTACGCGAGCCCGACCGACTCGGCGGGGTCGGCAGAGTCTGTGGGGTCGGCACAGTCCGCCGCGTCGGCCGCCACGGTCGAATCGGCCCCGGCGGGTTCCTCGGCGGCCTCCGTCCCGTCGGTCGAGTCGGTCGAGTCGGTCGAGTCCGTGGATTCGGTGGATTCCGTCGGGTCCCCGGCGACCGATGACTCGAACGACACAGCCGACACAGGCGACACGGGCGACACGGGCGACACAGGCGACACAGGCGACGACTCCGAGGCGGAGTCGACCGCTGCAGCCGATCGCACCCGGTCCTCCTAGCCGATGACCCGGGCCGAGGACTGGCGGGCCGAGCGGACCCGGGCGGCGGCCGAGCACGCCGCCCGGCTGGAGGCACGTCAGGCGGCCGAGCACGCCGAGGCCGCGGAGTTCATCGAGCGGTTCGTCGAACGTGCCCGTGCGGCCCGGCTGCCGGCCGAGCCGCTGCGGGTGCAGGGATACGGGGGCCGCGGCAGCGCCCGGACCCCGTTCACCGGCTGGTACCTGCGGCGAGACCGCAGGGCCGCACTCGGCGAGGAGGGCGACTTCTACGTGCTCACCGCCCCGTTGAGCGTGCTCGACCGGATCCGCGGGGTGCGGCCCGAGCCGGTGCCCGCCCCGCTCGTGCTCGGGCAGGGCGGCAAGGACGGCGAGTCGATCGACCTCGTCGACGCCCTCGAGCGGCTCCTGCCCGGCTGGCGCGGCTAGCGATCTGGCATCACTGGCATCACTGGCACCACGGGCACCGCGGGCACCGCGGGCACGACCCACCAGCCGGGCGTGTGGCGGCCCGCGCGCGGGGTGACATGATGAATCCATGCCTGGAACGAATCTCACGCGGGCCGAAGCGCATGCCCGCGCGTCACTGCTGACCGCCGACTCCTACGACATCTCGCTCGACCTGACGGTGGGCGAGACGCATTTCCTCAGCACCACGGTGCTGCGGTTCCGCTCCCGGGAGGAGGGGGCGAGCACGTTCGTCGACCTGGTCGACGCGAGCGACCTCGAGATCACGTTCAACTCGAAGCGGCTGGACCCGGCGCGCGTGTACCGCGACTCGCGCATCGAACTGACCGGCCTGCGCGGCGAGAACGAGCTGACCGTGCGCGCCCGGCTGCCCTATTCGCGCACGGGCGAGGGCCTGCACCGGTTCGTCGACCCGGCCGACGACCGGGTCTACCTCTACTCCCAGTTCGAGGTGCCGGACGCCCGCCGCGTCTACGCGAACTTGGAGCAGCCCGACCTCAAGTCGGTCTTCACGTTCACCGTCACCGCCCCGGCCCACTGGGTCGTCGTCTCCAACGCCCCCTCGCCCACCCCGGAGCCGGCCGGCGGGGCCGGGGAGGGAACGGCGATCTGGCGGTTCGAGCCGACGAAGCGGATGTCGACCTACATCACCGCGATCATCGCCGGCGAGTACCACTGCGTTCATCACTCGTACGAGGGCACGGGCGGGGTGATCGAGCTCGGCCACTACTGCCGCCGGTCGATCAAGGAGCACCTCGATCTCGACGAGCTGCTCGAGGTGACCAAGCAGGGCTTCGAGTTCTTCGAGCGCACGTTCGGGGTGCCCTACGCGTTCGGCAAGTACGACCAGCTGTACGTGCCGGAGTACAACATGGGCGCGATGGAGAACGCGGGCGCGGTCACGTTCCGCGACGAGTACCTGCCCCGTTCCCGGCAGGTGCACGCGTTCTACGAGCAGCGCGCGAACACGATCCTGCACGAGATGGCGCACATGTGGTTCGGCGACCTCGTCACGATGAAGTGGTGGGACGACCTGTGGCTGAACGAGTCCTTCGCGGAGTGGGCCTCCCACCACGCGATGGCCCACGCCACGAAGTACACCGACGTGTGGACGGGCTTCACCAACGCCCGCAAGAACTGGGCCTACCGGCAGGACCAGCTGCCCTCGACGCACCCGATCGCGGCCGACAACGTCGACCTCGAGGCGGTCGAGGTGAACTTCGACGGCATCACCTACGCCAAGGGCGCCTCCACGCTCAAGCAGCTCGTGCACTGGGTCGGTGAGGAGGAGTTCGTCACCGGCCTGCGCCGGTACTTCGCCGAGCACGCGTGGGGCAACACCGAGTTCGCGGACCTGCTCGAGGCGCTCGAGGCCGCGAGCGGCCGGGAGCTCGGCACGTGGGCCGAGGAATGGCTCAAGACCTCCGGCGTGAACACGCTCAGCCCCGAGTTCTCCCTCGCCGGCGACGACTACGCCTCGTTCGCTGTGCGGCAGCGGGCGAGCGAGGACTTCCCGACGCTGCGCCGTCACCGCATCGGCATCGGCCTGTACGACCTGACCGGCGGGCGGCTCGAGCTGCGCGAGCGGCTCGAGGTCGACATCGACGGCGAGCTGACGACGATCGCCGCGTTGGCGGGCGTCCGCCGGCCCGATCTGTTGCTGCTGAACGACGGCGACCTCACCTATGCGAAGATCCGCCTGGACGAGCGGTCGCTCGCCACCGCGATCGCCCACATCGACGTCGTCTCCGACTCCCTCGCCCGGGCCCTGCTGTGGGGAGCGGCGTGGGACATGACCCGCGACGGCCAGTTGCGTGCGCGCGACTTCGTCACCCTCGTGCTCGCGGGCGCCGGCTCGGAGACCGACTCGACGGCCGTGGCGCGGCTGCCGATGTACGTGCGCACCGCCGTCGAGTACTACTCCGATCCGGACCACCGCGACGAGCTGCGGGCCCGCTGGGAGGCCGGCCTGGTCGCCCTCCTCGAGGGCGCCGAGCCCGGCAGCGACCACCAGCTCTCGTTCGCCCGCGCGCTGGCCGGGATCGCGCACTCGCCGTCCGCCCTGGACCTGCTCGCGGGCCTGCTCGACGGCTCGCGGGGTCTCGCCGGGCTGACCGTCGACACGGATCTGCGCTGGACGCTCGTCGTCGCGCTCGCCCGCGCCGGAGTCCACGGCGAGGCCGAGATCGACGCCGAACTCGCCCGCGACAACACGATCTCGGGCCGGGAACGGGCGGCGCTCGCCCGCGCCGTCCGCCCGGACGCCGCCTCGAAGGCCCGGGCGTTCCACGACGCCATGGTCCGTGACGACCTGCCGAACGAGACGCAGCGCCAGATCGCGGCCGGCTTCGCGACCCCCGGGCAGGGCGAGTACCTGGCCCCGCTGCTCGAGGAGTACCTGACCGCGGCGGACACCCTGTGGGAGGAGAAGGGCGTGCAGCGGGCCTCGACCGCGCTCGAGCTCATGTTCCCGATGCCGCTCGCCTCCCCCGAGGTGCTCGCGCGGGTGACCGAGTGGCTCCAGACGTCCCCGGCGAACCCCGCCGCGAAGCGGTACGTGCGCGAGGGCGCGGCGGACATGGCGCGGGCACTGGCGGCCCAGGCCTTCGACGCGGGCTGAGCGCTGCCGCCGAGCGGGGAGCAGAGTCCGCGCCCGGCGGCGGCGGTCTTCCCCGGTCGGGGCCCGGGCTCTCAGTCGATGGCGCGATGCAGCAGGTCGAGCAGGGCCGCGGCGTAGGCGTCCTCGGGGTCGGCCGCGGTGAATGCCGCGGCCGGCTCGTCGCCGAGGCGGGTGCGCACGCGGAATCCGTCTCCCGTGCGGTGCAGGCCGCGGAACGCCTCCCCCAGGAAGGCGCGGAGCTGATCCTCCCGGGGCAGCCACAGCGCCTGCTCCATGGCCACCGAGTCGAGCGCCCACTCCGTCGTGCCGTTGAAGGCGAGCACCGTCCCCGTGGGATGGGCGCGGGCCTCGATCACCATGTCGGAGAGGATGAACACCTCCTCACCCAGCGCCGCCGCCTCGACCCGGAACCGGTCCCCCGGCGCGGGATGCCAGGCCAGGCCGGAGTCGCGGAGGTCCCGGGCGTGGTCGTCGCTGATCATCGACCCACCCTACTCAGGGTCCGTCGAACGCCCGCGAATCGACCGCCGCCATCGCGCCTCGGCTAGAGTCTCATTGCGAATCCAGCAGCCACCCGAGCATCGTTGCGGGCCGGCTGTGGCCACAACGGAGGGTGAGCCGATGCCTCAGCCTGGATCCACCGTTCGGGTCGTGGTGATGGTGTGAGGTCCGGGTTCTGGCGGGTCGGGTCGTGTGGGCATGGCGGGGCCGCCGGTCTGCCCGGCTTTTCCACTTGTGTTCCGGTCGTGCCCGTGGGGGCCGGTGGTCAGGTCCTCGGGGCTGGGGGTGGCCCGCAGGCAGCGACATAGAGCGCTTCCCAGGGGCCTTGATGGGCCC
>NZ_WHMT01000008.1:0-155940 GCF_009372055.1 Pseudactinotalea sp. HY160 | reverse complement strand
ATCCTCAGAAGTCGAGGGGAACACCTCGTTACCATCCTCGTCCACATGCTCGACAACAACCGTCGACGACGGCGGAACCGGCTTGTACACGTACGTCACCACAGTGGTGCCCTCGGTGTACCGACCCCCCGCGTTACCCGGGACCTCGATCAACTCGTAACCAGGAATCTCCACCTGCGACGTGTCGTAGTCCGCACCGACCTTGTCCTTGTCAGTGACCTGCGGAGCAAGAACGTTACCGTCCTCATCCACATGGTTCACCTCGAGGTGCCCAGCCTTGGCGTACACGTAAGTGACCGTCGTGGTCTGCCCGTCCTCGGGGAAGGAACCCTCCGAATTCTCCGGCGTCTCAACAAGGATCCAATCCTCGTCCTCGACCGGGACCGTGGAGTAGTCACCCTCAGGCGCCCCATCCTCAGAAGTCGAGGGGAACACCTCGTTACCATCCTCGTCCACATGCTCGACAACAACCGTCGACGACGGCGGAGCGTCCCAAAGCCCGGCATCCACGTTAGTCCGCTCCGGGTTGGCCGCATTGATGGTAATGGTTCCAGTCTTACCGTCCGCGCCGGCGTCCGAGTCGATGCTCGTATCGCTGGTCGCGTACTGGACCGTCGGGACGAGGCCGTCGGGGTAGTCAGCGAACTGTACCGAATAGTCACCGAAGGGGAGTCCGTCGAAACGATACGCGCCATCACTACCCGAGGTCGTTTGAGCGACCACGGCGCCATCGGTGTCGAGAAGCTGAACAGTGACTCCCGAAACCGAGGACTCGACGTTCGAGCGGATGCCGTCGCCGTCATCGAGCCACACTTGGCCATCGATGGAGCCCAGCGGCAGTCGCAGCGAGATGCGCTGCTTGTCGTAGTTGGCCCCGCTTCGGTCGCCCGTCCCTACAATCGTCTCGCCATTCTCGACATTGGCACCATTGATGCCGTCGAAGAGACCACTGGTCGAGAAGAAACTTGAGTCCGTGGCATACGTCGTACGATTGAAAGCCGTGTAGGGAGTTGCTCGGCTCGCGAGTTCGAACGTCAACGTTTGGAAGGTTCCCTCGAGGACAACAGAGCCACAGCCGGCGGTGACGGGGCTGGGCCCATTACCAAGCGTGCTCTTAGCATTGCGGCTGACAGTGCACTGAGTCCAGGTGTTTAGGTCCTCAACCTGGAGGACATTGCCTTCCACCTTAAGATTCGTGGCGCCCGTGGACAGTTGTCCGAAGCCGACACCGGTGGTGGTCAGAGTCCACTCGGTTGCGTTGAACGAACCTCGGGCGGCGTACCCTGCGGACGAGTAACGGTATCCGCCCAGTCCACTGATGTCCATGACCGGGTCCGTCACCGGCTGATCGAAGGTCAGGGTCAGGGTTCCGACGTCGCAGGATCCGTTGAAGTTCTGATGCGCGGACGTGCCGACCGCACCGCCACACCCTCCCGCCGCATTGGTGATAACGCCGAGTGCAGGCAGGCCACCAGGATCGGGTGAACCGGCGAACATATTGCTCTGGCCGCCATAGCTGCTCTGGTACTGACCATTGGTGAGGAAGCTTGTTGCGTCGGTCAGGTCGCTATCTTGCACGAACGTTGCGGTGACGCCGATGGAGCCTAGACCGGTCTCGATCGTCGTCATACCTCCGAGGTGACCACCTCGTTCCGCGCTCTGACTCTCGGAGATGTCCGGGCCGGTCAGGGTCCACGTGTCGTTGAAACCGTAACCGTTCTGCGTGGCTGCGAGCGCCGATGTAGCGAACCCTCCGCCTCCAAGGACAGTGGTCGCGAGGATGCCTGTAGTGGCGATCGCCAGGCTACGCCTCCACCATCCTCCTCCGCGAGGTGTGAGTCTCAAGGAATTTCCTTTCATAGGTTGTCCGTCGGAGTAGCGAAGTCGCCCGACCGAACGTTATGGGGTCTGGCTGATGCTATCGATCAACGCAAGACTAGACAACCGTCTCGAGATATCGGTCACACCGCGGACGCCTCCCGACCAGCCACGATCCGAAGATCCTTGATTTACCCAACACGGAGGGATGAGAAGCATCACAGTGACGTCATAAATAGGGCGCCTACGAATTCGTGGGCGTCCTCACGTGCCTATGCGGAGGGTTCGGCCTCCGCCGATCGAGTGGGTCAGTCGAAGATCGGTCCCTTGGTCCGGGTCCGCTTGAGCTCGTAGAAGCCCGGGTAGGAGGCGACGGCGACGACGCCGTCGAACACCCGTCCGGCCTCCTCCCCGCGGGGGGCGGGGGTCATGACCGGGCCGAAGAAGGCGGTGCCGTCGACGGCCACGATCGGGGTGCCGACGTCCTCCCCGACGAGGTCGAGTCCGCGCTGGTGCGAGGCCCGCAGCGATTCGTCGAGTTCCTCCGAGCCGGCATAGTCGATCAGCTCCGACGGCAGGCCGACCTCGGCGAGCGCCTCGACGATGATCTGCTCGTAGTCACGGCGCCCGCCGGGGTGGATCCGGATGCCGATCTCGTCGTACAGCGGCTTGACGTGCTCCTGCCCGTGCAACTCCCGGGCGGCGTTGACCACCCGCGCCGGGCCCCACGCGCGGTCCATGAGCTTGCGGTACTCGGGGTCGACGTCCTGACCCTCGTTGAGCACCGAGAGGCTCATGATGTGCCAGGTGACGTCGACGTCGCGGACCTGTTCCACCTCCCCCATCCACCGCGAGGTCATCCACGCCCACGGGCAGGTCGGGTCGAACCAGAAGTCGACAGCCGCACTCATATTGCTCCTTCTCTCTCCATTGTCGGCCGGCCCATGCCGGCACCACACATCCGGGTGAACCCACCCGGATCGGTCGTTGTTCCGCCTCCGCGCGGCGATCTCGTCACGCGAGCGTGAAGAGCCGCTCCCCCGGGCCCACCGCGGTCCCGGGTGCGGCGGGCTGCTCGACCCGGGCGGCGCCGAGCGCGATCACGGGCACGAGCGGGCTGAGCGCTCCCAGGGCGGACAGGTCCCACGTGATGAGCGGGTCGCCGGCGCGCACGTCGGCCCCGACGGCGGTGTGCGCCCGGAACGGGGCGCCGCCCAGGGTCACCGTGTCGATGCCCAGGTGCACGAGGATGCCCGCGTCGCCGCTCTCGATCACGAACGCGTGCGGGTGGAGCACGGCGACCCGCCCGTCGAGGGGGGCGAGCACCGAGATCGCGCCCTCGCCCGCCGCGCCGGTGGCCCGGGCCGGATCGATCGCGAGGCCCGGGCCGACCAGTTCCTCGGCGAAGACCGTGTCGGGCACCGACGCGAGCGCCACGATCTCGCCGGCGAGCGGGGCGAGTACAGCGATCATCGCCCGGCCCCGCCCGCAGGCTCCCCCGCGAGTTCACGCAGGTCGGCCGCGATCGCACCGACGAGGGAGGTGAAGCGCACGGATCCGGGCACGTCGTCCACGAGCACGGCCCGCCCGGAACCGTCGGCCAGCGGCAGCCGCCCGCTGGGATAGCCGCCGGCGGGATCGGGCATCGACTGCGGGCGCCGCTCGCCCACCGCGTCGGCGAGCGCCACCGAGACGAGCCGGGCCGGGGTGCGCACGAGCGCCCGATAGAGCGCCTCGATCACCTCCCGCTCCGTGGCCTCGAGCGGGAGGAGGTACTGCTCTCGCAGCGCGGTGAGGGTGCGCTCGCGCCGGCTCTGGACCGCGAGCCGCGCGCCCGGCAGATCCTCGAGGAGGCCGAGTCGATCGGCCAGGTCGAGGTGCTCCCCGGCGAGGAATCCGGCGCTCGGAATCGTATCGACGACGACGCTCGCCAGCGTGGTCGTCGGCAGCTGGGCGGGGCCCAGGTCCCAGACGCGCGCGGTCCGCCAGAACTCGCCCGCGAGCTCGCGCGCGGCATCGGCCTCCGAACCGGCCGCCGAGCCGTCGGCCGGTCCGCCAGCCGGGCCGGGCGCCGGACCGTCGGTCTGATCGTCCCGGGCCTCGCGGGCGTCAGCGCGGCCGGTCGCGGGCTCGTCGAGCACGAGGAGCCGGTTCCCGGCGGCGGCGGCGGCGATGAGGCTGCCCACGTCGGTCAGTTCGGATTCGGCGAGCGCGGGGTGGAGGGGGCGGTCGATGCCGGTGTCCGCAGGCAGGTGCACGAACAGCCCCCCGCAGGTGCGACCGGCTGTGCGGATCCAGTGCGCCCAGCGCAGCGACGGGTCAAGGGTGCACCAGGTGGCCGCGCGGGCCGCCTCCAGGTCGACCGGGGCGAGGATCCCGATCGTCATTCCCGCGATCCGCGCGGCCCGCTGCGCCCGCGCGGCCTGCTCGGTGCCGATCCACGCCAGCCACGTGTAGAAGCGTTCGGGCGAGTCCGTACCGGCCTCCGGGGTGCCCGCGGCCTCGACGCAGGCGCGCGCGTGCTCGGCCAGCAGCTGCCCGCCGCGTTCCCGGAACACGGCGAAGGCCTCCTCGCGGGCCGCGGAGCGTCCGGCCGCGTAGATGGTCTCGAGTGCGGACCGCTTCGCCTCCCAGGCGGCCGCCGGGTCGATCGCGGCGGCGTCGGTGTTCCACGGGCGCACCGCCTCGGTTCCCCACTCCACGAGGGTGCGCTGGGCCCCGGGCAGGTAGGCCACCTCGCGGATGTCCTCGGGGCGGATGTGGATCGGGTCCGGGAAGGGCCCGCGCGGCAGCCCGGATCCGCCCATCCGGGCTGACTCGGCTGAATCTGACGCACCTCCTGCAGCGACTCGATCGGCTGGATCGGCTGGATCGGCTGGATCGGCTGAATCGGCTGGGCTGCCTGCAGCGACTCGAGCGGCTGGATCAGCTGGATCAGCTGAAGCGGCTGGATCGGTGTGACCGGCCGGCGCGAGTCGCGCGACCGGAGGATTGAGCTGGAGGAAGTCGGCCCCGGCGCGGGCCGCGACGACGGCGAGGTCGGCCAGGTCGGCCCAGTCCCCGATCCCCCACGAGCGCGCGCTCCGCACGGCGTGCAGGTCGAGGCTCAGCCCCCAGCCTCGGCCGCCGTACTCCTGCCGGCCGAACCGGGGCGGGCGGTGGATCGCGGCCTGCTCGCCGCGGCCCGGTGGGGCCTCGGGGCCCTCGCCGCCCGCTCGCACGACGGCGGCCTCGAGGCCGTCGGGCTCGGGCGCCACGATGACGGGGGCGCGCGCCGTGCTCAGCTCGCCGGCATGGTCGATCGTGGCCACGAGTTCGTGCCAACCCGCGGGAACGCCCACGAGCGAGAAGCGTGCGCGACCCAGCCGGGCGCCGTCCACAAGCTCGGCGGGAGTCCAGTCCTCGACCTGGGCGAGCAGCGCCTGCCCGCCCTGCTCGAGCTCCGCCCGCAGCAGCACGTGGGCACCGTCGGGAACGTGCACGGGAACGGTCGCGCCGGCGCCCACGCGGCCCAGCACGAGCGGCGGCAGCACCTCGCGCCAGCGATCGTCGACGGTGACGGCTCCCTTGAGCACGTTTTCCACATCTCTCCCCTGGTGTCGGGACGGGTGTTCCATGATTTTGCCAGACGCCGGGCGGGAGCGGACACGACGACGCCCCCGAACGCGCGTCCGGGGGCGTGAAGGTCTCGGTTCAGCTCCGCAGCGCCCGCACGTTCTCGGCGAGCACGTCGGCCTCGGGGCCGACGACGACCTGCACCACCCGCCCGGAACGGACCACGCCGAAGGCGCCGCTCGCGCGCAGGGCGTCCTCGTTCACGAGGCCCGGGTCCGTCACCTCCACGCGCAGCCGTGTGATGCACGGTTCGAGCTCCACCACGTTGGTGCTTCCGCCAAGAGCCGCGAGGATCTCTTCCGCCTTACTCACTGTGTCTCCTGCTCCCGCTTTTAGTGTGACTCAGGCCATTGTAGGCCGACGGACCCGCCGATGCGCCAGGAAGCGGATGATCGGGTTCGAGACCGACGGTCGGCGTCGCCTCCGACGCGATGAAGCGGGTCCGGGTCGCCTCGGGTCGTCGCCGTCAGGCGAAGTCGGTCCCGGTGGCCTCGTGCACGCCGGTGATCATCGCAACGACCTCCTCGGGTTTCGTGTCCCGGGTCTCGAGGTGCCCGACCATGCGGCCGTGCCGCAGCACCCACACCGTGTCCACCAGGTCGAATACCTGGCGCAGGTTGTGGCTGATCATCAGCATGGCGATCCCCTGACGCTTGAGGCCGCGGATGATCTCCTCGACCTTCGCGGTCTCCTGCACGCCCAGGGCCGCGGTCGGCTCGTCGAGCACGATGATGCGCGATCCCCACCCCGCCGCGCGCGCGATGGCCACGCCCTGCCGCTGCCCGCCCGACATGCCGAGCACCGGCGCGTGGAGATCGGGGATCTGCACGCCGGTCGTGGCCAGGATGTCGCGGGCCTTGGAGCGCATCGACTTGACGTTGAGGACGCTGAACGGGCCCAGCCGCAGCCGGTACTCCTCGCGACCGAGGAAGAGGTTGGCCGCCACGTCGAGGTGCTCCGCCAGGGCAAGCGTCTGATACACGGTCTCGATGCCGGCCCTGCGGGCGTCGAGGGGCGAGTGGAAGTGCACGATGCTGCCGCCGAACCACACCTGCCCACGGTCGGGGGTGTCGGCGCCGGTCAGGATCTTGACCAGCGTCGACTTCCCGGCCCCGTTGTCGCCCACCAGCGCGACGTGCTCGCCCTGACGGACCTCGAGGTCGACCTCGGCCAGCGCCTGCAGGCCGCCGAAGCGCTTGCTCACCTTGCGCGCCTGCAGGAGGGGTCCGAGCACCGTGGTGCTATTGGACATACTGCAACCAGGGGTCGTCGTCGGGCAACGGCGGGTTCGAACAACTCGGATCGAGGATGGCCTGATACTTCTCCTCGTTCATGTTGTCGGTCGTGACGGCGTAGATTCCGGTGTCCTCGCTCTTGACCTCGACGCCGTTGCGGATGTGCTGCACCATGGCCACGACCGAGTCGAAGCCCATGCGGAACGGGTTCTGAACGATGAGGGCGCTGATCTCGCCGGTGCCGAGCGACTTGACCTCGTCCGGCGCGGCGTCCCAGCCGACGAGCGTGATCTTGCCGCTGAGCCCGCGCTGCTTCACGGCCTGCGAGGCTCCGATCACGGACGGCTCATTCGATCCGAAGATGCCGTCGAGGTCGGGATGGGCGGTGAGGATGTTGTTCGCGACCGTCAGGGCCTTGTTGGCGTCACTCCCGTCGGCCTGGTCGGCCACGAGTTCGAGACCCGGGTAGTCCTTCAGGCCGGTGGTGAAGCCCTTCTTGCGCTGGTCGTTGGTCATCGACCCGGGCTGGAACTCGATGAGGGCGACCGTTCCCTTGCCATCCAGGTACTGATTCATCAGCTTGGCCACGTGCTTGGCGCCGGCGATGTTGTCGGTCGCGAAGATCGGCACGTTCTGCGGGTCGGTACCGGAGTCGATGTTGAACACCGGAATCTTGGCATCCTGCGCGTTCTTGGTGACCGACACGAGCGCCTTCGAGTCCGTCGCCGCGTAGATGAGACCGTCGACGTGCTGATTGATATAGCCGTTGAGCATGTCGACCTGTTGGGTGATGTCGGTCTCGGCCGAGACGCCGTTCCACTCGACGTTCACCCCGTCGAGCTTCGAGGCGGCGCATTCGGCCCCCGCCTTGACGTGCGTCCAATAATCGAAGCCGACGGCCTTCGGAACGACGGCGATCTGCAAGGTGCCCGAGCTCTCCTCGGCCGAGGGCGACTCGCCGGCGGAGGCCCCGGGCGACGGGCTCTCCGTGTTCGAGCCACTCCCGCACGCGGCGAGGACGAGCAGCGACAATGACATCAGAGACGTGGTGACTGCAGCTTTGACTTTGGTTGACATGATTATTCCGATCCTGAGACGCGTGAGCGAATCACTCCTGACTATGCGGGCTCCTCGACGGATTGAATATGGCTACGGTTGGTGATCTGCTTGCGCCGGAATTGATCCCAGGCAACCGCGAGCCAGATGACGACGCCGATGATGACGTCCTGGACGTAGATGTTGATGTCGAGCAGGACGGACCCGTTGCGGATCAGCTGGATGAGGAACGCGCCGATGATGGCGCCCGACACCCGCCCCTGACCGCCGAAGAGGCTCGCCCCGCCGATGACGGCCGCGGCAATGGCGTCGAGCTCGAGACCGATCCCGAAGTTCGGTTGGCCGGAGGCCACCCGGGACGTGGCGATCATCCCGCCGAACCCGGCGAGTACTCCCTGGGCGATGTAGACCATCACCAGGTAGCGCCGCACCGGGATGCCGACCAGCCGGGAGGCCTCCTCGTTCGACCCGACCGCGTAGGCGTAGCGGCCGAGCTTGGTCCGGTTGAAGATGAAGGAGAAGACGATGATCACGACGATGAGGCATACGGCCGGAACGGGGATCGAGACGAGTTCCCCCTGCCCCAGTACGGAGAAGCCTGCGGGCAGCCCATAGACCGCGACCGAGCCGGTCGCGATGAAGGTCAGCCCCCGTGCCACACCCATCATGCCGAGGGTGGCGATGAACGGCGCGAGCCGGGCCCATCCGACGAGGGCGCCGTTGACGAAGCCGATCAGGCCGCCGATGAGGAGCGCGATGACCGTGGCCACCGGCCAGGACAGGTGCGCATCGACCATGAGCAACGCACCCAACACCCCCGTGAGTGCGGCGACGGAGCCGACCGACAGGTCGATCCCCGCGGTGACGATCACCAGCGTCATGCCGACGGCGATGATCGCCGTGACCGACCCTTGCACGGCGACCGCGCTCAGGTTGGTGAAGGTGAAGAAGTACGGGGACAGGATCGTCATGACGATCCCGACGACGATCACGGCAGCGAGCGCGGCGAGTTGGGAGATCCAATCGCTGACCCGTTGTCGTAGCATGTCGACCCCTTTGGGATGTCCACTTTCGATGCTAAGGAGCACGGAACCGGAGCGTCAACGGGAACGCGACCATCGCGTTTCGGCGATCCGGGCGGCGGGGCGCGCACCGCGCGGGCGCCCCGTTTGCGGCGGTGACGCGATGACTCGATGACGCGGCCGAACGCGGGATGGCACCCGGTCCACGCGAGGTGGCGCCCGGCCCACGCGGGTGGCACCCGGTCCACGCGGGGTGGCACCCGGTCCATGCGGGGTGGCACCCGGTCCAGTCGAGTCGGCCTTCGCGACACCCCGCGTTCGTGGACCGGGCACGGCTGATACCGTCGGCCGCAACGCATGCGTCCCACCCCGTCGACACGGGGCCCGGTCAACACGGGGCGCCGTCAAGACGGGTTCTGGTCCATATGGGGTCCGGTCACCACGGGGCGCTGCCGGCCGAACCGAATGGAGCACCGATGAACCGCACCACCCGCCTGTCCTCGTTCGCCACGGTCGTCCTCCTGCTCTTTGCCCCGAGCGCCGCGGTGGCGGCCGACGGCCGTCTCGCCGACACCGGTTCCACCTTCCCGATCGGGCTCGGCATCGCCGGCGCCATCGTGCTCCTCGGCGGGATCGCCGCGTTCGTGATCTCGAAGGTCCGCAAGCGCAGCGAGTAGCCCGGCGCCCGACCGACCAGGGCCAAACCGCCATTTCGCACGCCCACCAGGGCCAAACCCGTGCTCCACGCACCGATTTCAACGATTCCACCCTGCTCGCCACGCCAGACCCCGAGGCCCGCATTGCTCAGCACTGTGGCCCGACCGATCCCCGAGAGGGATCGGCGACTCGCCAGGTCGACCAGGGCCGATCCCTCGCTTCGCCGGCCGACCAGGGCCGATCCCTCGCTTCGCCCGCCCACCAGGGCCAAACCGCCATTTCGCCCGCCCACCAGGGCCAAACCCGTGCTCCACGCACCGATTTCAACGATTCCACCCTGCTCGCCACGGCAGACCCCGAGGCCCACGCTGCTCGCCACAGCAGACCCCGAGGCCCGCGCTGCTCGCCACGGCAGACCCCGAGGCCCGCGCTGCTCGGCACGGCAGGCCCAATGGCCGACCTGCTCGCCACGGCAGACCCCGGATTCCGCCCTGCTCGGGGCGCTGGGCCCGGCGGCTACCCTGGGGGCGTGAGCGATCCTGCGATTCCAGCCCCCGGTCCCGAGCCCCGCGCGAGCGAGCCGGGCGCGCCCGGGCGACTGGGCGTCGTCCCCACGCAGTTGCGACAGGCGGCCCCGCGGCCGGCGCGGCGACCCGCCCGCGAGGACAGCTTCTGGGCGCAGGTGGGCGGCACGGCCACGTTCACGAAGATCACCAAGCGCTTCTACGAGCAGGTGGCCGACGACCCGGTCATGCGGGAGATGTACCCGGAGGAGGACCTCGGGCCGGCCGAGGAGCGGCTGCGACTGTTCCTCGAGCAGTACTGGGGCGGACCCACGACCTACTCCGACACGCGCGGCCACCCGCGGCTGCGGATGCGGCACGTGCCCTACGCCGTCACGCCCGCGGCCCGGGACCGGTGGCTCGCGTGCATGCGGGTCGCCGTCCGCGACGCCGGGCTCGCGCCCCTGCACGAGGCCACCCTCTGGGACTACCTCGAGCGGGCCGCGCACTCGCTCGTGAACACGTTCGAGGAGGGCGATCGATGAGCTCGACGGACCCGGCACCCGGCCCGCTCGAGGCGGTGCTCGCGGCCCTCGACCTCGAACGGGTCGGCGCCGACGAGTTCCGCGGCGCCACCCTGCCGCAGCTCAACGGGCGGGTCTACGGCGGGCAGGTGCTCGCGCAGTCGCTCATCGCCGCCGAGCAGACCGTGCCCGCGGGCCGGCTGGCCCATTCGCTGCACGGCTACTTCCTGCGCCCCGGGGACCTCGACGAGCCCGTCACGTTCACCGTCGAGCGGATGCGCGACGGCCGCTCCTTCAGCGCCCGGCGCACCCACGCGGTGCAGTTCGGCAAGCCGATCCTGTCGATGATCGCCTCGTTCCAGGAGGATCAGCCCGGGCTGGTCCACGCCGAGCCGATGCCGGTCGTGCCGGGCCCCGACGAGCTGCCCAGCTCCGTCGACCTGTTCAGTGCCATCGACCATCCCGCTGCGCGGTTCTTCTACCGCAACGGTGCCTTCGACATGCGCCATGTGCAGCCCCAGCTGTTCACGGGCCCCGATCCCGAGCGGTCGACCACCCAGCAGCTGTGGCTGCGGGCGCGCTCGCCGGTGCGCGCCGACCAGGGGCGCCAGCGGGCGCTGCTCGCCTACGCGTGCGATCAGGTGATGCTCGAGCCGATCATGCGCGCCCACGGCCTGAGCTGGCTCACGCGCGGGGCGTCGGTGGCCTCGCTCGATCACGCGATGTGGTGGCACCGCGACGTGGACCTGTCCGAGTGGCTGCTGTTCAGCCAGTCGACCCCCTCGGCCCAGGGCGGCCGCGGGCTCGGGGCCGCCACGGTGTACAGCCGCGACGGCCGGCTCGTGGCCACGATGGCCCAGGAGGGCATGATCCGGGTGCCGGAGGGCTCCGGCGACTGAACCGGCGGCAGCCCACCGGGCACCGGCAAGCACCGAACGGTGGATTCGGCCCCTCAAATGGCCTGATCGGGGGCTGGATCCACCGTTCGGCGGCGCCCCGGGACTCAGGGCTTACAGACGGCGGCCGCTGCTTCGGCGTTGGCCACTCCCCCGCCGTAGGCCTGCACGAGGTTGCGCGCCTCGCGCGGCGCGCTGCCCGGGACCCCGGTGTGCACGACGACGATCTCCGGGTGCGCGGTGAGCAGCTCGGCCACGGCCGGGTTCGGGGCGCGGGTCACGACGAGTGCGGGCACGGCCTCCGGATCCCGGGTGAGGGTGAGGCCGAGGCGATCGGCGAGGATCCCGGGCAGCCGGGCGGCGGAGTTGCCGGCTGCAAAATCGACCGTGTGGCGCAGGTCCGCCAGCAGCCCCCCGGGCTGCACGGCCACCCGGCCGCGCACGGACTGCGGCAGGGCGAGGGCGCGGGTGGCCACGTCCCGGCCGACCTGCGCCATAGCCGCGTTGGCCCGCTCGATCGTGGGCACGGCGGCCCGGGTGCGGCGGAGTCCGAGGATCCGGTCGCGCAGTGCGGTGACGCGGGCGGCGGATTCGGCCAGGCGATCGAGGGTGAGGCGCCCGTCCTGGACGGCGCCGATGAGGGCGCCGGCGGCGAGGTGGTACATCTCCTCGTCGTCGCGCTTGGCGGTGTTGCCCAGGCACAGCAGATCCGAACCGGCGAGGATCGCCTGCACGCACGCCTCCTCGAAGCCGGGGTCGACCGCGAGGGCGCCCATGTCGAGGGCGTCGGAGATGACGACCCCGGTGAATCCCATCGCCCGGGCGAGGCCGATGAGCTCGCCGTTGAGCGAGGCGGGCGTGTCGCCGTAGCCGGCCACGCGCAGGTGCCCGACCATGATGGTCTCGACCCCGGCGTCGAAGGCCTGCTGGAACGGGGCGAGGTCGCGCTCACGCAGCAGGTCGGGGGTGACCTCGAGGATCGGCAGGTCCACGTGGGAGTCCGTGCCGGTGTCCCCGTGGCCGGGGAAGTGCTTGGCGCAGGCGGCCACCCCGGCGGCCTGGATGCCCTGGGCGAACGCCACGCCGTGCGCGCCGACCGCCGCCGGGTCGGCGCCGAAGGAACGCACCCCGATGACGGGGTTGTCGTCGCGGGAGGCCACGTCGATCACGGGTGAGATCGCCAGGTCCACTCCGACGGCGCGCAGCAGGTCGCCGAGGCTGCGGCCGGCGGCGCCGGTCAGCTCGGTCTCGCCCACGGCGCCGAGCGCGCATGCGCCCGGCAGCAGCGATCCGGTCGCGGCCTGGATCCGGGTGACGTCGCCGCCCTCCTCGTCCGCGGCGATGATGACCCCGGGGATGATCGCGTTGAGCTCGGCCGTGACCGCCGCGGTCACGGCCGCGTCCGGGGTGTTGTGGCCGAACAGGAGGACACTGGCCAGCCCCTCGGTGTTCGCGAGCCAGTCGGGAACGGTCGTGCCGTTGAATCCCGGCATGAGCACGCCGTTCACGGCGCGGCGGATGGTGTCCAGGTCTGTCATTGCTGCTCCTCGTCGAACGGTGCGATGCGGGTGGGTGCTGCGAATCGGGCCGGATGGGCGGTGGGCGGCGACGTGGTCGAAGACGGCGGACCCGGGTGGCCGGACCGGGGCCGGCGATCGTGCCGGAGGATCAGGTGCGGCGTCGGAACGTCACCGGCTCGTCGAGCAAGGCGGTCAGGGCGGCGCGCTCGTCGGCGCTGAGCCGCCGGGGCCGGCCGGTGCCCGCGTCGACCATGACGATCGACGTGACGGCCCGCGCGCACGAGGCGCCGTCGGGTGAGAACACCTCGTAGCAGACCTCGAGGGAGGCCCCGCCGATCCGGCCGATCCACAGGTCGACCGGGACGGGCCGCTGGGTGTACGCCAGCGGCGCCGAGTACTCGATCTCCTGCCGGGCCACGAGCGTGCGGCTCGTCGATCCGGTGCCGCCGGCGAGCACCTTGGCCACCCGCCGGGCCGCCTTGGACCCGGAGTCGTCCGGGCCGGGCCCCTCTGCCACATCGGCTCCGGCCGCAGCGCCGTCCACGCCGGCCGCGCCGGCAGTATCCACGGTCCAGAACGTCTCGATCCGGGCCTCCTCGAGGAGGGTGAGCATGGCCGCGTTGTTCACGTGCCCGTAGGCGTCCAGATCGGACCAGCGCATCCGGATCGGTACGGTGATCTTTGCCATGGACCGTCTCTCGAGGTGGTGCGGGTGGGGAGGTGCCGGCGCACATCGACACCAGTCTAGGGCCGGATCCACCCGCGGTCGCGTGGTCGGCGGGCTGCGCCGACCGGGAGCACCTGGCTACCGGCCGGCGCCATCCGATCAGTCGCGGGTGAGCTTGCGGTAGGTCACCCGGTGGGGGCGGGCGGCGTCCGGTCCGAGCCGCTCGACCTTATTCGCCTCGTAGCCGGCGAAGTTGCCCTCGAACCAGTGCCAGCGGGCCGAGTTCTCCTCGGTGCCCTCGTAGGCGAGGATGTGGGTGGCCACGCGGTCGAGGAACCACCGGTCGTGGGAGACCACCACGGCGCAGCCGGGGAAGTCGAGCAGCGCGTTCTCGAGCGACCCGAGGGTCTCGACGTCCAGGTCGTTCGTGGGCTCGTCGAGCAGGAGCAGGTTGCCGCCCTGCTTGAGGGTGAGCGCGAGGTTGAGGCGGTTGCGCTCCCCGCCGGAGAGCACGCCCGCCGGCTTCTGCTGGTCGGCGC
This sequence comes from Pseudactinotalea sp. HY160, assembly GCF_009372055.1. NCBI lineage: Bacteria > Bacillati > Actinomycetota > Actinomycetes > Micrococcales > Cellulomonadaceae > Pseudactinotalea > Pseudactinotalea sp. HY160. The sequence continues at coordinate 141,888 of NZ_WHMT01000008.1, read as the reverse complement.
CCTTGAACCCGAACTGGGACACGTAGGCGCGCGACGGGATCTCGACCTGGCCGACCTGGATGAAGTCGTGCCCGTCGGAGACGACCTCCCACAGGGTCTTGGTCGGGTCGATGTTCTCCCGCGCCTGGTCCACGTAGGAGATCTGGACCGAGTCGCCGATCTTCAGGTCACCGGCATCGAGCGGCTCGAGACCGACGATGGTCTTGAACAGCGTCGTCTTACCCACGCCGTTCGGGCCGATGACCCCGACGATGCCGTTGCGCGGCAGCGTGAAGTCCAGGCCGTCGATGAGCGTGCGCCCGTCGAAGCCCTTCTCCAGGTCCGTGGCCTCGAGCACGAGCGATCCCAGGCGGGGGCCCGGCGGGATCTGGATCTCCTCGAAGTCGAGCTTGCGGGTGCGGTCGGCCTCGGCGGCCATCTCCTCGTAGCGGGCCAGGCGCGCCTTGGACTTGGTCTGGCGCCCCTTGGCACTCGAGCGCACCCACTCGAGCTCGTCCTTGAGGCGCTTGGCGAGCTTCGCGTCCTTCTTGCCCTGGATGTCCAGCCGGGCGGCCTTCTTCTCCAGGTAGGTCGAGTAGTTGCCCTCGTAGGGGTAGAGGCGCCCGCGGTCGACCTCGGCGATCCACCCGGCCACGTGGTCGAGGAAGTACCGGTCGTGGGTGACGGCGATGACGGCACCCGGGTACTTGGCCAGGTGCTGCTCGAGCCACAGCACGCTCTCGGCGTCGAGGTGGTTCGTGGGCTCGTCGAGGAGCAGGAGGTCGGGCTGCTCGAGGAGCAGCTTGCACAGGGCGACCCGGCGTCGTTCACCACCGGAGAGGTGCGTGACCTCGGCGTCGCCCGGGGGGCACCGCAGCGCGTCCATGGCCTGCTCGAGCTGGGCGTCGAGATCCCACGCGTCGGCCGCGTCGATCTCGCCCTGGAGCGTGCCCATCTCGGCCATGAGCGCGTCGAAGTCGGCGTCGGGGTCGGCCATGAGCTCACCGATCTCGTTGAACCGGTCGACCTTGCCCTTGATGTCGCCCACGCCCTCCTGGACGTTCTCGAGCACGGTCTTGGACTCGTTCAGCGGCGGCTCCTGGAGCAGGATGCCGACCGTGTACCCGGGGGCGAGGCGGGCCTCACCGTTCGAGGCCTGTTCGAGGCCGGCCATGATCTTGAGGATCGTGGATTTACCGGCCCCGTTCGGGCCGACCATCCCGATCTTCGCCCCGGGCAGGAACGACATCGAGACGTCGTCGAGGATGACCTTGTCACCATGCGCCTTGCGCGCCTTGACCATCGAGTAGATGTACTCGGCCACAACTCTCCTCAGAGCTAGACAAAAGGGGGATCCAGCCCCCTAGCCTACGGCCGGCGTCAACCGGCGCGGCGCACCGCTCGCCCGCCCGGCTCAGGCCGGCACGTGATCCTCCTCCCTCGTCTCGTCGGCGAGCCCGGCGGCCACGGTCGCCCACTTCCCGGAGACGTCGTGCGCCTCGGCGCCGGCCGGATCGTCGGCGGCCGCATCGCCGGCATTTGCGGACTCGCCGCCGGCGGGGCTCCCCTGCGCGTCGGGGTCGCCGGGCCGCACGGGCCGGACCTTCGTCGCCCGGGCCCGGGCCCGGCGCAGGTCCATCCCGAAGGCGTTCGCGAGGATCACGGCGCTCTTGTGCGTGACGCCCTCGTCGGTCGTGTACTCCTCGATCCGCAGCGGCCCGGTCACGACCACGGCGTCGCCGCGTTCGACGCTCGCCGCGATGTTCTCGGCGAAGTCGCCCCAGGCCTTGACCTGGTACCACTGCGTGGGCCCGTCCACCCACTCCTCACCGCTGCGTCGGCGCGGGGTCGTGGCCACGCTCAGGCGCACGAACGGCTTCTGCCCGCCCGTGCGCAGCTCCGCGCGTTCGCCCGCGTGCCCTCGAATCGTCACGGTCACTTCGTTCGACATGATCTGTTCTCCCATCAGGTTCGGTGAATCCGATGGGGCCATCGTCGACCGGGGCGCCGGGGTCGCGCCCGGCGCCACCGCCCGCCTGTGGACGACGCAGCATCAGCCGCGCGGTTGTGGATCGTTCCGCATCGCGCACCTCGCGCGGGTACGCCGGACAGGCCGCGTGAGCCGGGCGCAGGCCGCGTGAGCCGTGCAGGCCGCGCTCGCCGGGCCGGGCCGGGCCGGGCCGAGCCGAGCGGGGCCGAGCCGGGCCAGCCAGGTGCGCCGAGCCGGCCGGGCCGGGCCGGGCCGGGCCCTCGAGCGTGGCCGGCGCAACCGGGGCGGGCGCGGATCAGGCGGCGGCGACCACGTCCTGCCACTGATCCGGGCGGAGCGCGGCGATCGTGGCCGGATCCGTGCCCGAGCGCTCGTGCGCCCAGGCGATGGCGCTGCGCAGGAGCTCGCGGAGCCGGTCCTGGGCGTCGGGCGCGCTCGATTCCGCGATGGCCCGGGCGGAGACGAGCGTGAGGGACGTCGCGGCCGAGGCGCCGGTCTCGATCCTGCCCATGCGCGCGGCGGAGCGGTGCGCCCAGGCCAGCGCCTCGGCGTCCGCCTCGTGGGTGAGGGCATCCTGGGCGCGCTGCGGCCAGGGAGCGCTCGCCGAATGGGCGTAGTCGCCCGCGCCGGCACCGATCCGGAGCATGCCCAGGGCGATGCTGCGCTCGAGATCCGGCGCGGCCACCGGCAGCGCCGCCGTGGCCGCGATGAGCGCGAGGTCCTCGGCGAAACCGTCGTCGAAGTCCGTCTGGCCGATGACGAGCGGGACGAGCGGCGCGAGCAGCGGCCGCTTCTCGTCCGTGGTCAGGTCGTTCACGATCCGGGCGAGTTGGGCGAGGGCCCAGTGGGTGCAGTTCGGGGCGTCGCTCCACGGCTCGCCCGCAAGGTAGGAGGCGAGCTCCATGAAGCAGGCGCCGTGGCGCGGGCTCTGGTGCTGCCCGCGCGCCAGCATCGGCATGGGGAGGGGTTCCGGGGTCGTCATCTCGGCCACCTTCGTCGGAGGGGAACTGTTCCCTCATTCTCCGCCTTCCACAGCCGAAAGGCCAGAGTTTTATGACATATTCCACTCAAGCGTCATGACGACGCGGTGTCAGCTCCCGCGTCTACCCCCGCTGGAGGTCGGCGACGGCCTTCCATTCGAAGAACAGGATCGCCTTGACGTGGCTGATGTCGAAGTTGAAACGGTCGTCGGCCTGGGCCTGGCAGACGTCGACCCCGCGCACGACCCTCCTGTTGTTGAGCGCGAACTCCCCCGTGGCGGCGTCGGCCTTGACCACGCCGAGGTTCACGAGCGGACTCACGGTGTCGTGGCCCATGATCGCCTCCACGGCGAGCGAGCGGGCACGATCCTCGGCCGCGGGGGTCCGGGCGAGCATCTCGGTGCGGATCCGCGCCCGCGCCACGGGCAGCAGCCGCGGCCAATCGACCGTGTACGCCGCACGCTTCCTCTCCGCGGGGGTCGGCTTCCTCCAGCTGTCGACGTTGACGCCGCGCGGGGTGAGGTCCTTCGTGCGCACGCGCAGGATGTGGTCCGCGGCGAGCAGGATCCTCACGTAGTCGCGACCGAGCGGGGAGTTCATGAACAGGGCGGATACGTCCTGGGTGACCGCGCTCCCGCTCACCGGCTCGTGCGTGCGTCCGACGAGGCGCGCGAGGAGGAGTGGGACGATTCCCTCGCCGGCGGGGTCCCAATCGTTCACCGCCTCGTCGACGATTCCCGTGATCGTCGGGCCCGCCACGTTCCCCTTGTGAAAGTCCTCGTTCTTTCGACTCCACCGGTCGAGATCGAAGATCTTCTCCGCATCGTCGTTCGGGAGCTTGAAGAAGTAGTTCATGTGGTGCGAGTCGTCCTCCTCGACGCGAGCGGTCACGCTCGGAGCGGCATCGTCGAGGCGATAGGTGACGATCGCCTGGTTGACCGCGGCGACGAGGACCGTCAGGAGCTGCACGGCTTCGGCGGCGTCCTCGGCCGTCGGGGCCTTGGGCAGCCCGGTCAGTGCCGTCACGAACGCGTTGGCCTGGTCCTTCAATGCGCCGCCGGCCGAGGGCTGGATCCCGGCGAGGGCCTTGAGCACCCGGGCGATCTCGCCTCGGAGGGGCCGGCCGTCACCGGTGACGGGCACCTTGGTGTAGGCGAGCAATGCGGCTCGCGTGGCGGCGGGGCTGCCGGCGACCGCCGGCGCCCCGGCGATGATCTGCCGGTGCACCACGGCGGTGCCGCCCGCGAGCGCACGGGCGGTGACCCCGTTGCCGACCGCCGTCTGCAACAGTCGGACCCCGTCGAGCGGCGGCGCCACTGCCCTGATCGGTGCCACCGGCAGCGCTCCCACCGGCACCGGCCGCCGCGGCGCCGACGGTGGCCGCACGCCGGTGGGAGTGGCCGTCTCGCTCGATCGCGCTGCCGTTGGCACTGTTCCACTCCCGCCGCCGCGGAACCCCGGTCCCGTGACGCGACCCTAGGCCGCCTCGCAATCCTCCCGGCAGCGAGCCCGGACCACCCTTCGGGCACCCGGAGATGCCCGATCGGGCAGGGGCCGGGGCTATCGCATCGTCGCGTCGAGCACGCTCTCGTGATCGGCGAGGATCCCCCGGGCGGGCTCGTCGAGCTCCTCGGCCACGACACGCGCGAGCTCGCCGTGGACCCGGGCGAGGTATGCGCCCGAGCGGGCCTTCGCCGTCCGTGATCGCATGCCCCGGGCGACGAGCACGCACACGAGACCGGCCACGACCGCGGCTCCGCCGCCGATGCCGGCCCACGCCCAGGCGCCCGTGGCGAAGCCGGCGACCAGGCCCGCGAGGACGCCGAGGGCGACGAGCACGAGGCCGCCGATCCGCACGCGCCGGGCGCGCACGTCGTTCACCGGCGGCAGCGGGACCGCGGTGACGGTCTCGCTCACCCGCGAATAGAACCCGTCGGGACCGGCGACCGCCGCCACGAGCGCGTCCCGCCACCGGGCCGGCAGGGCGCCGCCGACGCGGTCGAGCCAGCCCTCCCGCACGGCCTCGATCCGGGAGGAGGCGGGCGGCTGCACCCGGCTCGAGGCGGAGGGGCCCACCCCCGCGACGGCCAGGCGCACGGAGTCGGCCACGGCGGGGATGCCGCTCGCGCCGGCGAGCTGAGCGGCGGTGTCGTCGGCGGCGGGGAGGGCGGGGGTCGCGGGCGCGAGTTCGCCGCCCACGCGCTCACAGATCGCGTCGAGCTCGGCGCGCATCGTGCGGGCGGCGATCGATTCGGCGGCGATGACCCGGGCGAGCTCGGCCCGCACCATCCCCACGCCGTGCCCGGTCTTGGCCGAGGCGAGGATGATCGCCACGTCGCTCAGGCGGTCGGCCTCGAGGAGGCGGCGCACGTCGGCGCGGATGTGGTCGAGGCCCGACTCGGGCACCGTGTCGACCTGATTGACCACGACGACCATCGCCTCGTGCCGGTGCGTCAGCTCCCGCAGGTACTTCTCGTGCAGCACGTTGTCGGCGTACTTCTGCGGGTCGAGCACCCAGATGAGCAGGTCGATCATCGGCAGCAGCCGGTCCACGAGGCCGGCGTGGCCCTCGGCGATGGAGTCGTGGTCCGGCAGGTCGAGGAGCACGAGGCCGGCGAGCTCCTCCTCGTCGAGGCCGGTGAGCGCCGACTCGCGGCCGATGCGCCGGGCCTCGTCGACGCCGAGGAAGTCGAGCAGGTCCTCGGCCGACCCGCCCCACGTGCACGCGGCGGCCTGCGAGGTCGTGGGCCGGATCACCCCGACGTCGGCGAAGTCGAGCTGGGAGAGGGCGTTGAACATCGACGACTTGCCCGACCCGGTCCCGCCGACGAGCGCGACCACGGTGTGGTGCACGCCGAGGGCGAGGCGGCCCGTGACGCGGTCGAGGTCGGCGCGGGCGCGGGCGCCCACCTCGGGCGGGATGCGGTCCCCGGCGGTCCCGAGCGCGGCCGTGATCGATTCGACCCGGGCGGCGAGTTCGTCGCCCGGCTGCGGACTGGGTGTGTTCACGCGAAGCCTTTCAGCTCACTCGCGCGCAGTCGCAGCGAGGTGGCGGCGGAGGGGTCGTCGACGTCGAGCGAGTCGAGGGCCTCGAGGTAGGCCTCGGCCTCGGCGCGCACGGTCGCCTCGGCCCATTCGGCCAGCTCCCCGCGGAGCTCGTCGACGACGTCGAGGCCGGCGTCGCCGAGGTACCTGCCCACGGCCCGGCGCGGCCCGTCGAGCCCGACGGCGGCCACGGCCACGAGGTCGGCGACGCTCGCGGGCGGCAGGGTCTCCGATCGGCTCACGAGGTCGCGGGCGCGGCCGTCGACCTGGGCGGTCCACTCCGTCAGCAGCGTGCGCATGCGCGCCTCCCGCTCGGTGCCGCCGCGCCGCAGCCGGCCGAGCACCTGCTCGCCGGGCCCCGTGCCCACGAGGGCGTCCCGGATGGCGCGCGCCCCCCGGCCGGCGGCGTCGGTGAGCAGGTCGCGGGCCGCCTGGTCGCAGGTGCGGCGCAGCGCGGCGAGCGCGGCGGCCCGGGCCTGGGCGGAACGGCGGGCGCGCCAGTGCTCGAACGCGCCCCGGGGAGGATTGGCGAGGGCGGCGAGCGGGCCGCCCGAGGTGGCGGCGGCGAGCCACGTGGTCGTGGGGGCGCCGTAGCCGATCGCCCCGGCGCGCACGTCGTCGCGGGCACGACGGCCCACACCCGCCGTGGCGGCGCCGATCTCGTTCGTGAGCGAGAGGTGCGTGCGCCGCTGCACCTCGAGGGCGCCGGCGACCGCGAGCACGTCCTGCCGCAGCGCCGGCCACGCCCCCCGCACCGTGCGGGCGATGATCGAACGCGATTGCGCACCGCGGCCCAGCACCTCGAGCCACCCGGCGAACTCGGCCACGCGGCCGGTGGGCAGGACGCCCTCGTGCGGGCCGACGTCCGCAATCACGAAATACGGAACGTTCCCGAACCCGTGCTCGTTCATGCGGCCGAAGAGGTCGCCGCGCACGGCGACGAGCGCGGCCGGGTCGACGCGATTGAGGACGACGGCCAGGCTCACCCCCCGCTCATCGGCCTCGGTCAGCCGGGTCCAGGGCACGGCGTCGCCATAGCGCGAGCCGGTCGTCACGAACACCCACAGGTCGGCGAGTTCGACCAGTTCGCCGGCGAGCGCCCGGTTGGCGTCGGAGACGGAGTCGAGGTCGGGCGCGTCGAGGATCGCCACCCCGCGGGTGACCCGCTCGTGTTCCACGAGCCGGGCGAGGCCGAGCACCGGATGGTCGGCGAGCAGCTCGGCGTCCTTCGGGTGGGCGACGAGGATCGGCTCCTTCGTCGTGGGGCGCAGGACCCCGGCGGCGCTCACGTCGTCGCCGAGCACCGAGTTCACGAGGGTCGACTTCCCGGCCCCCGTGGGGCCGCCCAGCACGACGATGACCGGGGCCGAGACCTGCCGCAGCCGGGGCAGGAGGTGGTTGCGCACCTGGGAGGCGACGCGCTCGCGCCGCTCGCGGGTCGCGGCGGCATCGGGGGTGTCGAGGACGAGTCGCGCCCCGGACAGCCCGGCGAGCAGGTGTTCGACCATCTCCACCATCGGCAACCTGGGCGACACGCCCCCGGAGCTGGGCTGGGCGGCGGGGCTGACGGTCACCCTCCAACTCTGCCCGGTTTCGGGCCGATCCACCAATGCGCCTCGCCCAGCGGGCACCGATGGTCGCACCGAGCGATTGCCACTACCCTGAGAGCCGTCGATCGCGCGTGGTCCGTGCCGCGTCGATCCGGCCCTCGTAGCTCAATGGATAGAGCAACGGCCTTCTAATCCGTAGGTTGCAGGTTCGAGTCCTGCCGGGGGCACCTATATCGGTGCCATATCAACGATTGTGAGTTGTCGCCCCGTGCCCGCCCCGGCGTCGATTGACAACATATCGCCATCTTTGGCTGTCGTCAGAGCGCGTGCGCCGCGCTGGGAGCGCCTGCGTTACGGCCCAGATACACGCGCATGGTCATGCTCGCGTCAGCGTGCCCCAGCTGGTTGGCGACTTCCACCAAGGGCACGCCTTGCGTGTGCATGATCGTAGCCACGCTACGCCGTAGCGTGTGGACCGTCGCCCAGGACAGCCCGTGGCGGTCAAAGAGAATCCGCATGGCGGCCTGAACGGCGCTCGCGTCGCGTCGAACCTCGCTGCCGTGCTTGGGCGAGGGAAAGATGTACCCGACGCCGGACTTGGCGCGGCGAGCTGAGAGCACTTCGAGCAGCCAGGCGGGCAGATGCAGCACGCGGTCACTCCCGTCAGTCTTCGTGCCCTTGACGTGCAGCGTGCCCGCCGTCACGTCCAAGTGCTCCCAGCGCAGCGCCAGCGCCTCCCCGATGCGCGCCCCGGTGCCCGCGAGCAGTTGCACTAGGTCGGCTACGTCACGCTTAATCGCCAGCTCGTCGGTGGCGACGGCGAGGCGGAATGCGTCTCGCTCATCCTTCGTCAGCGCCCGCGTCGTGTCCCTAGCCCACGCCTTCGCGGGCACTTCGAGCCCTTCGAGGCGCTCACGCCGCTTCGTCGAGCGCACCGCCACGGCGGCGCCCTTCGTCCTGGGGATCTCGACGCCGCGAGCCGCGTTGTTCGGCAGCACGTCGGCCTCGGCCGCGAGTTGTAGGACGCCGCTCAGGACGTTTCGCGCCTGCCGAGCTGCCCCGTACCCGTGAGCGCCAGCCACGGCCTGTAGGTAGTCCCGCACGGCGGCGACGCGGTTCACCTCCTCAAGCGGGCGCGAGGCGAGGGCGTTGGGCAGCAGGTAGCTGCGCAGCGCGTCGCGGTAGACGCGCTTCGTCGTCTCGCTCAGGTCCGTACGTGCCTCTGTACGCCTTCCCCACTCGGTCGCGATCTCTGAGAGCGCGTGACGCCGCGTCAGACCTGCGAGGTTTGAGCGCGAGGGTTCGCGCAGCTCGGCCACTGCGTCGAGCAGCGCCTGCCGCGCCGTTGCCTGCGTCGGTCCGTACCTGCGCAGGCGCCGCGTTGCCGACGCGCTCTCACGGTAAGTGCAGGACGCGACCCAGCGCACGTCAGCGGACTTCGGGGCGCGCGCGCCCCTGGGTAGCGCCTTCCATCCCGTCGAGCCGGTCGACCCCTTCGCCCGATGCTCGCGCGTCACGCTGACGCCCCCGGTCTCGCCTACTGCGAGCTTCGCCCGTGCCATATCCCAACCTCCCGAACCTCTCTATTCGTTGACACACTAGCGTCACTTCGAGCAGCTGGCAAACCTTCGCGCGGCGCGCCAGCTCGCGCAGCTACCCGCGCCGCAGCGCCGTAGACCCCTGGGGGTAGACCTCTGCCGCAGCGCCTGGGGACCGCCATGTCTTAGCCGCAAGCACTTTGTACGGGTTCCAGATGTTTCGAGAGCGGCCCTCGACGACGAAAACGCCCCCACGCAGGCGCAGCGGCCTACGTGGGGGCGTTCGTTCTAGGTGGGATCGATCCAGCGCACGACGGGCGGACCTCCGTCATACTCGCGCGGGATCGCGGCGAGAGCCTGCGAGAGTCGCAGGATCGCTCTCATCTCCGGCCACAGCGTTTCCCCTACTCCCGGGTAGGGGTCGAGCTGAGACCGTCGCTGTCGAGCGTTCTGTGCGCGCCTGACGCGGCGGCAGCTCTCGCATGGGCAGCCATGCTCAGGCTTGATCGGCAGGTAGAACCCTGCGCAGCTCGGGCAGGCTCTCCACAGCTCGGTCTCTCCGGCGTGACGACGCCGGTAGGCGGCTTGCCTGGCGAGACGACGGACCTTCGCCGGGTCTCGCTGGCGCTGCCCCAGATTCCTACAGCTGACGCCGCAGTAGCTCGGCAGCGGGCCTCGCTTCGGCACACGGTCGAGCACTGTGCCACAGGCAAGGCATCGGCGTTCATCGGTCACGATCTCGGCTCCCTTCGCTGTGACGCAGCGACAACGGCGCTCCCTCGGGCTTATACCCGGCCCCGTCGCCGTCGCCGCTGCGAGCCTGCTAGACCTGCGTCCGGCCCCTGTGGCGGGCACGAGCGGCGCTCGCGATGGCCTCGGGAGACTGTCGCTCGCGCGCTCGTTCGGCATGATCGGCACGCAGACGGGCGTAAGCCTCGGTCTCGGTCAAGTGCAGGTCAGCCACGTCCCGCTCCACCTGCTCGGCAATGTACGGCGGGGCGTCGACGAGTCGCTCGGGCAAGTCCACGTCCGCGATGACCTCGCGGATGATCTCGTCAATCGTCGTCCGGCTCACTTGTCGCCCTCCTCGTCCTGCGTCTCGCCGTTCGCGACGGCCTGCGCGGCGTCGAGGTCAAGCGCTGTGTTCACGAACGTCGTCAGCATCGAGAGTGCACTGGTCCAATGCCCGACATCCGTGCCGGTGCGCTGCGCGTACTGGTGCTCGCCGGGGCGTCCGGCGTATTCGAACGCCACGTTCCGCTCCTCCAGGGCCTCGCGCAGGTCGGCGTACGCCTGCTTGGCGCGGGCGTCCTGCTCAAGCAGGCGCTTAGCGGCGGCACGGCGCACCTTGCCCGCGTCCGTACCCCCCAGGGTCTCCTGATAGGCGCGCGCGAGGCGCATACCCTCGGCCGCGTGCTGACGTTCGGCAGCGCTAGCAGAGCGCTGCAAACGGGCGATGTCGTCACGCTCGGCCTGTGTGAGCGCAGGATGCGACATCGTGCGACCGGCGAGGATCTCGTGAATCTCGGCACTATGCTCCTTGCCGACCTCGCGCGCGGCCTCGTTGTGCTCCATGAGCGCATCCAGCGCGTCGCTAGTCCGCTTGCCGGCCAGCTTGAGGCGGAACGCAGGGACTCCGGCGAGGGTCTCGCGTGAGCGGCCTCCGGCGCGCGTGATGTAGGGTCCGGTCGTGTGGTAAGTGACCAATCTGGTTTCTCTCCTTCGGTTGCACCGGCGCAGGTAGCACCGGCGAGTGTGTGATGGTTGCTGGTTTGCGGCTTGCCGTAACGAGTGGCGAGTAGCGACCTGGGGGCCTCCGGCCCCACTGAACGCGGCGACTTGCCGTAACGAGTGGCGAGTAGCGACCTGGGGGCCTCCGGCCCCACTGAACGCGGCGGCTTGCCGTAACGAGTGGCGAGTAGCGACCTGGGGGCCTCCGGCCCCACTGAACGCGGCGGCTTGCCGTAACGAGTGGCGAGTAGCGACCTGGGGGCCTCCTCACGGCTTCCGCCGGTGCCCTAGATAGAGTCATAAGAGGGGCAGCCACCTTTCCGCATACTGGCGCGAGGGGGCGTGCCGCTGAGCAGCATGGGGCGTGCCGCTGAGCGGCACGGGGTGCCGCATGATCTCGCCGGAGGGCGTGCCGCTGAGCGGCACGCCTTGCCGTGTGGCCTCGGTCAGACGTCGTGCACGCAGGCGGGAACGCGGGGGCCTGACCGGAACGCAGACGGCGGGGCGATCAAGCATCGAGCCGTGCTGTCGTGATGCACTGCCCCACGCATTCGGGCACGGGCAATCGCCTTGCGCACGGCCTCGGCTGTGGCGGGCGTGATCTCTCCGGTGTCGGGATCGACCCGATACAGGATCTCTGCCAGTTCGCCAGGGGCGAACGGGGCATGTCCGTGCTCACCGCCGACGCGCGAGCGCATGGCGAACTCGACGCGCAGCCAGTCCGGCAGCTCGGGGTCTCGGGCGCGGGCCTCGTCGGCGTCTGCCCACCAGACGTAGAACGGGCGGACGGGCGCTGCGCTCACAACACCTCCCCGTCGACGCCACGTCGCACCAATTCCGGAGCGGCGGCAGCCAGCGCCACGGCGGGCACGTAGCTCCCTCCCGTGGGAGAGAACCCTTCGCTGATGCGCACGTCCGCCGACCTGAAGCGATCTCCTGAGCACTTGGACCAATACAGTGTGCGGCCCTGTATGCGCACGCGAACGAGGCTGTAATCAGGCAGCGCGCGCAGGTCATCGAGCGAGAGGGGCTCAGGCATCGCCGCCGCCCTCAGGGAAGAGGACCGGCAGACGACGGGCCATCGCGCGGGCACTGAACCGGCGGGCCTCCACAAACTCGCGGTTCGAGACCTTGATGTACCGGTGTTCGCGCCCGTTGTACTGCGTCTCGACGACGCTGCCGATGGGCAGGGCTTGCAGCTGGCGAAGGTCGAGCGTGGCTCGGGCTAGCGCGGGCGGCTTCGTCAGGTTCGGCCCTGGCTTCGGGATGATGAGTGGCTGACTCACGCGCTCACCCCCACCAGATCGTGCACAGCTCGCTCGTGAGTGCCCGTCTCAGGCATCCTAGGTGCCCCAGGTACCTCCTGAGCTGAGACCGGCAGCGAATCGCCTTCTACGGCATTCCAGGCTTCACGACTCGCGGCCTCGCCTGCGACCGTCCGCCAGCCGTTCGACTTCGCGACGGGCAGCGTCGCCACGATCCACAGGCACTCGCCGCACGGCTCGTGCGTCGTGGAGGTGAATCCCAGCTGATGCCCGTAGGCGAGCTGCGCTGCGCAGGCGTGGCACAGTCCGTAGTCGAGCGCGCGATTCTTGACGACCTCCCAGGTCCGGGCCTCGCGCATCGTCTCGGGCCTCGTGTGCGCGCTCATCGAGCGCCCCCGGCCACGTAGGCGTTCAGGTCGCCCACGCGGTAGCGCACGGCCCCGCCGACATAGACGGGAATCGGGCCTCGGCCAAGCCAGCGCCAGTTTCGCAGCGTGCGAGGCGACAGTGACAGATACGCCGCAGCTTCGGCGGTCGTGAGCAGGCGAGCGCCCGCCAGCTCGGCGGGCAGTTGTACGGTGGTCAACGCGGTGATCTCCTGAGATTGTCGAGCACGGCCTCATGCCTTGCTCTCGATCTCGACTGCCACGACGCTGACGACGTTTCCGGGCCTCGTCGTTGAGGTGATCCGGTGCGGGATGAACTCTCTGCCTCCGCTCGCATCAGGGGCGTTAGTCCTGAGCAAGCCCGTGCAGTGCACGGCGTGGGAGCTTTCCGCTCGCTCGCGGTCGCCGTCGAGTGCGACCGTCTCGCGATGCGGACAAGGAGTGAAGGTAGCGGGCCCCTGCCAGTCTGTCAAGCCGCGCAGTCTCGGCAAGGCGTCGCAGCGCCCGCGCTGGGGGTATGGCGCTCGCAGCGTCCTTCACTAAACATAGGGAGTCCCACGCCGTCCCATACAGGGTCGAGCGCCCAATCTGAGACGCAGCTCACATCTGCAAGCTGGTTCGGGCAGCCTTCGCCAGCTCGCGCGCAGCGGCGGCAAGGGTCTCCACATCGTCAGCTGAACTGACCGGCTCAGCGTGAGACAGCCCCAGCACGTCGCGCCCGTCTATGGTCACCCCCTCACGCAGCGGCACCCCGTCCCAACCTTCGAGCAGTTCCCAACCGTCCGCCGCGAGCGCTCGCACGGCGGCGTTCCAGTCGGCGGCGTGCAGCGAGCTGCCAGGCGCGAGGGGGTCGCGCACGTCGTCGGCAGGATCGGGCAGAACAAGCAGCCCCTGGCCGGTCAGGTGGTCGAGGTGGGCAGTGTGCGAGGCGTACGCGACGGTCAGCATGAGGGCATCCTTCGAGGGTCGAGATCGATTGACAGTGCATAGACACGATTGACAGGTTATCGACGTGGCGCTGAGTGACGCTCAGGCGGTTTGAATGGCCGAATGGCGCGGCCTGTGGGACTCTGAGCGATTGCCAGTGACGCAGGGCCTGATTCTCCGTAGGTTGCAGGTTCGAGTCCTGCCGGGGGCACCGACAGACCGGCGATTCGAGCGGGTGAATCGCCCACGTCGCGCCGTCTTCATGACCGCGTTGGAGAAGGGCCGAGGGCCCGAGCGGGGTGAATGCCGCTCGGGCCCTCGGTGAAGTTGCAACAGGGAGACCTGCCCCTGCTTTCGCCTCCTACGGTAGAGCATGCGACGTCATCAATCGACCAGCCGGACGGAGCTCTACGAGATGCTGGAGCCTCACCTCGCGCCGGCGCGGCCGGCTCCCTATGTCGCCGCGACTGGCGGCAACCGGCGACAGGCGATCCGTGCGTATCGACGCCCGAACGATGCTAGCCCGCCACCGGTGTGACCACGAAGGAGATCCAGGGCTCGGAGTCGCTCAGGAGCACCTCGACCTCGTAGTCGGCGTTCTTCACGAGCCCGTTGCCGGTGTCGGCGCCCCAGTAGGAGTCCTCGAAGCCGGCGTCGTTGAGCATCCCGTGCGCCTTCTCCATGTCGCCCGGCTGGTCGTCCGTACGGAAGTTCGCTATCCACCCCTCGGCACTCGTCAACGGGATCGCCGAGGCGATCGGGAGGTCCGGTAGCGGCACCGCCGCGGGGAAGTCGTCCGGGAGCGAGCTCTCCGACCCACTGCCGCCGGCCCCCTCGGCGGCCTGCCCGTCCGACGCATCGGACGTGCCGTCGTCGGCATCCGCGACGGAGCCGGCGGCCACGGAGGCGTCGCCGTCGGTCACCTGCCCGTCGCCTGCGGACGCACCGCAGCCGGCGGTGGCGAGCGCGAGCGACGCGCACAGAGCCATCAGCGGCAGAAATCTCGGCCTGCATGTTTCGGTCACGAAGGCACCCTCCTCTTTCGTCCGGGGCAGTGCATCATGCGCCGCTCACAATCCGCTCACATCTCGTTGTCGACTTGTCGAGTTGTCGCCCACTCCGAGTTACTTGCTTGCGGTAAGCAACTGAAAACTCTACGATGGCGCTCGCGGCGGAACCGGATCCGCACCGAAGAGACAGGAGCAGGAGTGATCGACGATCACCATGCGGGGCAGATCCTCGCCGAGATGGTCCGCATCGCCCGCACGTTCCACCGGGCGGGGCAGAACGGCCGGGAGCGCAGCCTCGCCGGCACGGAGTTCGGCATCCTCCAGTGCCTGCGCGGCGGTGACGCCCGGCTGAGCGAGATCGCCCACCGCATCCAGGTCTCGGCGGCCGTCACCTCGCGCGCCGTCGTCTCCCTGGAGACGGAGGGGCTCGTGGAGCGGCGGACCGACCCGCACGATGCCCGGGCCGCTCGGATCTCCATGACCGCCGCCGGGCGCGCCAGGCTGGTCGAACGCGAGTCGAGGGTGGTCGCCGAGTTCGGCGACGCGCTCGGCGACTGGTCCGCCGCGGATGCGGAGCAGGCCATCGCCCTGCTCGCCCGACTCAACCGGGACCTCGGGGCGGTCATCGACCCACCGGCCCCCGCCGCCACCGACGCCTCGGCCGCACCGACCAGGAAGGACAGCGCCGGATGACGACCTCCCCCACCACGGCCACCGCCACCAGTGCCTACCGGCAGTACTCTCACCGCGAGATCCTCGAGGTGATGACGGCGCTGCTCGCCGCCCTGTTCACCGCGATGATCTCCACCACGATCGTCTCCACCGCGCTGCCCACGATCATCGCCGACCTCGACGGGACGCAGCGCCAGTACACCTGGGTGATCACGGCGAGCCTGCTCGCGATGACCGTGAGCACGCCCGTGTGGGGCAAGCTCTCGGACCTGTTCAGCAAGAAGGCGCTCACGCAGATCTCCATCGTGCTGTTCGTGCTCGGATCCGTGGCGGCGGGCCTGACCACCTCGATCGCGATGATGATGGTCGCCCGTGCGGTTCAGGGACTCGCCATGGGCGGACTCATGGCCCTGGTTCAGGCGATCATGGGATCGATCATGGCCCCGCGGGAACGCGGCCGATACGCCGGCTACATGGGCGCCGTCATGGCGGTCGCGACCGTCTCCGGTCCGCTCCTGGGCGGGGTCATCACCGATTCCCTCGGCTGGCGCTGGTGCTATTTCGTCAGCGTTCCGCTGGCGGTCGCCGCGCTCGTGCTCCTGCAGATCAAGCTGACGCTGCCCACGACCCGGCGCACGAAGGCCCCGCTCGACTACTCGGGCGCGATCCTCGTGACGTTCGTCGCCGCGCTGCCCATGCTCTGGGTGACGTTCGCGGGCAGCGACTACGACTGGATCTCCTGGCAGTCGGGCGCCTATCTCGTGGCGTTCCTCGTGGCCGCGGCCCTCCTCGTCGTGGTCGAGCTCCGGGCGGCAGAACCGGTGATCCCGATCCGGCTGCTGCGCAACCCCACGGCGGCGCTCATGATCGTCGCCGGCATCGGTGCCGGCGTGGCCATGTTCGGCTCCGGGGTGTTCCTGACCCAGTACTTCCAGCTCGGGGGCGGAGCCTCCCCCACGCAGGCCGGACTCATGACGATGCCGCTCATCGTCGCGCAGATGCTGGCCGCGACGATCGGCGGGCAGATCGTCACCCGCACCGGGCGGATCAAGCCGGTCATGCTCGTCGGCGGCCTCGTCATGCTCGTCGGGCTGTTCGGCCTGGGAACGATCGACCACACGATGCCCTACTGGCTCGTCGCCGTGTTCATGGCGCTCATGGGCGCGGGGATCGGCGCGCTCGTGCAGAACGTCGTGCTCGTCGTGCAGAACACGGTCGACGTCACCCAGATCGGCGCGGCCTCGGCCGCGATCGCGTTCTTCCGCTCCCTCGGAGGCGCCGTCGGCGTCTCGGTCCTCGGCGCGGTCCTCACGGCACGGGTGGCCACGAACATCGCAACGGGTCTGAGTTCGCTCGGCTTGTCCGCGGACTCGATGTCGTCCGGTTCGGGCGACACGAAGCTGGACATCAGCGGGCTCCCCGGGCCGATCCAGGAGGTGTTCCACCACTCGTATGCGGATGCGTTCGGCGGCGTCTTCCTCATCGCCGCCATCTGCTCGGTCGTCTCGGTCGTCGCGATCATCGCCATGCGCGAGGTTCCGCTGCGCACCACGATCGCGCTGACGAAGACGGAGGAACGGAGCCGATAGTCCCCGCCGCCCACCCGCGAGGACGATCGCGGCGGCGCTGCTATCGGGCCGCCGGCAGGCGGAGCACGAGCTTGCCGCGGGCGTGGCGCGTGCGCACCCGGGCGAGTGCCTCCGCGGCGTCGTCGAACGGGTAGACCCGCTCGATCTCGACGTGCACCTCGTTCGCGACCACGTCGGCCATGAGCCGGATCAGGTCGGCCCGCACCTGCGCCCGATAGTCCACCATGGTCACGGCGATTCCCCGCTCGGGCATCACCTCGTCACCGGAGACGGTGACGAGGCGACCGCCGTCGGCGACCACGCGCATGGCCTCGGCGCTCGTGCCGGGCTGCACCGCGATCGCGGCATCGATTCCCCCGCCCACCCAGCGCCGGACCTCCTCGACCCACCCGCCGTCGTGATAGTCGACCACGTGCTCCGCGCCGAGTGAGCGCAGGTACTGGTGGTTGCGCGCCGAGGCCGAGGCACCGACCCGCCGGCCGCGCCGGTGAGCGAGCTGGATCGCCAGGGTCCCGATGGCCCCGGACCCGCCCGCGACGAAGATCGAGGCGCGCTCGGGCATGGCCCCGAGCGCGGCGAACGCCCGCAGGGCCGTGTTGCCCGCCACCGGCAGCGCCGCGGCCCGGGCGAAGTCGAGCCCGGCCGGGATCGGCAGGATGAGGGACTGCGCGTCGACCACCGCGTATTCGGCCCACGTGCCGCCCTTCGGCTGCATCGAGCTGACGAAGGCGATGCGGTCACCGGCCCCGTAGCCCGAGACTCCGCCGCCGACCGCCTCGACGATCCCGGCGCCCTCGATCCCGATCGGGTAGTCCGGCCCGGCAGCGGCCGGGAGGAAGGACGAGTCGTGGATCCCCACCCCGACCGCACGCAGCCGCACGAGCAGCTCGCCCTCACCCACCCGGGGCACGGGCACCTCGGCAGGACGGATGAGGCCCGCTGCGGGATCCGACAGCACGAACGCCTTCACCCTTGGACACTATCCGAATCCGTGGAACCGCCGTCGGGACCCTCCGCCCGCTCCCCCGCCGCCACACGCCGGCGCCGGCGCCGGCGCACGAGCAGCAGCACGACCACGACGGGGACGCCGACGACGACCACCCAGGGCACGAGCGCACCGGCGACCACGAGCAGGGAGGAGACGAAGGACAGGAGCGCGTTCCATCCGGTGGCGAGGCCGCCGACGAAGCCGCCCGCGTCCACCTGGGCGGGCCCGGCGGTGGGAACGAGGTCGACCGTGAGCGTGGACATCTCCACCTGCCCGGCCAGGTACTCCCGCCGCGAGAGGTGCGATTCGAGCTCGGCCTGGCGCTCGCTCAGCGCGGCCTCCGCCTCGAGCAGGTCGGAGCTCTCGGTCGCGCCGGCCATGATCTCCCGCAGCCGGTCGGTCGAGATGCGCAGGGCCTCGATCCGGGCGTCGAGATCGACGACCTCCGCCGTCACGTCCTCGCTGGTCTGGGAGACCTCCTGCACCCGGCCGAGGTCGGCGAGTCCCTCGATCACGACGGCCAGTTCCTCGGCGGGGATCCGCAGGGCGAGCGAGGCGCTCGGCGGACCGGACGCATCGCCCTCCCCGGCCCAGGTGTGGCGGCCGTCGACCCAGCCGCCCAGCCCCGTGGCGCGGTCGGCGAGGTCGTCGGCCGCGGCCGCCGGATCGTCGGCCTCGACGGTCGCCGAGGCGGTGGTGATCACCTGGCGCGGGGCGATGTCGGGATCGACGCCCTGACCGGCTGCACCGGCCTCGGATCGCTCGTAGGCCTGCTGATCGGCCACGGAGCGGCCCGCGTCGTGGCCCGCGCTCTCGTCGGCGCCTTCGGCGCTGCACGCCACGAGGCCGGCGGCGATGGCCAGGCCGGCGATCAGGCGCGTCATCGTGCTCATGCCCGTGACCCTAGGCCGCCGGGGGCCGAATGTCCCGATCGTCACCGAATCGGCACGCAACCGTGCCCGCTCCGTGACCGGCCGGCGGCACGCCGGCAGCGGGCCCCCGGCGGGTCAGGCACCCGCACCCGCGAGCAGGCCGTCGATCTGGTCGATCGCCGTCCGCGCCCCCTCCTCGACGCCCATCTCGAGCACGACCTGCAGGTCCGCGACCGTGTCGTACGAGGTCTCGTACACGGCTCGGGTGCCCCCGGCCACGGTGGTGAAGGAGTACACGTTGTGCGAGACCGGCAGCTCCGGATTCGGCGTCAGATCCTCGTGGGCGAAGCCGTCGTCGAAGGTGAACCCGTTCGGCTCGTCGACGTCGGTGATCGCCCACCAGCCGGCGAAGCGCTGCCCGTCGGGGCCGGTCATGTAGTAGCTCGAACGTCCACCGGGCACGAGATCGTGCTCGATGAATGTGGCTGGGAACTCCGGCGGCCCCCAGACCTTCTCCAGCCGGCGCGGGTCGGCGTACAGCGCCCACACGCGATCGAGCGGGGCCTTGAACTCCGCGGTGATGACGAGCCGGCGGCCCTCGATGTCCTTGACGATGTCGATGACGGGCATGTCACTCCTCCTTCGGTGGGATCGCGAGCAGGTCGTCGATGCGGGCGATGCGTCCGCGCCAGATGTCCTCGAACTCGTCGAGGATCGAGGCGACCGAACGCACGGCCTCGACGTCCCCGCTCGCGAGTTGTTCTCGTCCGCGTCGCCGCTTGGCGAGCAGGCCCGCCCGCTCGAGCACGGCGACGTGCTTCTGCACCGCGGCGAAGCTCATCTCGTATTCCGCCGCGAGATTGGTGACCGAGTGCTCCCCGGCCAGGACCCGTCGCAGGATGTCGCGACGTGTGCGATCGGACAGCGCGTGGAAGAAGGCATCGGCCCGCTCCTCACTCGACTCGTCCATGGACTAAACATACAACCAATCAGTTGTATGTTGTCAAGGCCTTCATTCGGATTCACGCGTCGGGACGACGTCGCTCGCCCCCCGCCCGAGCGTCACCTCTCCCTCGTCCGGCCCACCCCGGCGAACGCCCCGCCGCCGAACACCGACCGGGCGAACCGCTCCCCCATGAGCCGATGCGCCTCGGGCCCCGGATGCAGGGCGTCGGGCAGCGGGAGGCGAGCGGCGTCGTCCGCGCCGAAGAGGGCGAGCCCGTCGAGGTAATGCAGGTGTTCATCCTCCGCCCGCCGCTCGGCCACGATGCGGGCGAGCTCTGCGCGGATCGTCTCGAGCGTGAGCCGCCCGGCCGCGACCTCGGCCGGATCGCCGCTCGAGGTGAAGACGACCCGCCCCTCGGCCAGCGCGTCCGGATCGAAGGCGGCCGGGCCCGGGGTCGTCTCGACGATTCCGCAATGGATCGGTGAGATCACGAGCAGCGGGGCGCTCGGGTGCCCATCGCGGATCTGATCGAGGTAGCCGTGCACGGCCGTGCGCATCGCCCGCAGCCGCATGACGTCGGAGGTCACGAGGTTGATGCCCAGTTCCAGGCTGATGACATCGGCCGGCCGGTCGCGGATCGTGCGTGCCATGAACGGGTCGAGCAGCGCGCTGCCGCCGAAGCCGAGGTTCGTCAGCTCCGCGCCCGCACTCCGCGCCGCGGCCGCCGCCCACGTCCCGGTCGGCCGGGTCGCGTTCGACCCGTGGCCGATCGAGCTGCCGTGATGCAGCCACCGCGGCCCATCGCTCGGCGCGGGCTCGGCCGGCGCGTTCGCGCGCACCTCGATCAGTTCGGTCGCCTCGTTGTGGGGCAGCCAGAGCTCGATCGTCTTCTCCCCCGGCCCGAGGCCGTCGAAGCGAGCGGTGAAGGGCTCCCCCTCGTGCATCGTGACGGCTCCGGTGAGCGGGTCGAGCTCCGCGACGGTGCCGCCCGAGGTCACGACCTCGGCCATCACGCACGAGTCGACGACCAGTTCCACCACCCCGTCCGGCCGCGGCTCGAGCCCGGCGAACGTCGCGCGCGATCGCCGGGCGGTCAGCTCGACGGACGTGGCCCGTGTGCGCAGCGCGACGCGCACGCCGGCGGTCTGTGCCGCGTTCGCCCGCAGCCGCGGGTCCGCGGCCTGCCGCAGCGCCCATTCGTCGAGTCGCCAGGGCGCCACGCCCCGCGCCGTCCCCTCGAGCCGCAGCGCCCCGCGCACGTAGTCATCGGTCAGGGGGATCGCGTGGGTCGGTGTCATCGGATCAGTCTAAGGACGACGAACGGCGCCCCCCGTAGGAGAGGCGCCGTTCGTCGTCGCGCGAGTGGCCGCCGGATCCCGCTGGACCCCGCTCGATCAGAGCGTGCCGGTGGCCCGCCTGCGCAGCACCATGGCCGCCGCCCCGGCGATGAGCAGCAGCATCGCGGCCGCGGCGTAGCCGGTCACGGCCGCACCGGTGTCGGGCAGCGGCTCGGTCACGTCGGGTACCTGCGCGCCGTCGGCGCCGGCGCCGTTCGACCCGTCCGGACCGTCAGCACCGGTAGCACCGGCAGACCCATTCGAACCATCGGACCCGTCGGAACCGCCGGAGCCGTTCGACCCGCCGGACCCATCGGAACCGTTCGAACCATCCGAGCCGTTCGAACCATCCGAGCCGTTCGAACCATCGGACCCATCAGACCCATCAGACCCATCGGAACCGTCAGACCCGTTCGAACCATCGGACCCGTTCGAACCATCAGAGTCGTCGGACCCATCGGACCCATCGGAGCCATCGGACCCGTCAGAACCGTCGGACCCGTCAGACCCGTCGGACCCGTCGGAGCCGTTCGAGTCGGCGGGGACGACCGTGAGCTGTGCGTCGGCGGCGGCCCCGGTGGTGGTCCCGGTCGCGGTCAGGGTGTACTCCCCGCCCTCGACGCCGGCGGCCACGGGGATCGCGACCTCGGCCCGGCCCTCGGCGTCCGCCTGCGCGGTCACCGACTCGGCGCCGTCGGCGTCGAGTGCGAACTCGACGATCTCGCCCGGGGCGAAGCCCGTGGCCACGGCGGTGACCTCCTCGCCGGCGGTCACCTCCCCGGCTCCCACGCTCAGCTCCGGGGCATACTCGGGCGCCGGTGCGGCGGGACCGGCCACGGCGATCTCACCGGCGGTCGCCCAGACGAAGCCGTGCACCTCGGAGAGCCCGGTGAGCATGACGTAGCGGGCGCCGGTGGCCGGGAACGGCGCGAGCTGCGGCTCGCCGGTGTTGACGAACGTGCCGGTGGCCACCGGCTCGCCCCAGTCCTCGCTGTCGAACGCGCTCACGGTGTCCGAGGCGTACACCTCGTACTCGGCGATCCGTCCGTTGGCGCCGCCATCGCCGCCGCTGTCGCGGCCGGTGTACCAGAGGCCGCACACGTCGCTCGACTCGCCGAGGTCCACGACGATCGAGTGCGGGTAGCCCGGTTCGGACGGCGACCACTGCGAATGCCAGTACGTGGCGGGGTCGCCGTCGATCGCGGCGGTGGCCACGCCGCTGCCGGCCGCCTCGCCCGTGGTCTGCTCGCTCGAGACGCTCGCGATGGCGACCGGGGTGATCCGCTCGACCGAACACATCGACGCCACGTCGCTCGAGGCCGTCGAGATCACGGTGCCGTCGCCATCCACGAGCTCGAACGTGACCGGCCCGGAGAGGGAGTCGCCGGAGACGTTGTACAGCGTGACGCCCACGTCGGCGGACTCACCCACGCCGATCTCGGCCACGGGGGTGCTGCCCGGCAGTACCGTCCAGCCCGCCGGGAGCGAGGCCGCCCGCAGGGTCGCGCCGGCGAGGGTGGTGCCGGTGAAGTTCCCGAGCCGCACCGTGCCGGAGATGCTGTCACCGGGGGGCGCCGCCGACGCGTCGAGCTCCAGCCGCATGGAAAGGGAGCCCTGGAGGGCCCACACGGTCGTTCCCCAGTCGGCCGGGGTCTGCACGATGAGCCCGTCGGGCACGTCCTTGAGGTCCTCGTGGGCCACGGGCACGTCGGTCAGGCCGTCGGAGATCGACAGGTACTGCTGGGAGGCGGCGTTGATCAGGTGGAAGCCGCCGTCGGCGCGCTTGACCTGCCACTGCTGCACCGTGGTGTCGCTGCAGGTCGAGAGCACGACGTCGGCGCCGATCTCGACCGGGACCGCGAGACGCATCGTGCCCTCGTCGGAGAGGCTGAGGCAGCGGCCGTCGTTCGTGGTGATCGTGTAGTAGCCGGCGTCGTTGCTCGTCAGGGTGAGGTCGAGCCCGTCGCCGTCCGCACCGAGCCGCAGCGTTCCGCCCTCGCCCGCGGCGAGGACGCCGGAGCCGTCGGCTGCAGACATCGTGAACGCACCGTCGGGAACCGGGAGGCGTTCGACGTTCTCCCACAGTGGCGGACGCCCGATCTCACCCATGGCGGCCTTGAAGCCGTTGTAGTCGCTCCACGGCCGCGAGTCCGCCCAGGTGGCCTGGGCGATGAACCGTAGCGGCTCGAACATCCGCTCTTCGGTGGTGTTCTCGGCCTCGTTCGGGGTGCCGGCATCCGGCCAGGCACTGATGCGCGCACCACGGATCTGGTCGAGGCCGCCGGTGATCGTGCCGTTGTAGAAGTCGGTCGGGCTCCAGCCGGAGTTGTACAGGTTCCGAACGTTCACGCCATAGCCGCCGCGCACCATGTACAGGGAGTTGGAGACGTTGACGATCTCGTGGCCCCAGTCGATGAAGTCCTGTGGGTTGACGTGGGAGGCGGCGTTGTTCCAGTGCTCGATCACGATATCGGTGTCGAAGTCGACGAACTCGTTGTCGGTGATCACGCCGTCGTTCCAGATGCGCAGGGTCTTGCCCTGGGACTTGACGTAGTCGTTCACCTTGTTCACGTACCAGGCCACGACGTCGTTCTGGGTGGCGGTGGGACCCCACTGGGCCTCGGCGAACGCCTTGATCTGCGGGAAGTTCGCGTATCCGGAGCCGAGCATGTACTCGTCCACGCCCATGTGCCAGTAGTCGGAGTCGAACACGTCCGCGTACTCGTCGATGAGGTCGGTGTAGAAGTCGAAGGAGGCCTCCTTCGTGATGTCCATGCGGACCTCGTCCTTGACCCCCGTGCTCTCGTTCGTCAGCTGCAGCTCGGGCATGTTCTCGAGCCAGATCTCCATGTGACCGGGCGAGTTGATCTCCGGGATCACGTCGATGCCGAGCTTGTTCGCCTTGGCCACGAGCGTGCGGATGTCGTCCTTGGTGTAGTACGACCACGTGTTGGTCTGGGGATAGGCGTCGACCTTGACCTTGAGTTCGATCATGAGTGTGTTGAGCTTGAGGTAGCTCATGTCCTCGAGGAGCCGATCGATGAAGTCGGTCGAGATGTTGATGACGCAGGCGCACAGGGTGACCCCGCGCTCGGAGTACGCGGGAACGTCGATCGCCGAGCCGTAGGGCAGGTCGAGCTGCTGGGTGAGCAGCTGCACGAGGGTGCGCGTCCCCCAGAACGTGCCGGTCTCGGTGGCGCCGGTGATCGTGATCTGCTCGTCGATCTCGAGTTCGTAGCCCTCCTCGCCCAGGTCGTCGGCGCCGGCCCGGGAGGAGTCGACGATGAGCTCGACGTCGCCCGCGGCGGCGGCCCCCGAGCCGGCCTCGACGCCGGGCACGATCGTGTCGAGCTCGTCGGCGAGCAGCTCGGCGGAGGAGGTGAGCCGCTCGTCGTCCGCGGCGGCGACGACGGTCAGGTCGCCCGTCGCGGTGAAGGTGCCCTCGGCGCCCTCCCAGCCGTCGAGCGAGGGGAGCAGCTGCGGCAGGTCGGGGGTGTCGGCGGCGGCCATGGGCGCCAGCGTCAGCGGCGCGATCGCCGCGAGCGCGGCGGTGGCGAGGGCTGCGACAAGGGTTCGTGCGCGGCCGGGGCCGCGCGGCGTGGAGCTCAACACTCGGTACTTCTCCGTTCCGTGTGCGCTGTGCGCTACGTGCTGTGTGTGCGGACGACGACTCGCGCCGACCGCTGGCGACCAGTGACGGCCACTGGTGACCACTGATGACCACTGATGACCACTGACAACGCTGTGCGAGTATGGCATCGGTAACATACGACGTCCTGAGCGAACATGTCAAGATCGCCCACACAACGTCACGTTCGCTCACACGCGTGCCCGAGAGGAGGAACCGCCGTGCCCACGTCCGCCTCCCGCGCCCCGGGCATGACCGACGTCGCCCGGCTGGCCGGAGTCTCCCCGCAGACCGTCTCGCGGACCCTGCGCGGACACTCCTACGTGAGCGCCGCCACCCGCGAGAAGGTGATGGACGCCGTCCATACGCTCGGTTATCGGATGAACACGGCCGCGCGGGCGCTCTCCTCGGGGCGAACGCGCACGATCGGGGTCATGACGATGGCCACGGGCTCCTACGCCGGCGCGGTGACGCAGATGAGCATCGACCAGCGGGCGGCCGCGCACGGCTACGCGGTCGTCGGCGCCCAGGTCGGCGTGGTCGACCCGCGGGCGATCGGGGCGGGCCTGCAGCGCCTCGCGGCCCAGGGCGTCGAGGGGCTCGTGCTGGCGCTCCCGCTCGGCACGATCGACCCGGGGAGCGAATCGCTCCTGCGCGCCCTGCCGACGGTCACGATCGGCGGATCGGCCACGACGGTCGGGGAGTCCCTCGCCCTCGATCAGCGGGTGGTCGCCGAGCTGGCGACGGCCCACCTGCTCGGCCTCGGGCACGGCACGGTCCACCTCCTGGCCGGCCCGGACGACTGGATCGACGCCGCCAACCGCACGGCGGGCTGGCGAACGACGCTCACGGCCGCGGGCCGGCGCGCGCCCGCCCCGCACCACGGCGACTGGAGCCCCGAGTCCGGATACCAGGCGGGGCTCGCGCTCGGGCGCGATCCGGACGTCACGGCCATCCTCGCGGCGAGCGACGACATGGCCTTCGGCGTGATCCGGGCCCTCCACGAGCTCGGGCTGCGCGTGCCGGAGGACGTCTCGGTCGTGGGCGTGGACGACATCGACCTGGCCGCCTACTGCAGCCCGGCACTGACCACCGTGGCCCAGCCGTTCCGGGAGCTGGGCCGGGCCGCGGTCGACCACGTCGTGGCCCGGCTCGAGCACCGGCACCCGAGCGACGAGCCGCCGGTCCCGGCGCCGCGCCTGGTGGTGCGCTCCTCGACCGGCCCGGCGCGCCGCCCGGATCGGCCGGGGGCCGCGCCCCGCCGATAGGCTGGGCGGCCATGAGCCATCACGGCGCGGTCCACACCGCGGACGACCTGTCCACCCGGGCGCTGCTGCGCACGACCCTCATCGTGGTCGGATCGCTCGCGCTCGCGGCCCTCGTCGCGTTCCCGCTGCGCGAACCGATCTTCGTCGCCGTGGCCGGCGGGCTCGGCGACTCCCCGCTCGGCCCGCTCTTCGCGGCCGTCGCCGAGCACGGCATGTACCTGTTCGTGCTCGCCGCGGCCGCCGGGGCGGTGTGGACCTGGCTGCGCGACCGCGCCCGGTTCTGGCTGCTGGCCACCGGCGGGATCGGCGTCATCGCGGCCTATCTGCTCAGTGAGCTCGTCAAGGTGATCGTGACCGAGGAGCGCCCGTGCCGCACCCTCGACGTGCAGGGGGCCCTCGCCTGCCCCGCGGTGGGCGACTGGTCGTGGCCCTCGAACCACTCGGTGCTCGCCGCGGCGTTCGCGACCGCGCTGCTGCTCACGTTCCCGTGGGCCGCGCGCTGGCTCATCGCCTGGGCCGCCCTGCTCGCGTTCTCCCGGCTCGCCGCCGGCGTGCACTACCTGCACGACGTGCTCTCCGGGCTCGCGCTGGGCACGCTCGTGGTCGTGGCGGTCGTGCTCGCGATGCGCGCGCTCGTGCTGCGCGTCGGCGCGCGGCCGGGCTCCGGCCTCGGCTGATCTCAGCGGCGCCGCGCCAGCACCACCGCGTCGGTCAGCTCGGCGACCTCCCCGGTCGGCGAGGTCGCCGAGCGCACCCGCGATTCGGCCACGAGCACCTCCCAGTCCGGCCCGTCGAGCCCGAGGCCGGTGACCGCCTCGGCGGCGCTCGGGAAGGCGTGCAGTTTCTCCCCCGCCTCGTGATCGTGCCCGTGATCGCGCGCCGCCCACGGCGGGAAGTCCACGTGTCCCACGATGAGGAACGAGCCCCCGGGGGCGACGGCGGCGGCGGCCCCGCGCAGGATCTCGTCCCGCGGGAACTCGAGCTGGGAGTGCAGGAAGCAGGCCGACACGAGGTCGTAGGTCGCGGCGGGCCGCCAGTGCGCCAGGTCGGCGCGCTGCCACGTGATCCGATCCGCGACCCCGCGCCTGCGGGCCTCGGCCTCGGCTCGCCCGAGCGCGGTGGCCGAGATGTCCACGCCGGTCACGTGCCAGCCCTGCTCGGCGAGCCAGATCGCATCGGCCCCCTCCCCGCAGCCGAGGTCGAGGGCGGTGCCGGGGGTGAGCGCGCCGGTCTCCTGCACGAGCGCGGCGTTCACGCGCCCGCTCCACATCGCGCCGCGTTCCCGGTAGCGGCCCTCCCAGTAGGCCTTGGTCTCGCTCGCCGGCCCGGCCGGCTGCTCGAGCCCGAACCGCGTACGGACGACGTCCCGGTCGGCCTCGTAGCCCTGCGCGCCATCGCCGGTGGTCGCCATCGCCCCGACCGCGGCGGCGAAGTCGATCGCCTCGGCGAGCGGGTGCCCCTCGGCCAGGAACGTGGCGAGGCCGCCGACGAACGCGTCACCCGCCCCGGTCGTGTCGATCGGGTCGATCTCGAACGCCGGCCGCTCGCCGGGGCCCTCCGCCGTGTGCCAGAGCACGCCCGCCGCGCCGAGGGTGACGACCACGTCGACGCCGTGTCGCGAGTGGATACGGGCGGCCAGGTCGGCCGTGGCGGCGGACTCGTCTTCGAGCACGATCCGGGCCTCGGTCTCGTTGACCACGAGCAGGCTCACATCGCCCAGCAGGTCCGCGACCGGGGCGCCGGGGGCCGCGTTGAGCACCGTGACCAGGCCGCGGGAGCGCCCGTAGGCGAGGGCCGCGGCCGTGGCCGCCATCGGTATCTCGAGCTGGCACACGAGCACGTCGCCGGCCTCGGCGAACTCGAGTCGCCCGGGGACGCCGGCCGGGGAATGGGAGCCGTTCGCGCCGGCGATGAGCACGATCTGGTTCTCCCCGTCCGCGTCCACGGTGATGAGGGCCTGACCGGTGGGGGTGTGCGGCTCGGAGCGCAGCCGGCTCAGGTCGAGACCCGGCTCGGCTGCCAGGGCGAGGCGGACGGCCTGGCCCCGGGCGTCGTCCCCGATCGATGCGACGATCACGGCCTCGGCGCCCATGCGGGCGGCGGCGACGGCCTGGTTGAGGCCCTTGCCGCCGGGCGCGGAACTCGACCTGTGGGCGTGGATCGTCTCGCCGGGGCGGGGGAAGGCCTCCACCCACACGGACGTGTCCAGGTTGGCGCTGCCGTAGACGATGACCCTCACGCTGCTCCTTCGGTCGGTTCCCTCAACCTAGCCGGTCGGGGGCGCGCCGCGGGGAGAACGCACCCGCGGCGCACGGAGCAGCCCGGGCCCCGCGGAGGCACACGCGCGCACACGGCGGCACACGGGGGTGCTTCGTGCCACAGCGAGAGCCGCCCGGAGCGGTTACACTACGAGGGTCATTATCGCCGCGAGACGCACCGAAGGGGGATGGCCATGGAACCCGGCAGTAGTCGAGATCATCACGCCATCAGGAGTGCGTACCGCGCCGGCGCTTCCTGACCTGGGCGTTCAGGGCGCACCCGGGCCGCTCCCGCAGCGGGCCCGCCATGGCGGCGGGTTCGAGGTAGGAGACATCGGCCACCGATAGCGGCCGCGCCGATGCCGGCCGCTGGCAGCAGCGCGGAGGATGACCTATGACGATGACCGAGACCCTCACCCACGTCCACGACCTCGTGGAGCGCACGGACCTGGTCGAACTGGCCGGATTCCTCTCGGATGCGCCGTTGCCCGAGGTGTCCGAGCTGCTCGACCGGCTCCCGGCCGCCGACGCGGCCGTGGTGTTCCGGCTGCTGTCCAAGGACACGGCGATCGACGTGTTCGAACGACTCGAACCGGCCGCCCAGGCGGACCTGATCACCGAGCTCGGCGACGCCGAGGTGGTGGGGGTCTTCGAGGCGCTCGACCCGGACGACGTGGTCGGGCTGCTCGACGAGCTGCCCGCGAAGGTGACGAAGCGGTTCCTGCGCGAGCTCAGCCCCCGGCAGCGCCGCGCCACGGCCCCGATCCTCGGCTTCCCGCAGGGGTCCATCGGACGCCGGATGACCCCGGAGTACCTCACCGCCCACCCGGACGAGAACGTGGCCACGGTGCTCGAGCGGGTCCGGCGCAACGAGGCGAGCGCCGAGACCATCTACGTGGTGCCCGTGGTCGACGCCTCCCGCACCCTCGTCGGCATCGCCAGCCTGCGGGACCTGCTGCGCGCCGAACCGGAGGAGTTCGTGCACGAGGTGATGAACGCGGCCACCTCGGTCGTCGCGTACGAGGACGACGAGGCCGCCGCGCGCCGCTGCCTCGACGTCGGCCTCATCGCGATGCCGGTGGTGGACCGGGAGGAGCGGCTCATCGGGCTGCTCACCATCGACGACGCCGTGCGGATCATCCGGGCCGCCGAGGACGAGGACCGCGCCCGCGCCGGCGGCCACGAGCCGCTCCGGCGCACCTATCTGCTCACGCCCATCCTCTCGATCACGAAGGCGCGCGGCCCCTGGCTGCTCGTGCTGGCGATCTCGGCGATCCTCACGGTGCAGGTGCTGCACATCTACGAGGCCCCGCTCGAGGAGCTGACGACGCTCGCCCTGTTCATCCCGCTGCTCACCGGCACGGGCGGGAACACCGGCTCCCAGGCCGCTACCACCCTGACCCGGGCGATCGCGATGAACGAGATCGGCAACCGGGACGTGGGGCGGGTGGCCTTCAAGGAGCTGCGCACCGGGTTCTCCCTCGGGATCGCGCTCGGCACCCTCGGTTTCGTGATCGCGACCCTGGTGTTCGGGATCGACATCGGGATGGTGATCGGGCTGACGCTGCTGGCGATCTGCACGATGTCGGCGGTCGTCGGCGGGGTCATGCCGATCATCGCGAAGCTGTGCCGGGTCGACCCGGCCGTCTTCTCCACGCCGTTCATCTCCACGTTCTGCGACGCGACCGGCCTCATCATCTACTTCTCGATCGCCAAGGCGATCCTCGGGTTGTAGGCCTGCCTCGGAACGGGCGGACGCGGCGAATGCCGGCGGTCGCCGTTAGGCTGGCCGGGTGAGTGTGAAGATGCAGAGCCCCAGCAGCGACCCGATCGTGTGGATCGACTGCGAGATGACCGGGCTGGACCTGACCAAGGACGCCCTGATCGAGATCGCGGTGATCGTGACCGATTCCGAGCTGCACCCGCTCGGGCCCGGGCTCGATCTCGTGATCGCTCCCCCGCCGGGGGCCACCGACGACATGGTCCCGATCGTGCAGGAGATGCACACCGCCTCGGGCCTGCTCGACGAGCTCGCCTCGGGCACCACGCTCGCCCACGCGCAGCAGCAGGTGCTCGACTTCATCAAGCAGTGGGTGCCGAAGGCGGGAACCGCGCCGCTGGCCGGGAACTCGGTGGGCACCGACAAGATGTTCCTCGATCGGGACATGCCCGAGCTCACCGCGTTCCTGCACTATCGGATCATCGACGTCTCCTCGATCAAGGAGCTCGCGCGGCGCTGGTACCAGCGGGCGTACTTCCAGTCGCCCAAGAAGGCCGGTGGGCACCGGGCGCTCGCCGACATCGCCGAGAGCATCGACGAGCTGCGCTACTACCGCAGCGTGCTCTTCCCCGCCGACCCCGGGCCGGACTCGGCGACCGCGAAGGCTGCCGCCGCAGCGATCCTCGGCTCCCCCACCCCGGCAGTCCAGGTGGACGAATCCGGCGCGCTGGACGGCGACGCCACTGTGATTCCCGACACTCCCGTAGCCGCGGAATCCAGCGGAACCGGCGAGGCCTTCGGCCTCTGAGCAACCACCCCGGCGGGGTGAGGCGCCCCCGATTCGTGAGGGTGACGAATCCTCGCTACACTGGGCGCGCAGCGGGAGACCGCTGCACATGGTGGGCGTAGCTCAGCAGGTAGAGCGCCGCGTTGTGGTCGCGGATGTCGCGGGTTCAAGTCCCGTCGTCCACCCCAATCCGAGCCCCAGCGTATCGACGCTGGGGCTCGATGCTGTGTGAGTCGGCACGTCACGCGGGCGTGGGGTGGTCATGACGGTGATCATCGAAATAGCGCTCCGGGCTCGCCGAGGCACGGGCCCCCGAGGCCAGCCACGCCTCGAGCGCGATGGCGTCGCGGGCCTCCAGTTCCTCGAGGATCTGCTGCCGCCGCATGATGACGCTCAGCTTCTCAACGACCGAATCCGCCTGCCACAGCTCCCAATAGCTGTGGCGCCACGCGAAACACAGCATGACATCGGACATATACCGCGGCTCCGCCACGGGCACGAGCGATGGCGGCAGCTCCGGGCTCGGCTCGACCGCCGCTGATGGAGTCTGTACCAGGGGGTCCGGCGCCTCGACGACACGGTCGCGCAAGGCGCGCACCGGCGGACTCGTCGCCGCCGCGACGGCCAGCACCACGAGCGCGAGTCCCGGAAGCAGCGAGAGCACCGCCACCGTCGACAGCACGAATGCCACCACGCACGCCACGACCCGGCCGATGCGGCGTGCGGGCACGACCCACGGCTGCGTGGAATCGAGGTGACGATCGTGCTCCGCCGTCGCCAGAATCACGACGAGCGGGATCGCCACAGCGAGAGCGATCCCCATGACCGCATCGGGGCCCCAGAGCAGGACCGCCAGGCCACAGCCGGGGATGCAGAGAAGCGTCCATCTCCTGACCCACCACGACCAGCTGCCGAGTGTCAACGAATCCGACCTCACTGCCCCGCCTCCGCGTCTTGTCCAGGGTCGCTGGGGCCCGCACCAACAGCATCTATATCTCGACGCTAAATTCGGTGACCGCGGCGCACAAGGATGCGCGTGGACATTTCTGTGGACCCCGTGAACCCGCCCACCTACGCTGCCCGCGATCAGGGCCGTGCAGTCACCGGCGCAGCCACCGGCCCGGGCTCACCGAGCCGGGTCTCAAGGGGCTGTGGCGTCAGTTCGACTGGGGCAAGACTTCGCGGGCTCTCGGGCCCGACGGATGCTGCGGACACAGTCCGCGTTGCAGGCCTACTGCGTCATCAAGACGCGCATCGCAGCGGATACAGGCAATGCCTCGGACGATCGTGCTCGGCTGGTCAAGATCGGCTTGTACCGGTCTCGTGTCATAGGCGCCGGCGAACCGTGCAACCAGGTGAGGATGTCTACGGCCGAGCATCCGGTGAATCTCGGCTGCGGTGCGCGGCGGCTTCTTCTGCACGGCTGCGAGCAGATCGACACCCTCCGAATATGCCCACTCGGTGAACCGCGACGCCATGAAGTAGTCAGGGTTCACCGCGCTCATCCCATGCGCCGCGAGGTCATCGAACGCAAAGTCGTCCACGTCAGCCGTGATCAGATACCGAGCTCCCGCACGGATTGCGTCGGCCACCACCTGCCGATCCTGGGTCGTGCCAGTCACCAGACCCTCGGTG
Organism: Pseudactinotalea sp. HY160; assembly: GCF_009372055.1. Classification (NCBI taxonomy): domain Bacteria; kingdom Bacillati; phylum Actinomycetota; class Actinomycetes; order Micrococcales; family Cellulomonadaceae; genus Pseudactinotalea; species Pseudactinotalea sp. HY160. The sequence continues at coordinate 109,787 of NZ_WHMT01000008.1, read as the reverse complement.
CTCGTTGCCGTTGGCGACAATTCGGTGCCCAGAATCTTCTTGCGCACGATCGAAGTCCGCGACGCCTCGCCGCGCGCGTGCCGATCCGCCTCGACTTCGACGTGCCGCGACCACGTCCACCGCAGACCGTCCGCACGCGCACCGGCGATCAGCAAGGTGCGGGTGACCGGCGAAGCGAGCACATTGGCGTCCAGGAAGAGCAGCGGTGCTTCACTCACCGAACAGCTCGGCCTCGATGTCGGCAGCGGACGCTTCGGTCATGCGCCGCATCAGCTCACGACTGTATCGCTCGTACTCGTTCAGCGGGATGCGATGGTGGGTGCCGACCTTCGTGGCGGTGATCTCGCCTTCGGCGATCCGGCGCAGCACGGTGGATCGCGACATCCCCAGCCGTCCCGCGACCTCGGCGGGGGTCAGCAACTCCACGCGGGTGGAGAAGTCGACGACCTCGCCGCGATTCTTTGCCGAGTCCAGGAACGCGCGCACGCGCGCCCAGTCGTCGTTCGACAGGTGCGCCGGGTTCACCGTCATGCTGTTCATGTTCCCCAGCGTACTCTGCTATGACCACTTACGTCTTACCAAGTGTTCATCGAGGCAGACAGGCGACGGAGCCCCAATCAGCCATCCTCCTCGCGCGATGCCCAGTTGTGGCTCATTCGGGCTCCCCGATCGCACCGGATCCGACCTGCGCGCCGTGATCGGGACATTCCCGACTCAGTACGTGACCCAGTCGGTGCCGAACCAGCGGCGCGCGCGGGACCGGCCGAACTCGGCCTTGTCACGCGACAGCGATCCCGACGGGGCCTCGAACGTGCCGAACGGCCGCTCGCCGCTGCGGAACGTCACCTCGACCCGGCCGACGGTCTCGTTGCCGTATTCGACGTAGCAGACGCCGGTACCGTCGTAGGTGGAGACGGCCTCCGTTCCGCGGTGCCGGGCGATGAGTCGATCGGCCACGACGCGGGCCTGCCGTTCGGAGAAGACGCCCGCCTTCGGCGTCCCGACGCTCGTGACGTCACCGACGGCGTACACGTTCGGGAAGCCGGTCTCGAGGGTGAGCGGGTCCACCGGCACCCAGCCGTCCACGCACAGGCCCGAATCGGCCACGACCCGCGGCACCCGATGGGCCGGTACCCCGAGGAACAGGTCGAAGGGGAGTTCCTCCCCGTCCGCGCAGACGGCGAGGCGGCGGTCCGGGTCGAGCGAGCGCACGAGCCGGTTCGGATACCAGCGGATGCCGCGCTCGGCGAAGGCGGCCAGGAGCGACTCGGAGGCCCCCGGCGAGGGCGGAATCGGGCTGGGTAGCGGCATGACCAGGGAGATCTCGCTCGCCTCGCGCAGCCCGCGGGCGGTGAGGAAGTCGTGCATCATCAGCGCCGTCTCGCTCGGCGCCGGCGGGCACTTGAAGGGCGTGGACGTGACACCCACGACGACGCGGCCACCGCCGAACGACTCGAGCACCGCGCGCGCCGCGAACGCCCCGGCGGGCGTGTAGTAGTCGACACCCGCCTCGACCAGTCCGGGCGTCGCCGCGGGATCGAGGTCGGCACCGAGGGCGACGACCACGACGTCGCCCTCGAACCGGCCGGCGCCGGTGTCGACGGCGCGATGTACCGGGTCGATCGCCCGCACCTCGGCCCGGACGAACCTCACCCCGGGCCGGGCGATGTCGGCGTAGGAGTGGCGCACGGCCGCCTCGCTCGTGCGCCCGAACATGACGTCGAGCTTCGAGAACCCCAGGACGAACCCGTCGGCACGGTCGATGAGCACGACGTCGGCGTCGTCCCCGAGTTCCTCCGACACGCGGGCCGACAGTTCGAGTCCGCCGAAACCCGCGCCGAGAACCAGCACTCGCATTATTGCTCCTTCGGGTCATTCCGTTCGGACCGAGCCGTCTCGACCGTCGCCGCCGATGGCGCGGTGGGGATGCGGGGAGCGAGCAGGTGGGCGGGCCGCTCCGGGCCCCAGCGGAGGGTGCAGCGGCCGGCGCCGACGCAGCGGTATCGGGCCGGGAAGTTCCCGGTGAGCGGGTTGGCCGGCCAGAGCCATCGCCCGCCGATCACGAGACGCAGCGACTCCCCGGGCCGGAACAGGGTCGCGGAGTGGCCGAGGGCGACGTCGACGGGCACGACCTCACCCGGCCGCAACGGTTCCCGGGTCCGGTACGTGTGCACGGGCTCGCCGATCCTCGAGGCGTCCTCGTCGAGCTCCCGCAGCGAGGCCCGCTGCCAGCCGGTCGCGACCCGGTCGCGTCCGAATCCGTAGGAGCCCTCGAAGCCGACGTAGCGGGAGCCGCGCCACTTCTCGACCCCGGCGACGAGGTCGACGTCGTCGCCATCCTCGACGGCGAGCCAGATCCGCAGCGCCATCGGCCCGGTGAGTTCGAGGTCGGCGGGGGCCGTGAACGTGAACACCGCGGCGCGCCGGCGCGGCCGGAAGGTCACCGAGCCGGGTACCTCGGCGGGCTCGAGGCGCAGGAGTCCGCCGGGCGCCAGGTACAGCGGGGTCCAGTCCGTGCGGGCGAGCGGCCACTCGTGCTCCTCCCGCACCTCGACGATCCGATCACCGGCCTCGCGCACCTCGAGCCGCACCTCGACCGACCCGGCCGGTTCCGCCGCCTCGGCCGGTTCCGCCGAATCGACCGGTTCTGCCGCCTCCGTAGGACCCGGTATCTCCGCCGGACCGGGGACCCCACGCAGGTGGCGGTCGAAGAAGGCGAGCTGGGCCCGCCGGGCCGGCTCACCGTAGAACGTCGTCCATTTGCCACCGCGGTGGGTGTAGGCGTGGCGCTCGTTCGAGCCCGCGCGCTCGAACGCGCGGAACGAGCCGCGCGAGTGGAGGTTGTTGTCGGAGAAGCTCGCGCACACGAGCATCGGCACCCGGATCGAGGCGAGGTCCGGCGTGAGCGAACGCCACCAGTCGTCACGGAAAGGGTGGCGGCGCTGCTGCGCGCGCACGTCCACCTCGAGCCGGCTCGTCCGGCGGGTCCCAGCAGCCCAGACGGCGGTGAAACCGGTCTCGAGCAGCCCACCGGGCCGCATGAGGTCGCGGTAGGGATCGGTCATGCCCTCCCACGGGCAGATGGCCCGCAGCGAGGGCGGCGCGAGCGCGGCCACCTTGTACTGCGACATCGCCAGATAGGACACCCCGAGCATGCCCACCCGGCCGTTCGACCACGGCTGCGATCCCGCCCATTCGACGATCCCGGCGATATCGCGGGCCTCGGCGTCGGACATGAGGGACCCCGTGCCCGCCGAGGTGCCCGAGCCTCGCAGATCGGCATTGACGACGGCGTAGCCCTGCGCGGTCCACCACGCGGGATCGGGGGCCTCCCAGCTGGTCAGGGTCGAGAGTCGCACCGGTGCCGGCTGGCGCATCATGCGGTACTGGATCGAGAACCTCGAACGGTTCCCGCGCCGGGTCGGCAGATGGTCCTTGCCGTACGGGTGGGCCGAGACCAGCACGGGCAGGCGCTCCTCGCCGGGCGGCCGGTAGACGTTGACGCGCAGCACCGTGCCGTCGGCCATCGGCACGGCCACGTCGCGATCGCTCAGCACGGAGCCGGGTGCCGGTTCGTACACGGACACGGGCGGGCGCGCGATCCCGCCGAGCCGAGCGAGCGCGTACCGGAATGCGCCGGGCCGGTGCCACGCTCGATCGAGGACCGGGGCGGGTGCGGAACGGGCCATGTCACATCTCCGAGATTTGAGTGACACTCAAGTAGACTTGAATCACACTCTAATCCTCGCTCCCGGGATCCGTCCATGCCCTCCCCCGCCCCCCGTCGCCCGAACAATCGACCGAACCGTCGTCCGGCCAGTCGAGCGACCGACCGACCGACCGATCGAGCGACCGATCGACCGACCGATCGACCGACCCGGCGGCAGGAGGCCGCCGCGGCCTCCCGGGCCGAGACGCGCCGGCGGCTGCTCCGGGCCGCGGGCGCGGAGTTCGCCGACCGCGGTTATCACGCGGCCACCGTCGCCCGGATCGCGGACCGGGCCGGCGTCACCGTCCAGACCCTCTACCTCGCCTGGGGAAGCAAGCGCGCCCTCCTGCGCGCGCACCTGGACGCCGCACTCTCGGGCGATGCGGGCACGGACTATTCCGAGCAACTCCCCCGTCTCATCAGCCAGTCGTTCGCCGGCACCGAGTCCGATGCCCGGGCCGTGGTCGAGCGCATCGCGCGGTTCTATGTCGGACTCGCCGGCCGCGCCGCCCTCGGCTGGCGCCTCTACCGGGACGCGGCGGCGACCGACGCCGAGGTCGCGGCCGACTGGCGGGCCCTGCAGGATCTGCGCCGCCGCACCGTCGCCGACCTCGTCGGGCGGATACCGGCCGCCGAGCTGCGGGCGGACCTGACGCCCGAGGCCGCGGCCGACACGGCGTGGGCCATCGCGAGCCCGGAGACCTATGAGCTCCTGGTCACCACGGCCGGCTACGACCTGGCGGCGTACGAGCACTGGGTCGGCCGCACCCTCGCCGCGGCACTCCTGACCCGACCGGCCCCACCCGGCCCCGACCGGCCCCGACCAGCCCGTGACGGCCACGACACCTGACCGTCAGCGGCGGCCGGGCGCGCGTCCGTCCGCGCGGAGCAGCCGGAACTCCTGCCGGCGCAGCAGCCGCAGGATGAGCCGGGCCGGAAAGCCGAACGCGCGCCGCCCGTCGTCGGCCGGATAGGGCTCGATCGCGACGATCCGGTACACAGTGCCGCCGACGAGGATCCGGCAGCTACCCGCCGCGACGACGTTGCGGTACCAGTCCACGCCCGCGCCGTAGGTGAGCTCGGCGACGAACCCCTGCGGCACGCGCGCCACGATGATCGGCGTCTCGTAGACCTTCCCGGACCTGCGCCCGACGTGTCGCACGAGCGAGATCGGCCCGACGCCGGACTTCGCGAGCCGGATCGTGAACCGGTTGAGCGTGTTCTTGACCAGCCAGAGGAATGTCCGCCGCATCCGCCCAATCTCGCATCGCCCTCGAGGCGGGTCAATGGGCACCCCGGTGCGCGGGCCGTCGAAGTGCACGTGGACGCCGGCCGCTCACGCGGCCCGTTCGAGCGCGAGCAGCGCGGCCTTCGCCTCGAGCCCGCCGACGTAGCCGCCGAGGGTGCCGTCCGAGCGCAGCACGCGGTGGCACGGCACCACGACCGGGAGCGGATTGGTGGCGCAGGCGGTGCCCACGGCGCGCACGGCCCCCGGACTGCCCACGGACGCGGCGACCTCACGGTAGGAGCGGGTGTGGCCGTAGGCGATCTGCGGCAGCGACCGCTGCACCCGCTCCCTGAACCCGGCGGAGAGCGCGTGGTCGAGGGTCAGGTCGAAGGCCCGGCGGTCCCCGGCGAAGTACTCCGCCAGTTCCCGGGCGGCGGCCGCGAGCCCGGTCGGGGTCTCGAGGATCCGCGCGCCGATCCGGCCCGCGAGCGCGGACAGCACCGCCTCGAACCCCTCCCGCTCGAACGCGACCCGCACGAGCCCGCGGGCCGTCGCCGCGAGCAGCAGCGGCCCGATCGGGCTGTCGATCACCCGATAACGGACGTCGAGGATCGCCTCGGCCTGCGCGCTCGCCTCGAGCCGGGCATGCAGTCTCGCCAGGTCCGCGTGCGTCACCGGGAACAGCTCGCCGTCCGTCGGGTCGGGGGCGGCTCTGTCAGCCCGGCCGGGGCCGTCGAGGGCGGGGCCGCCGGGGCCGTCGGGGTCGTCGGGGCCGGCTCTGTCCGCCCGGCCGGGAGATCCGGGCAGATCGGGTCGCGCGTTCATCGGGATCCTCCCTCGTCGTGATAGATCGTGCGCAGCCGTCGAATGCCGTCCGCGGCGGCGCGGCGAACCGATTCGGGCGTGCCGCCGATGAGCTGCGCGGTCTCGGTGTGGGCGAGCCCGCCGAGGTAGTGGTAGCCGAGCGCGAGGCGCTGCCGCTCGGGCAGGGCCGCGACCCGGCCCCAGAGGGTGGCCGAGTCGATCGCCGCATCGCCTCCCGGGTCCCCGCCGCTCGATCCACCCGACCCCGATCCACCGGCCCCCGATCCACCGGGCCCGCTCGATCCACCGGTCCCCGCGCGTGCGGGCGGTTCCGGGAGCGTCTCGGTGGGGATGGCCCGCCGGTCGCGGGCGCGGATGACGTCGATCGCCTTGCGTCGGGCGATGCGCACGAGCCACGCCTCGACGTTGGCGCCCTCCTCCAGGTCCGGCCAGGCACGCAGCGCCGCGAGGAACGTCTCGGACCACGCGTCCTCGGCGTCGGCCCCCGGCCCGAGCACGGCCCGGCACACCCGCAGCACGGTGACCCCGTGGCCGGTGACGGCGTGCTCGAACGGTTGCTGCGTCGTCCTCACCCTAGAACAGTCGGGAGGCGGCCGCGGCGGCCGGCTCCTCGAGCTCGAGCAGGCGCCGCTTGCGTTCGAGGCCGCCGGCGTAGCCGGTGAGCGAGCCGTCGGCGCCGACCACGCGATGACACGGGATGAGGATGCTCACCGGATTCCTGCCCACGCACCCGCCCACGCGCTGGGCGAGGTGGCGGTTGCCGAGGCGCCGGGCGAGGTCGCCGTAGGTGGTCGTGTGCCCGTACGGGATCTCGGCGAGCAGGCCCCAGACGCGCTCGGAGAAGGCATCGCCGCGGGTCGACACCGGAACATCGAAGCGGCTCCGCTCGCCGGCGAGGTAGGAGCGCAGCTGGGACGCGGCGAGCCGGAGCACGGGCAGGGCGCGCTCGGCCACGAGCTCGCCGAACGCCGGTTCGGCGGGCAGGTGCGGGTGCCCGGGGAAGTACAGGCCCGTGATCGCCTCGCCGTCCGTGACGAGGGTCAACTCCCCCAGGTCGGTCTCGATCCGGGCATGGTTCGTCATGGTCGTGGTGGTCACCGCGCCTCACCGCCTCTCACCGGGTAGACGCCCGGGAGCGCGCGAACGTGAGGCGGCGGGATGCGCCGATCGCGGATCCGCGCCGGGGAACCTCGCCCGGCCCCCTGGCCCTTCTGCGTGAACCGGCGGAGAATGAGACACGGTTCCCTTTCTCGGAGGTGTCGATCATGACGACTACACCAATGATGATGCCCATGCTGGCGCGTGGGAAGCACCGCAAACCCCGACGCGGGGCGTGCTTCATGGAATTGGCCTCGTATCTGGCGGGCCAGCCGTGGAGTGACCATCCCGCCTGCACGGACCCGGCGCTGGCGCAGCTGGCGCGGCTGGTCAACGATCTCACCACGGATGCGGGGCGCCCGCAGCTCGCGCCGATGATCCCGTCGGTGATCGGCATCGTCGATCTCGGCGACGAGTACATCGAGGAGGTCGCGGTCATCGCCGCCCTCCGGGCGCTGCCGATCGCGGCGCTCGAGCACCAGCACGGCCTCGGCGTGGGCCTGCTGCGGATCCTCGGCGACTCCGGCCCCTACCCCGTGGCCGTGCGGGAGCCGTGGCGCAGTCGTGCCGAGGCGGAGCTGGCCGACCACACCGCCCTGCGCTCCTGGTCGGTCGCGTTCATGCGCCGGATGAAGATCGCCCTGCCGCCGCTGTCGGTGGCCATCCCGCTCACGGTGATCGCCGCCCGGGCGATCTCCGAGGCGTGCGTGGGCGATCCCGACGCGGAGCTGCGCGCCGTGCTCGGCGAGGCGATCGACTGGGCGCGCGCATGCGCCGGGTCCGACGCGCCCGAGGCGTCTCCGCTCGAGCCGCACCAGTGGGCGGGCATGGTCCGCTCCGCCTGATCCGGCCACCGCGCTGCTCACGTAGGCTGCGCCGGTGGAGAGTCTGAGCGAGATCTGGGTCCGGGTGCTGCCGGTCGACGCCCCCGAGGTCGAGGCCCGCTCGCTGCTGCTCGCCGCCGCGGTGGCGCTGGCGATCGTCGTGATCGGGCCGCTGTGGCGGCTCGCGCGGCTCGGGGTGACGCTCGTGCACGAACTCGGGCACGCCCTCGTCGGGCTCGCGTGCGGGCGCTCGTTCACGGGCCTCGTGCTACGCGCCGACGCCTCCGGCCATGCCGTCACCCGCGGCCCCGAGCGCGGTGCCGGGCGGGCGCTGACGACCTGGGCGGGCTATCCGGCGCCGGCGATCGCCGGGGCCGCGGCGATCGCGGCGGCCACGTGGGGATGGGCCGCCCCGGTGCTCACGCTCGCGCTCGTCGCGGCGGCCGCCGCGCTCGTGCGCGCACGATCCTGGCTCACCGGGGCGGTCACGCTCGCCGTGACGGCCGGGCTCGGCCTGCTGTGGTGGCGTGGGGACGACGCCTGGCAGGCCTGGGTGCTCATCGTCGCCGGGGGCGTGGGGATCGTGGGCGCGTGGCGGCACCTCGGTGCCGTGGCCGGCTCCCGGTCCCCCACGAGCGATCCGGCCGTGCTCGCGTGGCTGACGAGGGTGCCCGCGGCGGTCTGGAACGTGAGCTTCGCGCTCGCCTGCGGGGCGGCGACCTGGTTCGCCGGGAGCAGGCTGTGGGCCCTGTGGCCGGGGTCGTTGCTATGAGGCCGACGCCTCCGGTGCGTCGTCCCGGCTCATGCGCAGCGGGCCCGCCGCGGCGCGGGCGATCGCTCCGATCGCCGCATCGACGCGCGGCAGGTGCCGCTCGGCCCGGGCCGAGCGGGTGAGCACGGCCACGGCGATCGGGAACTCGCCCGGGAAGGTGACGACGGCGGCCTCGTGCCGCAACCGAGCCAGCGTTCCGGTCTTCCCCTGCACGAGCACGTCGTCGTGCGGGAACGCCGAGGCGATCCGGTGCCGCCAGGCCTGATGGGCCATCGCGCCGCGGACCGCCTCGTGCGCCCGGCCGGTCCGGCCCCACAGCAGCGCGAGCACCCGGCACAGCTCGCGGGCGGTGGAGGAGCTGGCCAGCGCCGGTTCGAACTGGCTCGTGAGGCGTTCCTCGTCGACCGTGGCCAGGGCCCGCTCGGCCGCCGCCGGATCGGGTGCCCCGGTCTCGGCCTGGACGATCCGCAGGGTCTCGGCCGACCCGTGTCGAATGTGGGTCTGTTCGAGCCCGTCGGCGGCGAGGGCCGCATTGGCCGCCCGGAGGCCGACGATCCGGAGGATCTCGTCCGCGCAGGTGTTGTCCGAGACCGCGAGCATGAGCCGGACCGCGTCCCGCTGACTGAGCGCGACGTCGTCCCACAGCATGGCGACCCCCGTCGGGCCGGCGGCGCGCTGCTCCGCCCGCAGGAGCAGCCGCGAGTGGGGGTCGAGCGCGCCGGCCTCCACGAGATCCGCCCAGACGAGCGCGAGGGGGAGCTTGTACAGCGAGGCGACGGCGACGGGGACGTCCGCGCCGGCGGAGGTCGATGCGGGGGGCCCGCCGAGCCGGGTCGCGTGCACCCAGGCCGTGATGCCGGCCTCGCTCGCCAGCCGGGTGAGCCTGCCCTCACTCATGTCAGCGCGGTCTCGAGCAACTCGGCGGCTCGCAGGTGCGGCAGGTCGCGGCGGCGATCGGAGGCGACCGGCAGGATCACCCGCAGCCGCAGCGGGAAGTTCGCACCCGTCGCGTCCGGCGCGCCGCCCAGCCCGAGCGCGCGGCCGGCGGCGACGAGCGCGCGGCGGGCCATGAGGTCGGCCTCCTCGATCACCTCACCCGAATGGCGGTGGCGCCGCAGGGCGTCGACGAGCTGGTCGTGGGCGGCCGGCTGCCAGCGGCGCGGCGGCACCACGACGGGCAGATCGGTGCCGGGCGGGGCCACCCGCCCGCCGGCCGAGCAGATCGTCCGCGGGATCGTCAGCACGCCGCGGGCGTCGGTGCCGTCGACGATCCCCGGGTGGCGCACCACGGCCAGGTCGAGGCCGCCGTCCCGCACCGCATCGACGAGCCTCACGCTGCCGGCGATCAGCGGCGAGACCGCCACCCCGAGGCCGCCGAGCGCCTCGACCGCCCGGCACGCCCGGTCCTCCACATCGGCGGCGATGCCGACGCGCAGATCCGGTTCGCTCGACCATTCCGTGGCCTCCTCGAGGAAGCCCTCCGCGGCCTCGAGCACGTCGCGCATGCGCGGCAGGAGCGCATCGCCGGCGGGCGTCGGACGCACCGCGCGGGCATCGCGCTCGAAGAGCCGGACACCCAGGCGGCGCTCCAGTCGCTGCAGGCCTTGCGACAGCGGCGGCTGACTCATGTCGAGGCGCGCCGCCGCACGGCCGAAGTGGCGTTCCTCCGCGATCGTGATCGCGAACCGCAGGTGGCGCAGCAGATCCATCCTCGGATGATACTCAAATGCTATTAATACATTCATTTGATACTCTTTGACACTTCTTCGGCGCCTCCGGATACTTGGGCGATGCCCCGTCGCCGCTCCCTGCCCCCGCTGCTCGCCTGCGTCCTCGTCTCGCTCTCGGCGTGCTCGATCGAATCGACTCGCGCCGACGAGACGGCCGCGGCACTGACCGCCGCCCTCTCCGAGCACAGCCTCGAGGGTGTGCCGCTCGCCGACCCCGCCGCCGCGGCCGCCTTCACCGATCAGGTCGAGCCGCTCGCCGGCTACGACGTGCGGGTCGACGCGGGCACGATCCGCTACGAGGACGACGAGGCCACGGTGCCGCTCCACTGGACCTGGTCGATCGAGGATCGTGACTGGGAGTACGAGACGTCCGCCCGGCTCGCGCTCACCGACGGGCAGTGGCGCGTGCGGTGGGAGCCGAGTGCGCTGCTGGCCGAGCTCGGTGAGGGCGACCGGTTCGACGTCGTGCGCACGTTTCCCGATCGGGCCGAGATCCTCGGGGCGCGCAACACCGTGCTCGTGACCGACCGGGCCGTCGGACGCTACGGGCTCGACAAGACCCTGATCGAGCCGGGCGAGGTCGCGGCCGCGGCCGAGCGGATCGCGGCGGCGACCGGCGTCGACGCCGAGCGGTTCGTGGCCGCGGCCGAGGCCGCCGGCCCGAAGGCCTTCGTCGAGGCGATCGTCGTGCGCCCCGAGGACGCCGAGGGCCTCATCGACGCCGACTTCCCCGACATCCCGGGCGCGCGCAAGGTCGACGACTCGCTACCCCTGGCCCCGACCCGCGACTTCGCCCGCGAGCTGCTGGGCACCGTGGGGCCGGCGACCGCGGAGATCATCGACTCATCCGGCGGCGCCGTCCGGGCCGGAGACCTCGTCGGCCGCTCGGGCCTGCAGGCGCGCTACGACGAGGAGCTCCGCGGCCGGCCCGACGTCGAGATCGTCGTGCTGCGCGCCGGCGGCTGCGAGGACGGGGCGGAGTGCGACGACGTCGAACGCACGTCCGTGGCGCACTGGGACACGAAGCCGGCCCCGCCGCTGCGCCTCACCCTGGACCCGACCCTGCAGACGACCGCGGAGACTCTCCTCAGGGACGCCGCGGACGCCACCGGCGACGCGGACGAGGAGCCCGCGAGTTCGATCGTGGCGATCCGCCCCTCGACCGGTGCGGTGCTCGCCGCGGCGAGCGGCCCGGGAAGCGCGGGCCTGAACACCGCCACCGAGGGCCGGTACCCGCCGGGGTCGACGTTCAAGGTGGTGAGTGCGCTGGCGCTGCTGCGGGCCGGCGTCGCCGCGGACGACGTGCTGCCGTGCCCGGCGACGATCGACGTGGACGGCCGGAGCTTCAAGAACTACGACGGCTACCCCGACTCGGCGCTCGGCGAGATCTCGTTCCGGAACGGATTCGCCCATTCCTGCAACACCAACCTGATCGGCGCGCGCGATCGCCTCGAACCCGACGACCTGACCAGTGCCGCCCGGGCGCTCGGCCTCGGCGGCGACTCCGAGGGCCTCGGCTTCCCGGCCTTCCTCGGGGAGGTGCCGGCCACCGACGGGCAGACCGACGCGGCCGCAGCGATCATCGGGCAGGGCCGGGTGCTCGCGAGCCCGCTCGCGATGGCGACCGTGGCCGCATCGGTCCAGGCGGGCACCGCCGTCGTGCCGCACCTGATCGAGGACGTCACCGTCGCCGCCGACGTGGGTGAGCCCCTGACCGCCGAGGAGGCCACCGTGCTGCGGGAGCTCATGCGCGGCGTCGTGACCGACGGCACCGCGTCCTTCCTGGCCGGCGTTCCGGGCGAGGAGGTCCGCGCCAAGACCGGCACCGCCGAGCACGGGGCCGCCGACGAGTCCACGGACCCGCACGCCTGGATGATCGCTGCCCAGGGCGACCTCGCGGTCGCGGTGTTCGTCGACGCCGGCATCGCCGGGGCGCAGACCGCCGGCCCGATCCTCCAGGCGTTCCTCGAGGCCGCCGGCGAATGAGCCGGAGGCGATGCGGCGGTCCAGGTCCTAGATTGGAACGGTGGGTGACGATCACGACGAGGGCGAGCGGGCGCCGTCCCTGAGCATGAACCGCGGCGGGGTCGCGCTCATGTCGACCTCGCACCTGGTCAACGACTTCTATCAGGGCGTCGTGCCGGCGCTGCTGCCGTTCCTCGCGGCGGAGCGTCACTACAGCTACGCGGCGATCGCGGGGCTCACCCTCGCCGCGACGCTCATCTCCTCGGTCGCGCAGCCGGTCTTCGGGGTGCTCGGGGACCGCCGGCCGCGGCGGTGGCTCATCGGGGCCGGGATGCTCACCGCGGGCGTCGGCCTGGCGCTCGTGGGCCTGGCCCGCTCGTATCCGCTCACGTGGATCCTCATCGCGATCTCCGGCTTCGGGATCGCGGCGTTCCATCCCGAGGCCGCGCGGGCGGCACGGCTGGCGGGCGGCCCCAGCAACCGGGCGATGAGCATCTTCGCGCTCGGGGGCAACGGCGGGTACGCGCTCGGCTCCCTCGTGGCCACGCCCGTGTTCCTGCTGCTCGGCGTGCGCGGGACCCCGCTGTTGCTCATCCCGGCGGCGGTCATGGCGACGATCCTCGCGCTGCGGCTGCGACGCGTGCTCGACGGCCGGTCCGGCCGGCGCCGCACCGCCGCGATGCCGACGGGCCGCGACGACTGGCCCGAGTTCGTCAAGCTCATCGTGGTGGTGGTGATCCGCTCGATCCTCTTCCTGGGGATCACCTCGTTCATCGGGCTCTATTTCATCCGCGAGCTGCACACGAGCGAGTCGGTCGGCGGGGCGGCGCTCACGGTCTTCCTCGTGACCGGCGCCGCGGGCACCCTGCTCGGCGGCTGGGTCGCGGACCGGTCGAATCGGCTCATGAGCATCCGGGCGGGGTTCGTGCTCACCGTGCCCGCGCTGGCCGGGCTCGTGTTCACCCGATCCTGGCCGGTGACGCTCGCCTTCGTGGCGCTCACCGGGATCGCGCTGTACCTGCCGTTCGCCGTATTCATCATGCTCGGCCAGGACTACCTGCCGAACCGGATCGGCACCGCGAGCGGGGTCACGGTCGGGCTGGGCGTGAGCGTCGGCGGGCTGTTCAGCCCGCTGCTCGGCACCTTCGCCGATCACACGAGCCTGCGGGTCATGTTCACCGCTCTCATCGTGCTGCCCGTGCTCGGGCTGGCCCTCACCTGGTTCATGCGCGACCCGAGCGGGCCCGGGACTCGCACGCGCCCCCGATCCGGCCGGCCGGTTCCGCGAGCCTGAGCCGCGCCGCTCACGGCGGAGCCGCCCGCAGCAGAACCGGTGGCGCCCGGGCCGGCCGGCGCAGCAGGCTGACGGGCATGGACGACGACACGAGGACCCCCCGCTTCGACGAGCGAACCCGCCGCGCTCTCTACGACCGGCGCGTGCTCGTGCTCGACGGCCCACTCGACGACGACAACGGCACCCTGCTCGCCACCCAATTCATGACCCTCGCACTCGACCGGCCCGCCGACGACATCTCCCTGTGGATCCACTCCCCCGGCGGGTCGGTGCCGGCGATGTTGGCCATCCGGGACGTCATGCGGCTCGTCCCCAGCGACGTCTCGACCCTCGCGCTGGGCATCGCCTACAGCGCGGGCCAGTTCCTCCTGTCCGCGGGCACGCCGGGCAAGCGCCGGGCGCTGCCGCACGCTCGGATCCTCATGCACCAGGGCTCGGCGGGCATCGGCGGCACGGCGGTCGACATCGAGCTGCAGGCCGACGACCTCCGCCACACCCGGGACACGGTACTCGGGATCATCGCCCACGACACGGGCCGGCCGATCGAGCGGGTGTTCGAGGACTCGCTGCACGATCACTGGTACACGGCCCGGCAGGCCCTCGAGTACGGCTTCATCGACGCGATCGTCCAGGACTTCGACGAAGTCGGCCCCGCACGGCGAGACTCCGCCGGATTCGGCCCCACGCGAGGCGGGAGCGGGCGATGAGCGGCTACACGATTCCGCACGTCGTTCAGCACCACCCTCGCGGCGAGCGGGTCCTGGATGTGTATTCACACCTGCTGACCGAGCGGATCATCTACCTGGGAACGGCGATCGACGCGGGTGTCGCCAACGCGCTCATCTCGCAGTTGCTCTACCTCGAGTCCGATCAGCCCGACCGGCAGATCCAGCTCTACATCAACTGCGAGGGCGGCGATCCGAGCGCGATGCTCGCCGTCTACGACACCATGCGCTATATCCGCTCCGAGGTGGCGACCAGTTGCGTCGGACAGGCGGTCGGGGTCGGTGCCGTGCTCCTGGCGGCCGGCGCCGCCGGGGCGCGCGCTGCGCTCCCGCACGCCCGGATCGTGCTGCATCAACCGGCCGCCCAGGGCAGGGGCAGCATCCCGGACCTCATCCTTCAGGCCGACGAAGTGGTCCGGATCCGCACGGACATCGAGGGCGTGCTCGCCCAGCGCACGGGACGCAGTGTCGAGACGCTGCGCGCCGACACCGACCACGACCGCGTCTTCACGGCGACCGCCGCCCGCGACTACGGGCTGCTCGATCACGTGATCGAGCAGCGGTGAGGCGCCTCAGGCCGCGAGGCTGAGCGCGGCCCGGCCGGAGGCCCCGCGCGGAGCGCCCGCGGCGGGCGCATGCAGCTCCCGCGCGACGGCGGACGTCAGGTCGATGAGCGAGACCCCGAGCGCGCCCGCAACGGCCGCGATCATCTCGCTGGAGGGGTCCTTGACCCCGCGTTCCATCTCGGACAGGTACTGCGCGGAGACCCCGGCGCGCGTCGAGGTCTCGCCGAGGGTCTCCCCGCGTCCGTGGCGGAGCCTGCGCAGTTCCCGCCCGAGCACGGTCCGCCAGAGCGGCTCACGTTCACCGTCCTCGCCGAGGGGGAGGCGGGGAACCGGGCGGAGGGGCGGTGCGATGTCGGCCATGATCCATGCTAAGACGATCCCGCGGTCGCGCCCTGCGAGTTCTGCCGACAGCAGCGCCGGGCTCAGGCCGCGGGCAGGAACTCCTTGACGCTCGCCTGCGGGTGCAGGTCGAGGCGGCGCAGCAGCTGGGCATTGAGCGCGACGACGACCGTCGAGGCGGACATAAGGAGCGCGCCCACGCTCATCGGCATCGTGAACCCGACCGGGGCGAGCGCGCCGGCGGCGAGCGGCACGGCCACGAGGTTGTAGCCGGCCGCCCACCACAGGTTCTGCTTCATCTTGCGGTAGCTCGCGCGCGAGAGCTGGATCACCGAGAGCACCGAGCGTGGGTCGGAGGAGGCGAGGATGACCCCGGCCGAACCGATCGCCACGTCCGTGCCGGCACCGATCGCGATGCCCACGTCGGCGCGGGCGAGGGCCGGGGCGTCGTTCACACCGTCGCCGACCATCGCGACCCGGTGGCCCCGATCCTGCAGCTCGGCCACCGTGGTCGCCTTGCGCTCGGGCCGCACGCCCGCGAACACCCGGTCGATGCCGAGCTCGGTTGCGACTGCGTCCGCGACGGCCGGGGCGTCCCCCGTGATCATCACGACCTGGATCCCGGCGGCGTGGAGCGCGTCGACCGTCTCGCGTGACTCGGGCCGGATCGTATCGGCGAGGCGCAGCGCCCCGGCGATCTCGTGGTCGACGAGCACGTGCAGGACGATGGCCCCGGCCGCCCGCCAGGGCTCGAGGCCGGGCAGTTCGCTCAGGCCGTGACGTTCGAGCAGGTTCGGCCCGCCGACGGCGACCGCGTGGTCGCCGACCGTGGCCCGCACGCCGATCGCGGGTTCGGAGGCGAAGCCGCTCGCCGCGGGCGGCTCGAGTCCGCGGTCCGCGGCGGCCGCGACGATGGCCCGCGCGAGCGGGTGCTCGCTGTCGGCCTCGGCCGCGGCCGCGAGCGCGAGCACCTCGTCCGGGTCGTGGCCCGGGGCGGGCTCGACCCCGGTCACGGCGGGCTCGCCGGCGGTCAGGGTGCCGGTCTTGTCGAAGAGCACCGCGTCGACCCGGCGCATCCCCTCGAGGGCGAGCCGATCCTTGATGAGCACGCCGCCGCGGGCCGCGCGCTCGGTCGACAGCGCGACCACGAGCGGGATCGCCAGGCCGAGCGCATGCGGGCAGGCGATGACCAGCACGGTGATGACGCGCAGCACGGCCTGGTCCGGGGTGCCCACGAGCAGCCAGGCGACGAGCGCGACGAGGGCCGAGCCGAGCGCGAACCAGAACAGCAGGGCGGCGGCCCTGTCGGCGAGGCGCTGGGCGCGGGAGGAGGAGTTCTGCGCGTCGGCCACGAGCCGGCGGATCCCGGCGAGGGCCGTGTCCTCGCCGATGGCACTCACCTCGACCCGCAGCCCCGAGTCGGTGGCGATCGTGCCGGCCACGACCTGGTCGCCCGCGGTGCGGCGCACGGCCCGCGCCTCCCCGGTGATCATCGATTCGTCCAGGTGGGCCTCGCCGTCGATGATGCGGCCGTCCGCCGGGACGGCCGAGCCCGGGCGCACGAGCACGACGTCGCCCACCTCGAGGTCGGCCGGCGTCACCGTCTCGGTGCCGGCCGCGGTGACCCGCTCGGCGTCGTCGGGCAGGAGCGCGGCGAGGGAGTCGAGCGCCGAACCGGTACGGGCCAGGGATCGCATCTCGATCCAGTGGCCGAGGAGCATGATGACCACGAGGAGGGCCAGCTCCCACCACAGGCTCATGCCGGCGTCGATCCAGCCGAGGGTCGCGGCCCACGAGGCCACGAACGCGACCGTGATCGCCAGGCCGATGAGCAGCATCATCCCGGGCGTGCGGGCGCGGAGCTCGCCCACCGCGCCGGTGAGGAACGGCCGCCCGCCCCAGAGGTAGATCAGCGTGCCGCCCACGGGCGAGACCCACGCGATCCAGGCGGCCGTCGGCAGGTGATAGCCGAGCAGGTGGGCGAACGCGCCGTCGAGGGCGATGACCGGGATCGAGATCACGAGCATGACCCAGAACAGTCGGCGGAACCGGCCGGCGTGGTCGCCATGGTGCCCAGCGTGATCGGCATGATCGGCGTGATCGGCGTGATCGGAATGATCGGAATGATCGGAATGGTCGGCGTGACCGGCCTGCGGGCCGCGGTCGCCGCTCGCCTCGGTCCCGTGGGCGGAGTGATCGATCATGTGGGGCATGCCGCCACCCTAATACCCCCAGGGGGTATCAGGCCAGGGGTGGTGGCCGGTCTCTCGCGCCGGGCTCGTCGCGCCGGCTTCCGCGGCGCCGTCGCAGCGGTCGGCGGCGGTCCCGCACGACGCGCGTGGGATGGCCCGGACCGGCCATCCCACGCGTGCTCATTGGGGCAACGGGCCCCGTTCGATCAGGCGGCGCTGCGGCGGTGGCGCGAGCGCAGCATCAGCCCGGCGGCCACGAGGCCCGCGGCCATGAGCGCCGCGCCGGTCAGCTGCATCCCGGTCACCGGGAGCCGGTCTCCCCCGGCGGAGACCCCGCCCCCGCCGGTGTCTCCGACCTCCTCGGAGCCGGCGGTCCCCTGCGAGTCGTCGGAGCCGTCGGCCCCGTCCGCACCGTCGGTCCCGTCGGCACCGTCGGTCCCATCGGCACCGGCACCCGCGTCTCCGCCGGTACCGGCGTCACCCTCGTCGCCGTCCGTGCCGATCTCGACGGTGCCCGTCACGGTCACGTCGCTCTGGACCCCGACGAGTTCCACCTCCGCCACGCCGGTTGCGGCGGGGGCCGTGGCGGGGAGCGAGACCCGCCCGCCGATCACGTCGACCGTTCCCAGTTCCTCGCCGGCGAGGCCGACGCGCACCTGCCGGTCACCGGCGAACCCGGTTCCCGCGATCGTGAACTCGGCGGCCGGTGCCACCGGGGCCTCGGGCAGGTCGAGGGCCGCATCCGCGCTCAACGCGGGCAGGTCGGTGGCCAGGCCGAGGGTGTCGACCACGGTGAAGAAGGTGTCGGTCTGGTCGGTCAGGCCCACGACGTTCGCGGCACCGGGGCCGTAGCCGGCGATCGGAACCTGGGCACCGGTGTGCTGCTGCGATCCGGTGGTGGCGGTGCCGTAGGCGACGTTCATCGGGGAGCCGTCGGCCGTGAGCAGGGTGTTGCCGAGGGTGTGGTCGGGAACGGAGCCGACGATCTGGCTCGTGTGGGCGTGGTCCGCCGTCACGATCACGAGGGTCTCGCCGTCCTGCTGCGCGAACTCGAGCGCCGCCTGCACGGCCTCGTCGAGGTCGACGGTCTCGCCGATCTGGCCGCAGACGTCGGCGGCGTGGTTGCGCTTGTCGATCGAGGCGCCCTCGACCTGGAGGAAGAACCCCTCGGTCGAGTCCGGATCGTCGAGCAGGTCGATCGCCTTCTGGGTCATCGAGCCGAGGGAGAGTTCCTCCGGCAGCCGGTCCGGGTTCGCCTGGCACTCGATCGGCGCCTCCGGGTTGCCTCCCGGCACGGCGACCGACTCGGACATGCGGGTGGGCATGTTGCCGGGGGTGAACAGGCCCAGGAGCGGCTCGGCCTGGTCGGCGTGGGTCACCTCGCCGAGTTCGGCGGCGGTGGTCACCACCTGGTAGCCGCGCTCGCGCGCCTGCTCGAAGAGAGTCTGTCCCTCCCACTGGCCGGCGCGGGCGGTCTGGCTGAAGGAGGCGCTGCCTCCGCCGAGGACGACGTCGGCGCGCGCCCCGAGGATCTGCTCGCTGATCGATCCGGCGCCGCCCGCATCGAGCGCGTCGGCTCCGCAGCGATCCACGGAGTCGGGGCCGTAGCACTTGCGGTCGTCCACGTGGGCCAGTTGCACGGCCGGGGTCGCGTCCTGGATCTCGGCGGTCGACACGTTGCCGGTGCGCAGCCCGTTCGCCTTGGCGAGTTCGAGCACGGTGTCGTGCGCGACCGAGTCGAGGTCGACCGAGATGGCCCCGTTGTAGGACTTCGTGCCGGTGGCCCAGGCGGTGCCGGTGGCGGCCGAGTCGGGAACGTAGTTCGGCTTGCCCGCGTAGTCGCCGCCGCGGTGCAGACTGTAGGTGGAGTAGGACCCGGACAGCGGCAGGGCGTCGATCCCCGGGAGCTCACCGCCCGCGCCGTAGGCGTAGTTGCGGGCGATGGTGATCTCGCTGTCGCCCATGCCGTCGCCGATGAGCAGGATGACGTTCTTGGCGGACGCGTCCTCGAGCGCCTCGCGCACGAACGCGGTGTTGTCGCCGTCGTGTCGGGCGGCGCCGCCGTGATCGCTCACGGCGGCCGAGGCCGCTGCCGGGGCGAGGATCCCGAGCGCCGTCACGGCGCCGGCGGCCAGGACCGAGTGTCGGACTCGGCGGGAATGACGTGATGTCATCGAAGACTTCTCCAATTCGAGCGGTGTGGTTCGAACGGCTCTATTGGAGTGGGCGCAGGCGTCGGGAACGTGGCGTGAGGGCGAACCCCGGACGAACTGTCGATGACGCCTGCGCCGCCCCGCCCGGGGCCGGGGGCGCTCAGGCCAGGGCGGCGGCGAAGAGCGCCCGCATCGGTTCGTCGATGAGCACGAAGACCACCCGGTCGAGCCGGCCGAGCTGGTCCGAGGCGCGCACGGCGCGCGCCGCGACCTTCGCCACCCGGACCGGGTCCCAGCCGTACACGCCGGCGCTGATCGCCGGGAATGCGACCGATCGGGCCCCCACCCGCACCGCCTCGGTCAGCGAGTTCGAGAAGCAGGCGGCGAGCAGCCGGTCCTGGCGCTCACCCCGGTGCCAGTTCGGCCCGACCGTCTGGATCACCCAGGTCGCGGGCAGGCGCGCGCCGGGGATCGCGGCGGCCTCCCCGACCGGGAAGCCGCCCGGATAGCGGGCCCGCAGCTCCCGGCAGTGCTCGAGCAACTCGGGCCCGGCGGCGCGGTGGACGGCGCCGTCGACCCCGCCCCCGCCCAGGAGGGAGGAGTTGGCCGCGTTGACGATCGCATCGACCCGCGCGCGCGTGAGGTCGCCGCAGACCGCCTCGATCGCGGCGGCACCGCCCGGTGATCCCGTCCGCGTCATGATCTCCTCCTCGTCGCCGTCCTCTCGAGCCTGACACAGCGCCGCTCCCGTCGCGATAGGCCCCCGCCCGCCCGTATGGAAGGCTGACCCCGTGCCCCTCCCTCACGATGACATCGACCCCGGCGGCCTGCTCGAGTACTCCGTGGTGTTCACGGACCACTCGCTCAACCACATGTCGCGGCGCTTCACCGGCGTCATGGCCGAGCTGCTGGGCATCCTGCGCGATGCGTACGGGGCCGCCGAGGCAGCGATCGTGCCCGGCGGCGGCACGTATGCGATGGAGGCGGTGGCCCGCCAGCTCGCGACCGGGCGCCGCGTGCTCGTGCTGCGCAACGGCCTGTTCTCCTACCGCTGGTCGCAGATCCTCGAGGCCGGTTCGATCACGGACGACGTCACGGTCTGCCGGGCGCGTCCCGTCGCCGAGGGCAGGCAGGCGCCCTGGGCGCCGGCACCGATCGAGGACGTCGTCGCCACCGTTCGCGAGCAGCGTCCCGGCGTCGTGTTCGCGCCTCACGTCGAGACCGCCTCGGGCATCGTGCTGGGGGCGGAGTACCTGCGAGCGCTCGCGGCGGCCACCCACGAGGTGGGCGGGGTGTTCGTGCTCGACTGCGTCGCCTCCGGGGCGCTGTGGGTCGACATGGGCGACCTGGGCATCGACGTGCTGCTCACCGCCCCGCAGAAGGGGTGGAGCGGCTCCCCCGGCGCCGGCTACGTGCTCCTGGGCGAGGCGGGCGCTGCGGCGGTGCGGGAGTCGACGTCGACGAGCTTCGCCGCCGACCTCGGCCGGTGGCTGGCCATCGCCGAGGCATACCGGCGCGGGGAGGCGCCGTATCACGCGACGATGCCGACCGACACCCTCACCCACAACCTCGAGCTCGCGCGCCGCACCGTCGCGGCCGGACTGCCCGCGCTGCGGCGGGCACAGCTCGACCTCGGCGCCCGCGTGCGAGCGCTCCTCGCCGATCGCGGCCTCCCCTCGGTCGCCGCGCCGGATTTCGCGGCGGCCAGCGTCGTCGTGGCCCACACCGACGACCCGCGGATTCACAGCGGGGCGCGGCTGAAGGAGGCGGGCGTGCAGGTCGCCGCGGGCGTGCCGCTGCACTGCGGGGAGGGCACGGACTTCTCCACGGTGCGGCTCGGCCTGTTCGGCCTGGACAAGCTCACCGACGTCGACGGCGCCGCCGGTCGCCTCGAGGCGGCGTTCGACCGGCTCGGGCTCTGAGCCCGACCCTCACGCGGTGGCGATGACGCCGATGCCGGCGAGCACGACCGCGGCCCCGGCGATGCGCCGCACCGGATGCGGCTCCCTGAACAGCCACCAGGCGAGCAGGGAGCCGATGATGATCGAGGACTCCCTCAGCGGTGCGACGATCGAGACCGGCATCGTCTGCATCGCCACGAGCACGAGGATGTAGGCGAGCGGGGAGAGCACCCCGATGAGGACCACCTCCCGCCGGTTGCGGCGCAGCACCGGCCGGATCCGCTCGACCCGACGGAGGGCGCCGGGCGCGAGCAGGAGGGTCTGACCGAGCACCGTCGCCGCGAAGTAGGTGAGCGGCGACAGCCCCCAGGCCACCACGGAGTGGTTGTCCCAGAGGGTGTAGGAGGCGATGATCACCCCGGTCAGGGCGCCGTAGCCGAGACCCGTGCGGGTCGAGCCCGGCCCGCCGGCCCGCCGGGGGCCGGGCCGCCAGGCCGTGACGACGATGCCCGCGAGCACCACGCAGCCGCCGGCGACGGCGCGCCAGCCGGGCCGCTCCCCCACGACGAGTAGCGCGAACGCCATCGTGAGTACGGGTCCGACGCCGCGAGCGACCGGATAGACGAGGCCCAGCTCCGCCCGTGCGTATCCGCGCTGGAGCGTGAGGGAGTAGGCGATGTGCAGGACCGCGGCCACGAGCGGGCCGGCGAGCAGGTGCCAGCTCATCGGCCACCCGCCGGCGCCGAGCTCGACCAGGGCGAGTGGCACGCACAGCACCGCGGAGACCGCCAGGTAGCACCACACGAAGACGAGCGAGTCGGCGTCGTCGCCCTCGTGCCGCTTGGCGGCGATGTTCCAGACGGCGTGGAAGACGGCCGCCGCGATCACCAGTCCCAGGGCGCCGAGCATCACCGGCACCGTCTCCGCACGGCGCAGCGGCGCGTGTCAGGCACCGGCGCGGGCGGCCGTGACGAACTCGGTGATGAGGCGGGCGCTCTTGACGCCCCGGGAGGACTCGACCCCGCTGGAGACGTCGACCCCACTCGGTCGCAGCCGCGCCACGAGGCCCGCCACGTTCGCCGGGGTGAGCCCGCCGGCGAGGAGCCAGAAGCCCGCCGGGCGCGCCTCCTCGAGGAGGGCGGCGTCGAAGGTCTCCCCGGCGCCGGGCCGCACGGCATCGAGCAGGATCCGCCGGGTGGCCCAGCGGGCGATCCGCTCCGGGCTCAGCCGCAGGTAGTCCTCGGCGGAGAACGCCCGCAGCCCGGCGAACCCGGCCTCGATCACGCGAAGGTGAGCTGCGTCGTCCTCACGCCCGTGCAGCTGCACGGTGCTCACGCCCGCGGCGCGGGCGAGGGCGAGCACCTCCTCGATCGGCTGATCGCGGAAGACGCCGACGGTCTCGACCGACGGCCCCGCGGCGGCGACGAGCGGGGCCGCGATCTCCGGGGTGATCGTGCGCGGGCTCCCCGGGGCGAACACGAACCCGACGGCGTCGGCACCGGCGGCCACGGCGGCGGCGAGGGTGGCGGGGGTGCTCAGCCCACAGATCTTGACGTACACCGCTCACCTCGGATCGAGACGAGAAATCCCCAGCCGGTCGAGCCGGCCGAGGATCCTGGTACGCCCCCTGGGATTCGAACCCAGAACCCAGTGATTAAGAGTCACTTGCTCTACCGTTGAGCTAGAGGCGCTTGCGAGGATCAACAGTACCCGAGCCACACGGGTTCGTGCGACACGGCGACCCCCGGACGCGCACTCCCCTCCCCCAGGAAACGCCAAGGATCGCGCCATATCCTTGAACACGTCCCCGTCGTCCATGATCGAGATCACAGCCTCATGCCCTACGAATCAACCGGATCCGACCTCGTGCCGTTCGGCGACCTCCCCCTCGACACCGACGAGATGCAGCGCCGCCACCACGAGCTCACCGGCGTGCTGCTCGGCTACCAGTACGCGATCGACCAGATGGTCACGCGGCTCGGGGTGCTGCGGGAGGACTTCAACCACAGCCACGGGGACAACCCGATCGAGTCGATCTCCTCCCGGCTCAAGTCGCCCGCGTCGATCATCGCGAAGCTGCACCGCAAGAACTTCCCGATGACGATCGAGGGCATCCGCGAGAACATCCTCGACATCGCCGGGATCCGGGTCACGTGCTCGTTCATCGCCGACATCTACACGGTGCGCGACCTGCTGCTCGGCCTGCCGGACGTCACCCTGATCGAGGAGCGCGACTACATCGCCGTGCCCAAGCCGAACGGGTACAAGAGCCTGCATCTCATCGTGGCGGTGCCGGTCGTGCGGGCCGCGGGCACCGAGCTCGTGACCGTCGAGGTGCAGATCCGCACGATCGCGATGGACTTCTGGGCCAGCCTCGAGCACAAGATCTACTACAAGTACGACGGCGCCGTGCCCGAGCACCTCGTGGACAACCTGCGCCAGGCCGCGGTCGCCGCCAATCACCTGGACGAGCAGATGCAGGAGCTCCACCAGGAGGTGCAGGCGCTGCGGGATCACCCGCCGCGCGTGGTCGCCTGAGGATCCGCCCGTGCGGCGACTGTGGCGGGTTCCACGGGCCGAACCGCACCGGCCGCCGGAAAAAGGAGGTAACTTCGTCACTGTGACGACGACGCCTCGAATCGCCCTGGTGATCAGCTCGAGCCTGCCCCTTCTCGAGGACGAGAGCGGCCCGCTCGCGGCGGCACTGACCGAACGCGGCGGCCTCCCGGAGGTGCACGCCTGGAACGCCACCGGGGTGCCCTGGAGCGACTACGACCTCGTGGTGCTCACCTCCACCTGGGGTCACAACGACCACCGCGAGGAGTTCCTCCAGTGGTGCACGACCGTGCCCCGGCTCACCAACCCCGCGAACGTCATCCGCTGGAACAGCGACAAGCACTACCTGCAGCCGCTGAGCGAGCACGGCCTGCCCACGATCGAGACGACGTGGCTCGAACCCGACCGCAACTACAACAAGCGCGACCTGCACAACCGCTTCCCCGCCCAGGAGGAGTTCGTGATCAAGCCGGCCGTCGCGATCAGCGCGCACGGCAGCGGCCGGTACACGGCCACCGACGCGGACTCGCGCCGGTACGCGATCAACCACGCCCACCGGCTCCTCGGCGAGGGGCACTCGGTCATGGTCCAGCGCTACATCCCCGAGATCGACTCCCACGGGGAGATCTCGCTGACGTTCTTCCACGGCACGTACTCCCATGCCGTGCGCAAGGAGCCGATGCTCAGCCCCGGATCCGAGGTGGTGAACACGAGCTCCATGGCCGCCGAGGTGAGCGCCCACCGGGCCTCGAACGTCGAGATCGAGGCCGCACAGACCGCGCTCGCCTTCGCCCGCGCCCGCATCCCGGGCCGCAGCGTCACCTCCCGACCGCTGCTCTACGCGCAGGTCGATCTCGTGCGCCCGAGCGACGGCCCGCCGCTCATCATGGAGCTCGAACTCACCGCCTCGTTCGTGCACGAGTCGTGCAGCCCCGGCGCGCTCGCCCGGTTCGCCGATGCGATCATGGCCGAGGCGCGCATGGGGCCGGATTCGCAGAACATCGACCTCGCCTGAGCCGCACCACCCGCCACCGATCCGAGGAGCCGCGTGTCCCGTCTTGCCGTGGGCGATCCCGCCCCCGAATTCACCCTACCGAGCGCCGACGGCCGCGAGGTGAGCCTCGCCGAGTTGCGCTCCGGGGCCGAGGCCGGCGTCGTCGTCTACTTCTACCCGGCGGCGGGCACGCCCGGGTGCACGAAGCAGGCGTGCGACTTCCGCGACAGCCTCGCCTCGCTGCGCACCGCCGGCTACGGGGTGATCGGCGTCTCCCCCGACCCGGTGGCCAAGCTCGCGAAATTCGTCGAGTCCGAGTCCCTCACGTTCCCGGTCGTCTCCGACCCCGAGCACGCGGTGCTCGAGGCCTACGGCGCCTGGGGTGAGAAGAAGAACTACGGGCGCATCTACGTCGGCGTCATCCGCTCGACGATCGTCGTCGCCCCGGACGGCACCGTGGCGCTCGCGCAGTACAACGTGCGGGCGAGCGGACACGTGGCCAAGCTGCGCCGCGACCTGGGCATCGACCCGGTGTAGGCGCGCCGGCCGGACTCGGACCGGCGGCTAGACTGGCCGCTGGTTTCACGCGCGAGTGGCGTAATTGGCAGCCGCGCAGGATTTAGGTTCCTGTGTCCGTAGGACGTGTGGGTTCGAGTCCCACCTCGCGCACCTGATGAGCGATGGCGTAACGCCTGCCTGACTGAACGGCTGGGCGACGCAGCCGGCCAGATGGTCCTGGCACCGGCACGTCCGGACCGGGCTCGAGGCCCTGGCCAACATCCGCCGAGCCGAGTTCGTCCAGTGCAACAGACGCGCATTCAGCTGCGATCGTGGTCGTCGCTCCGGGTTTCCAACATCTTCCAGGCCGTCCAGATGAGATCGATGATGTACACGACGACCCACGTGCGCATGGCGGCGCCCGCGAGCGCAGCAATGTCGGGGTCGCCGCCGAAGAGTTCACGGACGGCGCGCACGACGCCGGGAGCTTCGCTGCCGAAACCCAGGATCGAGGAGAACGAGGACTCGGGGACGGCGAAGCGGGCGATCAAGAGCCCAACTGCAAGCAGTCCGCTGTGGGCCGCAAGATCGGTGAGGAGTGTTCGGCGTGATTTCTGCGCCATGGATTCGTTCGCGTCGGAGCGGGCACTCAGGTCCACATCCTGCGTGGTGGAAGGGCGCCCGTCCGAGTGAATCGTCGGCCTCGCGGGGCCGGAGAGGGCCGCGACCGCTGCAGCTTCTGGGTCGTCGGTCACACCGAGTCGTCTCACCGCCGCGGGGATAAGGGCCGCACCGGATGAGATCACGAGGGCGCAGATGAGGCAGGCGAGGAGCCAGCTTCCCGACTCGTAGAGAAGACCCGCGACGAGAGATCCGATGAACGCTCCTGCCAGGCAGGCCGCCTCGTACAGACTGAGGCCGCAACCAAGGTGCGCGCGGCCCGCAACCTCTGCGATCACCGACTGCTGTACGGGGATCACTGCCGCCCATGCGACCGCGGACAGTACCCATAGTGCTGCGATCCAGGGTGGGCTCGGTGCGAATGCAAGACCGAGTGCGAACAGGGCGCTGCTCACCGAGCCGAGCATGAGCATCCGGCGGCGACCGAACCGCACGACCAGGCGATGCAGAGGGGCCGGGAGGACGCTCATTACGATCGCTCCGGGAAGGAACACGTAGGCGATCTCGACGACTCCGAGACCGAAGCCGCGTTGCAGGTGGAGGATCAGTAGCAGACTGATCGCCGCTTCAGCGGTCATCGTAACCACTACGGCAAGCAGCATTGGTCGTAGCGATGTGCCGAGTCGTCTCAGCGAAACACTCGATAGCTCTGTTGCCGCGGTCCTCGCGTCGTCCGTCGATGAATCTCGATGACGTGTTCGGAACAGCCCCCACGCCGCGAGGAGGCAGCACAGGGCGATACCGGCGAATACCCACTGATACCCGGCGATGGAGAGCAGGATGATGGCGGGCACGAGGATCAGCCATCCGCCCGTTTCCTCCGCGGCGACAAGCTTCGCGAACACGCTCGAATCCTCGTGGAGGCGTTCCCCGATGATCGAACGGATTGCGACCCACAGAAACGCACCTGCCCCGCCGGTCACGACCGCCGCGATCACGGCCGATGAGAACCCCGTCGAGAGGGCGAAGAGTCCGCATCCGACCGCGAATGCACCTGCCCCGAGCGCGCCGACGACCGAGCGATCTGCGCGGTCGACCACCACACCGGCTACGGGGCGAATCAGGAATGCCGTCAACTGACTCGCTGCGATCAGCAGGCCGGTCTCCCACGCAGAGAGCCCGAGTATTGCGCCCGCGAAGAGTGGCAGCACGAAGTCGACGACCTGCTCAGCACCGCTGGCGAGCGTTGCACTGTCCAGCGTGCGCCGCTCGCGCCGTAACGCGAGGGTCGCAGCAGCCATCTGACCTCCATCTTGGCGACACGAATGAACTAGCAAATGGATGTTAGCACGACCGTGTTAGCATCATGAGATGCCGAAGCTCATCGATCACGATCAGCGACGTGAACAGATCGCTGAAGCAACCTGGCGTGTTGTTCTGGCCGAGGGCATCAGCAGCGTGTCCATTCGTACGGTCGCAGCAGAAGCAGGCATCTCCACCGGGTCGCTACGCCACGTTTTTCCCACCAAGACCGAGCTGCTGGTTCACGCCATGCAACTGGTGGATCAGCGCGCGTGGGAGCGCATCCAACACCACCTCGAGGAGCCGGACCCGCGCTCCCTTGTGATCGCCGTCATCAGGGAGCTTCTCCCGCTCGACGCCGAGCGCCGCGCAGAGATGCAGGTCAACATCGCGCTGATCGCCGAAGCACCCGGCAATGACCAGATCAGGCAGGTCCGTGACGAAACCTATGCGGTGCTCCGAGATGCGTGCAGGCGCATGGTCACCCACATCCACCAAGCTGACCTGGCCGCGCCGGAACTCGACATCGAAGCAGCGACGACCGCGCTGCACGGACTTGTCGACGGATTGGCCGTTCACATGCTCGTCAACCCTGAACCGACCTTCGCGCAACAGGCGCTCCAGGCAATCGAAGACAACATCGATGGGCTGAAACGCTTGTGAGATGGGGCGTCTATCGGGGTCACAACACTGCAGACCAACGGTGAACGAGGATGCGGCTACGCCCAGGTCGGACCACCTCAGATCCAGCCGCGTTCCTCCGCGAGCAGCACCGCCTGCTGGCGCGTGGCGACCTGGAGCTTGCCGAGCACGGTCGAGATGTGGTTGCGCACCGTTCCGGGCGCCAGCGAGAGGGTGCGGGCGATCTGCCCCGTGGTCTGGCCGCGGCGGCCCGCCCGCAGCACGTCGAGTTCCCGGTCGGTCAGGGGGCTGCGTTCGTCGCTCAGGGCGTCGGCGGCCACCTCCGGGTCGACGTACCGGGCACCGGCCGCGACGCGGCGGATGACCTGGGCGACCTCCTCGGCCCCGCGCGACTTGGGCAGGAATCCCGCGACGCCCGAGGCGAGCGCGCGGCGCAGCACTCCGGGCCGCGCATGCCTCGTCACCACCACGCATCGGGACGCGACGGTGCGTCGCAGCCGTTCGGCGACCTCGACCCCGTCGAGGCCCGGCATCTCCAGGTCGAGCAGGCAGACGTCCGGCTCGAGCCTGAGCGCGAGGTCGACGGCCGCCTCGCCGTCGGCGCACTCGGCGACCACGTCGATGTCGTCCTCGAGGCGGAGCAGCGCGGCCAGAGCCGACCGGATCATCGCCTCGTCGTCGGCGATCAGGATGCGGATCATCGTCGCTCGCTCCCCTCCGCGGGCACGGTCACCGGTCCGGCCGGCCGGCCGGTAGCCGGCACCCGCACCGTGACCGTGAACTCGCTCCGCCCGCGCTCCACGCGGACCTCGCCGCCGGCCTCGGCCACCCGCCGGGCGATGCCCGTGAGCCCGGATCCGTCCTCGCTCGCCGCGGCGGGCGAGGACGCGTCGTTGGTGATCTCGTAGCGCCAGCCGGCGCCGTCGCCGGTGAGCAGCAACCGGGCCCACCGCCCGCCCCCGTGCCGGAGCACGTTCGTGGTCGTCTCGCGGATCACCGGCCCGAGGACGTCGGCGGGCGCTCGGCGTGAGTCGGGGTCGATCGTCGCCTCCGCGGTCGTGCCCGCGGCCCGGAGCAGGTCGACCGCGTTCGCGATCTCGTGCTCGAGGGGGACGCCGCGGAACCGCGTCGCGAGATCCCGCGTGCCCTGCTGCGCGGCGGCGACGCTCGTTCTCGCCGCCCGCACCTGCTCGAGCGCGGCGCCGGCTCGACCCTTGTCGATGAGTCGCTCGGCGAGTTCGAGCTGCAGCGCGATGACCTGAAGGTGATGCCCCTGCAGGTCGTGCACGTCGGTCGCGACGCGCAGCCGCTCCTGGGTCGCCCCCAGGCGCGATTCGGCCGCCCGGGCCCGGTCGAGCCGCGCGAGCACGTCCCACCACCACAGCGAGAGCACGGTCACGCCGGGGAGCAGGACCGAGTACACGACCATGACCGGCCAGTTCGACTCGGCGGAATCGCCCCCCGTGAAGACCGAGCGGGCGTCGATCGATGCGAGCACGGTGAGCAGCGCGGTCGCGGCCACCACCACCCGCAGCCGGATCCCCGCCGCCCAGTCGAGCATGACCGCCACCTGCACGACGGGCGTGACCGCGACGATCCAGATACCGGTGGACGCCCAACCGAGAGCGCCGAGGACCACGGCCGCCGACAGCGGCAGGAGCGCCGAACGCCACGGCAGGAGCGGAGCGGAATCGGTGCGGTGCCGGTAGGCGACGAGGGCCACGCCCGTCGCGACCAGCCACAGCAGCCCGCCGGCGGCGACGGCGCGCACCACCGCGGGGCGGAAGCCCTCCAGGTGGAGCACCGACACCGTCATCAGAACGAGCATCAGTTCGAAGAAGACGATCGCCGAGACCGTGTACCACCAGGTCACGGTGATGCTCCGGGTGAGCCGACGATCGCTGCGGAGACCGGGCGCCGCGGGAGCTGCGGCGGCACGGTCGTCAGGGCTGGTCACAGCCACAGCCTACGGGCATGACAGTTGTCACCCCTCGTGCGGGTCATGTTCCCCCGCGCGGGTGACACGGCGGCACTTCCCACTCCTCGCCCGAACCGATGGACTGGTGGCACACCGACACCCGGTGCCCCACGACAGGAGAACCCATGGACCTCATCGCCTTCTTCCAGGACCTCGTTGCCCAGGTTCCGGAGCTGCTGCAGCCGGTCATCGTCTCGGCCGCCGCCGCCATCCCCTTCATCGAAGGCGAGGGGGCCGCCACGATCGGGATCGTCGGTGGAATCCCCCCGGTCCTCGCCGCCCTCGCCGCCATCGCCGGCAATCTCCTGTGCGTCACGGTGCTCGTGCTCACCACGACCCGCGTGCGCCGGGCGGTCATCACCCGCCATCACACCCGCGTGCTCGCCGGCGCCGGCGGCATGGACACGACCGACGCGACCGACCCGACCGGCACTGCCGGCACCGGCCTCGGCGGCGTCGTCGATCCGGCCGCGCCCGTCGAGACCGGCCGCAAAGCGGCCCGGCGAGCCAAGTTCCAGCGGGCGTTGGAGCGGTACGGGGTGCCCGGGGTCAGCCTGCTCGGCCCGCTCCTCATTCCCACCCAGTTCACCGCGACGATGCTCGCCGCCGCCGGTGTGCGCAGGCAGCGCATCCTGTTGTGGCAGGGGATCGCCATCACGGGATGGACGACCCTCGTCACGGTCCTCGTCGTCGGCGCCCTCTCGGCCCTCGCCTGAGCGGGTGGGCCGGTGCTAGGCGCTCAGGCGCAGCTGACTGGCCAGGGGGCAGTCGAACGGGTCGCGCTCGCCGAGGCCGACCTTGTTCAGGTACTCCACGAGGATCCGGTAGGACTCCCCCATCGACGTCTCGGTGTACTTGACGCCCTTCTCCAGGCAGTACGCCTTGACGATCGGGGCGACCTCGCGCATGGCGATCCGGGGCATGCTCGGGAAGAGGTGGTGCTCGATCTGGTAGTTGAGCCCGCCGTAGAGCGCGGCCATGAACCAGCCGCCGCGGATGTTGCGCGACATGAGCACCTGCCGGCGCAGGAAGTCGATCGACATGTCCTTGGGAACGATCGGCATCCCCTTGTGGTTCGGGGCGAACGAGCAGCCCATGTAGAACCCGAAGACGGCCAGCTGCACGCCGAGGAACGCGAAGGCGAGTCCCGGGGAGAGCACCAGGAACACCGCGGCGACGAGGCCGCCGATCCGCAGCACCAGCAGCGCGAACTCGAGCCAGCGACGCTCCGCCCGGCCCGCCTGATCCTTGCGGAAGAGGCCGCGGATGCTCTGGTAGTGCAGGTTGATTCCCTCGAGGCACACGAGCGGGAAGAACAGGTAGCCCTGCCGCTTGTACCAGAACCGCTGCAGGGGCGACGCGCCGTCGGTCTGCCCGGGCACGAACGCGATGACGTCCATGTCGATGTCCGGGTCGGCCCCGACCTTATTCGGCTGGGCGTGGTGCTTGGAGTGCTTGACCTGCCACCAGCCGTAGCTCAGCCCGACGAGCACGTTCGCCAGCAGCAGACTCGCCCATTCGTTCTTGCGGCCCGAGCGGAAGATCTGCATGTGGGCGGCATCGTGGCCGAGGAAGGCCGTCTGCGTGAGCGTGACGGCCAGCGCGCCCGCGACGAGGAGCTGCCACCAGCTGTCACCGAGCAGCACGAACGCCGTCGCGATCGCTCCATAGGCCAGGAGCAGGCCCCCGAATGCGGACCAGTAGAACGTGTAGCGCCGCCGCATGAGACCCTGCGCGGTCACCTTCTTGCGCAGTTCGGTGAAGTCCCGCACGAAATTACGCTGGCGCTCGCCCGGTCGGACGGCGGCCGTGGAAATAGACATGAACTCCTGCTCGCGTCGGTTGTGGCCGAGAATCAGCCCTGGAGGGACGCGATACCCGCAGGCAAGACGTCTGGGCACTTGGACCAGCGCCCGTTCTTCGATCGTAGCCCGCAAAGAGCCCGCGGGAAACACGACCGACGTATAGGCACGGGACGTTCATCCTTCGACCACATCTCGCGTCTCAGGGGCGCACGAGCGGCGCCACCGACGCGTAGGCGCCCGCCAGGTCCCGGGTGGTCTCGTCGAACACCCGGGAGATCATGGACGGCGCCCGGTAGCGTTCCCATCCCGGCTCACCCGTCCGCATCAAGCGGACCGCGGCGCCGTGCACCGCATCGGCGAGTGCCTGCGGCGGCTCGGGCCCGGTGACGGGGGGCACGTCGTCGCGGTCGAGGCAGTCGAAGAAGAAGGGCACGTCGAGGCAGTGCTGGGCGTGGCCGGCCGCGCGGGAGGGCCACGCGAACCGGTACAGCCAGGTCGCCGCCTCCGGCGCCTCGGCCCGGGCGGCGGCGAACCGCAGCGCCGGGGCCCGGAACACGGCGTCGGTGAGGAATCGACCGGCGATGCGGGCCGTGCCCGCGCGGGCGAGCGCTCGGTTGGCCGCGAGATAGTCCCCGGCGCGGGCGCGCTCGAGGCCCATGACCCGCAGCACGAGCCGGGTCGGTGCCCACCTGAGCCGGCGGGCCAGCGGGGCGACGGCGCCGAGGAACTCGTCGTCGGTGGTGCCGAGCACGAGCGGCTTGTCGGCGCCGACGCCGGCGCGGATCGAGTCGAGGGTCGGGGCGGGCAGGAGGTCGCCGTCGACCATCGGCCCGATCGGCAACCCGTGCGTGGTGACCTCGGCGACCTGCCACGGCCGGGAGAGGGTGGTCAGCTCCCGTTGAATCGGCAGGAGACGCTCCTCGGGCACGGACCGCAGGGCGGCCGCGGTCGGCTCGACCCCGGCCCGGGCGGCGATGGCCCGCCCGAGGCGCTCTGCCCGGTCGGCCGGGACGTCCGCCAGCGCCCCGGAGAGCGCGTAGACGCCGTGGAAGAGGTGGGCGGCCGCGGGCATGCCGAGCAGCGTGAGCACGGCCCCGCCGCCGGCGGACTGGCCGGCGATGGTCACCCGCGCGGGGTCGCCGCCGAAGGCCGCGATGTTCTCCTGCACCCATTCGAGTGCGAGCAGCCAGTCCCGCACGCCCCGGTTCGCCGGCGCACCGTCGATCCAGCCGAATCCGTCGTGCCCGAGCCGATAGGAGACGGTCACGGTCACGACGCCGTCGCGGTTGAACGCGGCCCCGTCGTACCAGGGTCCGGCCGGCGATCCCGCGGTGAACGAGCCGCCGTGGAACCAGACGAGCACCGGCAGTCCGCCGGCGCTGCCCGGGCGCTCGGGTGAGGGCGTGAACACGTTGACGTTGAGGGTCGAGTCCCCGGCGATGCTCGGCTCGGGGATCGTCGTGGGGCCCGTCGCCCCCCGTTGGGGCGTGGCCCCGTACTCGAGGGCGTCGAGCACGCCCCGCCAGGGCTCCTTGGGCCGGGGCGCGGCGAACCGCAGCTCGGCCACCGGCGGCTCCGCGAACGGAATACCCAGGAAGGCCGCGGACCCCTCCTCGGCCCCGCGCCACCGGCCCCGCACGCGGCCGGCGGGCGCGGTCACCTCGACGAATTCCGTGGACATGCCTGCACCCTAGCGAGGCGGCCCGACAGACGCCTCGCCCGCCGCCTCCGGTGTGGAGACGGCGGGCGAGGTGCCGGCCGTTCGCGCTGCTATTCGGCGGTGGAACCGAACCGGCGTCGCAGCGCGATCACCAGGCCACCGGCCGCCAGCAGCGCGCCGAGGGCGATGACCCAGCCGGTCACG
This sequence comes from Pseudactinotalea sp. HY160, assembly GCF_009372055.1. Classification (NCBI taxonomy): domain Bacteria; kingdom Bacillati; phylum Actinomycetota; class Actinomycetes; order Micrococcales; family Cellulomonadaceae; genus Pseudactinotalea; species Pseudactinotalea sp. HY160. The sequence continues at coordinate 76,206 of NZ_WHMT01000008.1, read as the reverse complement.
CTCGCCCCGGTCGAGGGCATCGACCCGTCACCCGAGCCGTCGGCCGCGGTGTCCGCGCCCGATGCGTCACTCGATCCCGAGTCGTCGCCCTGATCCGAGCCTGCATCCGATCCGTCCGAGCCGCCGTCCGACCCGCCGTCGTCCCCGCCGATGGGCGCATCGCCCACGGTGAGCACGAGCGCCGCGGAGGTCGACGGAACGAAGGCATCCTCGTCGTCCGGGGTGAACCGGGCGGTGTAGGAGTGTTCGCCCGAGGTCGCCGGGGTGACGTCGACCGAGGCCGTGCCACCCGAGACCGGGGCGGTTCCCACGACCTCGTCGCCGTCGAGGATCTCGATCATTCCGCTCGCCTCGGCGGGCGCGACGGTCGCGGTGAGCGTGACCGAGGATCCCGCCACGGGGGCGTCCGAACCGGCGGTGAGCGTCACGCTCGTGTCCACCGGGCCGGGCACCTCGAGGGCGACGACGATCTCGGCGCGGGCCGGCACCTGCGACTCGGCGCCCGTGGCCACCACGGGATACGTGCCCGCGACGGCATCGGCCGGGATCGCCAGCTCGTAGGCGAACCCGCCGTCGGCATCGGCGGTCACCGTGCCCTCGCCGCCCTCAGCACCGGCGAGGGTCATCGCCTCGCCGAGGTCCACGGCCACGGTCTCGCCCGGGGCGAAGCCGGACCCGGTCACGCCCACGGTCCCACCCGGGGCAACCGTCTCGGCGTCGAGGGTGATCGCCGGCTCGTAGAGCACCGGCGGGTCCGTCACGACGATCTCGAGCCGGGCGACCTGCGAGGTCACGCCGTCGTCCACCGTGACCGCCACCTGATAGGTGCCGGGCGCGGCGTACGTGTGCGTGCCGGTCACCGAATCGGTCACGGCATCGATCAGGTCGACGGCGCTGCCGTCGCCCCAGTTGACGACCGCCGTGGCGCCGTCGGCGTCATCGGTGCCCACCCCGCCCGAGACGGTGGCGAGGGCCTCGGTGAAGGCGACCTGCGTCGTCTGTTCGCCGACCTCGGCCGGGGAGACCGCGAGCGCCGCGCTCTCCTGCCGGTCGCCGTCGGAGGCGATCGCGAAGAGGTGCGCGCGGCCGTCGTTGCGGAGCGTGCCCTCCTCGACGGGCAGGGTCAGGCTGACGACGCGCTTGGCCGCGCCGCCGGAGTCCGTGGCGAGGTCGACCGGGGCGGTCGCGAAGATCCCGGAGTTCTTCACGGTGCCCTCGGCCTGGGTACCGACGAGGCGCCCCTTCGAGAGCCCGACCAGGATGTTGCCGTAGGCCGGGCTGCCCGAGGCGCCGACCCAGTCGCCGAACTGGATCGGGAGGTCCTGGGTCGTGCCGTCGGCGTAGGTGAGCACGCCCGTGAGGTCCTTGCCGGACTCGGTGGCCGTGCCGATGAGGGAGATCTGCGTGGCCCCGTCACCGAGGTCGATCGCGACACTCTGGCCCTCGCCGGTGATGTTGTCCGGCTCGCCCGCGGGGATGTCGGGCAGGTCGAACGTCACGTCCGTGCCGGGAACCTCGACCGTCGTGCCCTGCACGAAGCCCGAGTCCGCGAGTTTGTCGCGGAAGTAGCTCGAGCTTTGCCCGTCGCAGTTGCCGGCGGTCTCGTTCAGGTCGCCGATGCACACGTTGTTGAACTGACCGGTGAACGTGTCGTCGCGGTAGACCTCGATCGACGTGGTACCACCGGCCCTCGCGCCGCCGTCGGCGGTCGCGGTGACCGTCACCGTGTAGACGCCCGGCCGGTCGTAGGTGTGCGACGCGGCCGCTCGCCAGCCGCCGAAGCCGTTGTCGGTGAGGGTGGCCGGCTGCGCGTCGCCGCCGTCGCCGAAGTCGACGGTCACGTCGGAGTCGGCATTCACGCCCTCGCCCCGGATCGTGGCGACCTGGCCGTCGAACTCCTCGCCCATGCGCACGCGCTGGGCGTCCGCCCCGGTGACCTCGAGGTCGCCGGTCGCGGCACCCGTGGCGAACAGCTCGAGCTCGGCGAGGGCGAGGTCGCCCTCGGCGGCCGAGACGGTGAGCCGGTACTGGGTGTAGCCGGCCGCATTATCGCTGCCGGGCACCGAGAACGGACGGGTCTGGGTTCCGAACGGGAAGGTCTCGCCGCTGCGGGAGTCCAGCTCGGTCCAGTTCTCGCCGTCGCTGGAGGCCTCGAGGGTCCACGCCGCGGGTGCGGCGCCGGCCGTCGTGGCGGTGAGCGTGTACGAATGGACGGCGACCGGTCCCGATTCGGAGGTCCAGATCAGTTCCGCGTCGGTTCCCTCGAACGTGACCGAGGAGCGCATGAGGTCGTCGGTCAGCGGCGCCGAATCGACCGTCTCGCCGGCGCCGTCACGCGCGGTCAGGGTGCCGACGCCGGGCTTCGTGGCGTCGCGCATCGTCTCGGGCACGGACAGGTCCTCGTCGAGGTCCTTGGCGCCCCAGTCGCTCGGGCTCTCACTCATGGTGAAGGTGAGGGTGCCGCCGGAGCGGATGAGGTCGCCGTCGATGGTCGTCTCGGTCAGCGGCGTGCCGTTGTGGGCGACACCGTCGACGTAGACCTTGCCCTCGCTCGCGCCGGGCGCCTCGATCCGCAGGGTCGTATCGCCGAGGTTGAGGGTGGCGGCGTCGAAGATCGGCGAGCCGATCGTGTAGTCGCCGGAGCCGACCTGGAGCGGGTAGAAGCCGAGCGCGGAGAAGATGTACCAGGCGGAGAACTCGCCGTTGTCCTCATCGCCGGGGTAGCCCTGGCCGATGTCGGAGCCGGCGAAGAGCCGCTGCATGATCTCCCGGATGAGCTCCTGGGCGCCGGAGGGGTCCCCGGCCTCGGCGAGCACGTAGGGGATGTGGTGGGCGACCTGGTTCGACAGCCCGAGCATGCCCAGGCGCACGTCGCGCGCCTCGCGGGCCTCGTGGATGCCGGAGTAGTCGGCCTTCTCGGGCGTGGTGAGGAACTCGTGCAGTTCGTCCACGAGGCCTTGGCGGCCGCCGTAGAGGGCGGCGAGGCCGTCGACGTCCTGCGGGGCGTGGAAGGCGAAGGTCCATCCCGAGGCCTCGGTGAACGCCCCGCCCCACTCCTTCTTGTCGAAGTCGGCGCCGTCGGAGAACGAGCCGTCGGCGTTGCGGGAGGTGAAGACCCCGGCCTCCGGGTTGTACATGAGGGCGAAGTGCTCGGAGCGGGCGTCGAAGTAGGCGGCCTCCTCGCGCAGCTGCGCCACGCGGTCGGCCGGGGTGTTCGGGTCGTCGGCGAGCTTGTGCGCCATCTGCGCGATGCCGTAGTCGTTGATGAAGCCCTCGAGGCCCCACGAGGCGCTCTGGTGGGTGCTCGCGTCGGTGTAGCCGAGGAAGATCGACCGGTCGAGGCCCTTGCGGCCCACCGCGTTCGAGTCGGGCAGCACCGTCGCGTTCTTCACGGCGGCGTCATAGGCGTCGAGCGCGAGGTCGGTGTCGATCGCGCCGGCGAGGTAGGCCTCGGCGAAGGCGACGTCGGAGCTCGTGCCGGTCATGAGGTCGGCGTAGCCGGGCGAGGACCACCGGGCGACCCAGCCGCCGTCGCGGTACTGCTGCACGAAGCCGTCGACCAGTTCCTGGGTGATCCCGTCCGGGTAGAGCAGGGCGTATGCCGGCCAGGCCGTGCGGTAGGTGTCCCAGAAGCCGTTGTTGACGTAGATCTTCCCGTCGACGATCGGCGCGTTCGTCTCGGTGTCGGTCGCATCGCCCACGGTCGGCGAGACCGGGCTCGCGTACTGGTACACCGGCGCCTCGGCCGTGCCCGTGTTCTCGAACTGGGAGTTCGGGTAGAGGTTGAGGCGGTACAGCCCCGAGTAGAGGTTGACCAGCTGCTCGTCGGTCGCACCCTCGACGTCGGTGATGACCGAGAGCCGCTCGTTCCAGGCGTCGGTCGCGGCCGCGTGGAGCTCGTCGAAGCTGCGGCCGGTCACCTCGAGACCGAGGTTCTTCTCGGCCTGGGCCTGGGAGATGAAGGAGCTTGCCACGCGCAGCTCGACCGTCGAGTCCTCGCTCGTGTCGAAGGCGGCGTACCGGGCGCTGTCCCGGTCCCCGCGCGGTGCGGCGCCCGCCGCCGTGGGCGCGGCGTCGAATTGGCCGGCGACGAACATCCGGGTCTTGCCCGGGTAGCTGGAGCCGTCCTCGACCCAGCCGCTCACGTGGCCGTCGGCGGAGACAGTGAGGCCGGACTTTCCGTCCTTGTCACTGATGCCCTGGTCGACGAGCACGCTACCGGTGTCCCCGGTGAAGGTGAAGGCGAAGACCGCGCCGTGGTCGGTCGGGGTGACCGCCGTGGCGAGCCCGTTGTCGAATTCGACCTCGTAGATGTCGGGCCGGGCGGTCTCGTTCTCGTGGCCGAAGGCGAGCTTGCGCTCGCTCAGCTTCGAGGTCGGATCGCTGCCGTCGGCGGGGAGCACGACGAACTGGTTCCGGTCGCCCATCCAGATGCTCGGCTCGTGCGAGAAGCCGATGCCCTCGAGGGTGGGCCGGTTGTCGGAGTTGTTCCGGGCCTGGTACTCGTACAGCGTCCCGGTGGTGCTCGCGTTGGTGAACGGGGTGATGAAGTTGAACCCGTTCGGCCAGGCGGTCGCCGGGATGTTGTTGCCGCGGGAGAAGCCGCCGGAGGAGTTCGTGCCGCGGCGGGTGTCCACGTAGCTGACGAGCCCGTCGGAGGTGTCGCGCTCGACCGCGTGATCGAGCGTCACGTCGTCGAGGTAGCCGCCCACCGTCGTGCCGGCCGGGGCGTCCGGCTGGTCGTAGGCGAGGAGCACGTCGGTGACCGTGCGCCCGGCGAAGGCGGACAGGTCCACGGTGACCGAGTTCCACTGGTCGGGCCAGAGGATGTTGCCGGTGCCCTGCGCGCGGGCGTTCGCGCCGAAGCCGTACGCGTCGGTGGCGCCGGTCTCGGACAGGCGGGTGCCGTCGTCGAACACGAGGTCGACCGCGGCGTGGGTCGAGGCGTAGGTGAGCCCGCGGTCGAGCTCGGGGAAGATCTTGTAGGTGAGCTGGGAGTCCGCGGTCAGTTCCACGTCGGTCTCGAACAGCGTGTTGACGGCGCTCGCGCCCCCGTCGCCCGTGACCTGGCCGCCGTAGTGCAGCGAGCGGGTGCCGGTGAACCCGACGCCGGTCTTGGCCGTGGAGGACGAGCTGGGGCCGCCGGCGACCTCGGTGAGCATCGGCGTGATGGGCGTGCCCAGGTCGGAGTCGAGGAGCTCGAAATCGGCGAGCTGGATGAGGCTGGTGCCCTGGTTCGCGGCGATGTTCAGGCGGACGTAGGTGTACTCCGCGCTGCGCTCGTCGAGCTCGTAGTCCTTGGTCACGAATCGGTTCTCGCCGTCGTCGTCCTGCCAGACCTCGCCGGTGCGGGCGTCGAGCTCGACCCAGTCCTCGCCGTCGGTGGACCCCTCGACGGTGAAGTCGCGCGGGTCCCGGTCGGGGGCGTCGTTGGCAGAGGTGAGCGCGTAGCCGGTGATCGAGGCGGCCTCGGAGAGCTCGTAGGTGAGCCAGGCGCTCGTCGCGTGGGCGAGCCACTTCGTTTTCGGGTTGCCGTCGGCGGCCTTGACGGCGGTCTCGCTCGGCGGGTTCTCGTCGCTCGCGGTGACGCCGGCGACGAGCCCGAGGAGGCTGCCGGCCCGGTAGGAGGCGCCGGTGAAGTTCACCGGGGCATCGTATGACGCGCTCAGGGCCGGCTGGGAGTCCCCGGCCTCGAAGGACGAGGCGAATTCGCTCTCGGCGGCTGCGGCGGGAACGGTGGCACCGATGAGCAGGGTGCCGACCAGCGCGCCGGTGGACGCGACCGCGGCGGCGGCTCCGGCCCTTCGGCGGGGACCGCCCGCTCGGGTCGTTCGTGACCTCGGTAGTGACATGCAGGGGGCTCCTTCGGCTCCAACGGATCTTCCGATCCTGACATCGATGTCAGGTTTGGTCGAAGCTATCACGCCCACCCGCGCACCCGTCAACCCCCACCCTGTCGGCGTCAGGCGTCCCTGGCCATCGGGCGAGAACGCGCTACTGGGCTCACCCGAGCGCGAACGCGACGATCCGGTCGTCCCCGGGGCGCGGGTCGCCGCGGCCGTCGGTGTTGTTCGTGAGGAACCAGAGGCCGCCGTCCGGGGCGGGCACGACCGTGCGGATGCGCCCGTACTCACCCGCGAACAGCTCGGTCGAGGTCGCCGGGTCGGCGATCGGCACGACCCGCAGCCGCTCGCCGCGCAGGTTCGCGATCACGAGGCTGTCCCCGGAGCGGGCGATGCCGCTCGGGCTCGCCTCCTCGGTCGCCCACACCTGCACCGGATCGGTCATCCCGTCCCCGCCGCCCATGCCCTCGACGTCGGGCCAGCCGTAGTTGCCGCCCGCGGTGATGATGTTGAGCTCGTCCCACGTGTTCTCGCCGAACTCCGTGGCGAAGAGGGTGCCGTCGCCCGACCAGGCGAGGCCCTCGACGTTGCGGTGACCGTAGCTGTACACGAGCGATCCCGGGAACGGGTTGTCCGCGGGCACCTCGCCGGCCGGGGTCATCCGCAGGATCTTGCCGCTCAGGGAATCGAGGTCCTGGGCATTCTCCCGCTCGGTGGCATCCCCCGTGGTCACATACAGCATGCCGTCCGGGCCGAACGCGATCCGCCCGCCGTTGTGCACGCGCGCGGCCGGGATGCCCGCCAGGATCGTCTCCGGGGCCCCGAGGGCGATGTCGCCCGGGTGCCCGGAGAGCGCGAACCGCTGCACCCGGTTCCCGCCCTCACCCGTGGAATAGACGTAGAGGCGGTCGTCGTCGGTGGCCATGCCCAGGAGGCCGCCCTCGCCCCCGTGCACGATGCCCGCCACGGTCGCCACCTCCCGGACGTCGCCGGCGGCGGTGAGCTCGAGGATCCGGCCGCTGTCGCGTTCGCTGATGAGGGCGGACGTGCCCACGAACACGATCGACCACGGCGCCTCGAGGCCGGTGGCGATGTCGACCGGTTCGGCGGGCGTGGGCGGCGGCACGGCCGTCGGCATCGTGGTCGGCGCCTCCGACATGCGGGGCGTCGGCGCGCTCGCGCTCACCTGGGCCGACCGCTCCGGCTGCCGCTCTGGCCCCGGGCCGGAACACCCGGCGACGACCAGGAGCATGACGATCGGCACGGCGGCCATCGCACGCGCTCCGCGAACCGTCCACCGTGGCCGCATCCTCGCCTCCTCGCTCGCGTCCTGCCGCCTGCCCCGCCGACCACCATGCCGGCTGCCGTGCGCCTGCCCGGGCAGTCGCCGGCCGCTCACCGGTCGGTCCGCTCTCTCCATTCTGCCCGCGTCGGCGCCCCACGACGTGGGGCACGCCCGCGCGGAGGGCGAGCCGCGCCGTCCACACGGGCACCTGAGCGAGGGGCGGGCAGCGGGCGAGTGGCGTTCGGCGGGCGCGCACGCTAGAAATTGAGGGGTGAGCGACATCGGATCCGACGACATCGGCAGCTGGTTCTCCGAGGAGGAGCTGACGGTGCTGCGGCACCGGCTGCCCTTCCTCTACCTCGACATCCTGCCCGTGCGGGTCGACGCCGACGGGCAGATCACCGAGATCGCCACCCTGCTGCGCACGCCGCGCGAGGGCGGGATCCGGCGGGCCCTGTGCTCGGGCCGGGTGATGTACCACGAGCGGCTGCGCGACGCGATCGCCCGGCACCTCGACAAGGACCTCGGGCCGATGGCGCTGCCGCGGCTGCCGGTCTCGATCGTGCCGTTCACCATCGCCGAGTACTTCCCCACCCCGGGCATCACGCCGTATCACGACCCGCGCCAGCACGCGGTCTCGCTCGCCTACATCGTGCCGGTGGACGGCGACTGCGTGCCCTCCCAGGACGCGCTCGAGATCGCCTGGAACGCCCCGGAGGAGATCATCGACCCGACCGTGCTCGGCGAGATGGTCGACGGGCACGCGGCGCTCATCCGCACCGCGCTGGCCACGACCGGGCGGCTCGTATGAGCGCCGCGGACCGGACCGGCTCCCCCGCCGAGGTCCGCGCCGGGCTCGCCGGCTGGGGCGCGCCCCTCGCGTTCCTCTTCGACGCGCTGCTCGTGCTCGCCTTCGTGCTGGCCGGGCGGGGCACCCATTCCGAGGACGGCGGGCTCGCCGGCGCCGCCGGCACGGCGTGGCCGTTCTGGGTGGCGCTCGTCTTCGGCTGGGTACTGGCGCGGGCGTGGCGCCGGCCGGTGGCGCTGTGGCCGGCGGGCGTGATCGTGTGGGCGACCACGGTCGCCGGCGGACTCGCGCTCAGGTACCTCACCGGCGGCGGGCTGGCGGGCGGCTTCCCCTACGTCGCGGCCGGGGTGCTCGCCGTATCCCTTCTCGGCTGGCGGCTCGTGGCACTCCTGGCCGCCCGGCTGCGGCTGCGGCGCGAGCTGCGCTGACCCTGCGCCTCACGCGCCGGCGTCCTCCTCGTCGTCATTGTCGTCGCGGCGCACCTGCACCGAGCGGACCCCCTCGATGTCGTCGAGGTTCGGGATGAGGTTGCGCAGCGGCGCGCGCCCCTTGAAGCGGACGTCGAGCTCCACGAGGTCGGAGTCGTCCTTGCGGCGGGTGCCGAGGATGAAGGCGCTGAAGCCCACGGTCGTGGCCTCGGTCAGGAGCCGGCGCAGCACGCCCTCGCCGTCGACGTAGGTGATGCGCAGCACCCGGTTCGAGTCGCGCGTGGGCACGTGCGCCACGAGCGGGGCCACCACGATGAGCGCGAACAGGTGCGCCACCGTGAGGCCGATCGCGAGCGAGACCATGCCCGCCCCGGCCGCCATCCCCACCGCCGCGGCCACCCAGATGGTCGCCGCCGTGGTGAGCCCGCGCACGACGTCGCGCCGGGTGAAGATGACCCCGGCGCCGAGGAAGCCGATCCCCGAGACGATCTGGGCCGCGATCCGGGAGGGGTCGAGCACCACCTCCTCCCCGAGCACCGGGGCGAATCCGAAGGCGGACACGAGCGTGAACGTGCACGCACCCGTGCCCACGAGCACGTGCGTGCGGAATCCGGCGGCCTTCTGCCGGAACTGCCGCTCGAGGCCGATGAAACCGCACAGCACGAACGACAGGCCGAGCAGGCCGAGCTGCAGGCCCGAGGTCGACATCCACCAGCTCATCCGACCAGCCTAGCCGCGGCGCACCGGGCGGACCCCGGTCGCGGCGGGCCCGGTCGCGGCGGGCTCTGGTCGGCTCGGCCGGATCACGGGGACATCGCCGCGAGGCCTTGACATCGTTGTCAATACGGTGTCATCGTGGCGGGCGACACGATCGAAGACGATTGGAATGCAATGTCGCCCCTTCTCGCTCGACCCCTTCGCATGGCGGGCGCCGCGCTGCTGCTCGCCGGCATCGTGCTGGCTCCCGCCGCACCGGCCACCTCGGCACCGCCCGACGACGGCTGGTTCACGTCCTGGGCCCAATCCCAGCAGCGCCGGTCGGACAACACGTTCACCGAACAGACGTTCCGCATGATCACGCACCTGAGCCAGGGAGGAGACTCCCTCCGGGTACGCCTCCAGAACGAGTTCGGCGCCGGCCCGATCACGATCGACGCGGCGGGCGTGGCCCTGTCCACGGGCGAGGCCGGGACGGTCGAGGGCACGAGCCGTCCGCTCAGCTTCGACGGCTCCCCCGCGGTGACCATCCCGGCCGGCGGCGAGGCGTGGAGCGATCCCGTCGAGCTGCAGACCGACGCCCAGGACGACGTCGCGGTGAGCATGTATCTGCAGGAGCCCACCGTGCCGAGCCTGCACGACGCCCCCTACCGGAAGAACTACGTCTCGCCCCGCGGATCGGGGAATCAGGTGGCGGACACGACGGGCGATCCGTTCACCGAGGTGATGTCGTGGACCTACCTCGTCAGCGCGGTCGACGTGCACAATCCCGATCTGCTCGGCACGACCGTGGCCTACGGCAGCTCGGTCGTCGACGGCGAGGGGAGCCAGAACTGCGGCCCGGGCTGCACCGCGCTCGGCACGGATCGCCGCTGGACCGACGAACTCGGCCGGCGCATCAACAGCGAATTGCCCGCCGACGCGCAGCTGGCGGTCGCGAACGCGGGGATCGGCGGCACCACGAGCTCTCCGGACTGCGCCGGGGGCGGGAACGACGGCGTCACCCGGCTCGACCGTGACGTGCTCGAGCTCCACGGGGTCACCGCGGTCCTCTTCTACTACGGAACGAACGACCTGGCCTACGGCGCGTGCACCGACCGCGAGATCGTCGAGAGCTATGTCGACATCTTCGACCGCCTCCACGACGCGGGCATCGCCGTCTATGTCACCCCGATCACGCCCCGTCCGTCCTACTCCGCCGACCAGAACGCCTGGCGCGGCGAGGTGAACGAATTCGTGCGCGCCGGCGGGAACTGCAGCGGCACCTGTGACGGCGTGATCGACTTCGACGCCGTCCTCAAGGACCCGGTGCGCCCGAACTCGATCCTGCCGAGATACGACACGGGTGACGGCGTCCACGTGAACGTCGCCGGACAGCAGGCGCTCGCGAACTCGATTCCCCTGTCGCTGCTGGCCACCACGGGCGGCGGGGAGAGCCCGGCGCCCGTCGACTACTCGGTCTACGACTTCGAGAACGGCTACCAGGGGTGGCGCGCCGGGCAGGGCGTCGGGGCGCTGCTGTGGGCCCGCACCGACGGCGACACGGGTGCGCACGCCCTCCAGGCGCGGTCGCGGCCCCTTCCCGCTCATCAGAAGCGCGCGCTCACCGTGACCCCACCGGTCCCCCTGGACCTGTCCCGCTCGAGTGAATTCATCGCGCACATGACGATGCGCGAAGGTCTCGGCGACGACGTGGGCTACGAGGCCTCGATCAAGCTCTGGTCGGCCGATGGCGACAGCCGCCTGCACGTCGTCCCCGTCGCCGCCGACGCCGCCGACGACCGGAACGAGCTGCGGTTCACCCTGCCCGATTGGCAGGGCCTGGGCGCCGTGACCCGGATCGAGATCGGCCTGCGCGCGCCGACCTCGTCCGCGCCGTGGACCTCCGTCTTCCAGATCGACGACGTCTCCTGGCCCGTGGATCAGGAGCCGGGGGAACCCACCGACCCGGGCACCGACGAACCCACCGACCCGGGCACCGACGAGCCGACCGACCCCGGCACCGACGAGCCGACCGACCCGGGAACCAGCGAGCCGACCGACCCCGGCACCACCGAACCCACCGACCCCGGCACCGGCGAGCCCACCGACCCGGGCACCACCGAACCCACCGACCCCGGCACCGGCGAGCCCACCGACCCGGGCACCACCGAACCGACCGACCCCGGAACAGGCGAGCCCACGGACCCCGGCCGCACGGACGACTCCGCGGCGGCGCTGCCCCGCACGGGATCGTCCGGGGCGCTGCCGTGGGCCGTGTGCGCCGGATCGGTCACCCTGATCGGGTTGATCCTCGCCGTGCGCCGGGGTCGGTACGCCCGATCGCTCAGGTGAGGTGGACGGTGGTGAGGCAGGTCGGGTCGTCGGCGCCGGTGGCGAGCGGAACCGTGGCGGTGCGCTCCCCCTGCGTCACGGTCAGGGTTCCGGCGAGGTCGCGCGGGAGCCACAGCCCGAGGAAGCCGTTGTCGTTCGTGCTCGCGGTCTCGGCGAGCACGACGCTGCCGTCGTCCGCGAGCACCTGCACGTCGAACTCCTCCCCGGACAGTTCCCCGAGGCAGGTGGTCAGGCTGTGGAAGTAGCACTCGTGGGTCTGGTCCACGAACGGCGCGATCGACACGTAGAACTCGTCGGCGGGCAGCGGCACGGCGGCCTCGCGGCCGTCGGCCCCGGTGACGAGCACGGCGTCGGATCGCACCGAGGCGATGAGCCCGGTGGGGCGTTCGGTGATCGGGGTCGCCTCGAGCCGGTCCACGAGCTCGCGTCCGTCGAGGCCGGCGAGGTCGTAGTCGGCGAGGATCCCCTCGGCTGTCGCCGAGCCTGTGGACGACGCCTGCTCGCCTCCCCGCGCGGGTTCCGGCCGGTCATCGGTCGGGGTACACGCGGACAGCACCGTGAGCACGGCGACGGTGAGAACGGTGGCGAGTGCGGCGGCGAGCGGGGAGCGGCGCCCGGGCGCGCCGGGGTGGGGTCGTGTCGTCATGAGGTCATACTCTGGCAGGCCCGCCCGCAGACCCGCTGGGACGATGGTCATGCCCCAGGGCGCGGCCGATGTGCGGCGTGAGGGCGCGGAAGGCCTGGCCGCGGTGGGAGATGGCGTTCTTCTCCTCGGCGGGGATCTCGGCGGTGGTCACGTCGCGGCCGGTCGGCATGAGGATCGGGTCGTAGCCGAAGCCGCCGTCGCCCCGGGGTTCGGTGGTGAGCGTGCCCGCGAGGTAGCCGTGCTCGACGTGTTCGTGGCCGTCCGGGGTCACGAGGGCGGCGGCGCAGACGAACGACGCCTGGCGGTGGCCGGGGGCGATGTCGGCGAGTTGGGCGAGCAGCAGCTCGAGGTTCGCGCGGTCGTCGCCGTGGCGTCCGGCCCAGCGGGCGGAGAAGATGCCGGGTGCGCCGCCGAGCACGTCGACGGCGAGGCCGGAGTCGTCCGCCACGGCCACGAGCCCGGTGGCGCGGGCGAGGGCGCGGGCCTTGATCAGGGCGTTCTCGGCGAACGTCACCCCGGTCTCCTTGACGTCGGGCGTTCCGAGCTCCGCCGCGGAGGTGATCTCGTCGGGCGCGAGCACGTCCGCGAGGATCGCCCGCAGCTCGGTCAGCTTGCCCGGATTGTGGGTTGCGAGCACGAGCCGGGCAGCGCTCATGCGCCGGTCCCGGTCGGCGCGGCGGCGATCGGGGCGGGGGTGGTGCGGCCGGGCAGGTCGGCGGCGAGGGCCCGGTGCTGCAGCTCGGTCAGGCTCGCCGTGCCGGCGAGGGCGAGGTCGAGGAGGGAGTCGAGTTCGGCGCGGTGGAAGGGCACGCCCTCGGCGGTGCCCTGCACCTCGACGAAGGAGCCCGAGCCCGTGACCACGACGTTCATGTCGGTGTCGGCGCGCACGTCCTCGACGTAGGGCAGGTCGAGCATGGGGGTGCCGTCGATGATCCCGACCGACACGGCGGCCACGGAGTCGGTGAGCACGGTCGCGGAGGCGGCGATGTCGCCGGTGCGCTGGCCGTGGGCCACGGCGTCGGCCAGCGCCACGTAGGCACCGGTGATCGCGGCGGTGCGGGTGCCGCCGTCGGCCTGGAGCACGTCGCAGTCGAGCACGATCGTGTTCTCCCCGAGGGCGGCCAGGTCGATGATCGCGCGCAGGGAGCGGCCGATGAGCCGGGAGATCTCGTGGGTGCGGCCGCCGATCTTGCCCTTGACCGATTCCCGGGACGAGCGGGTGGTCGTGGCCCGGGGCAGCATGGCGTACTCGGCGGTGACCCAGCCGAGGCCGGACCCCTTGCGCCAGCGCGGCACCTCGGCCGTGAACGAGGCGGTGCACAGCACCCGGGTGCCGCCGAACTGCACGAGCACCGAGCCCTCGGCGTGGTCGGACCACCCCCGCTGGAACGTCACGGGTCGCAGTTCATCGGGGCGGCGCCCATCGGCGCGGGTCATCGAACTCATGGATTCGAGCCTACTGGGTTCCGCTATCCGCGCGGTTCCCGCCACCGGGCGGCCGGGACGCCCCGCGTCAGCGCGGTGCCCTTCTTCAGCCGCACCCGCACCCCGTTGTTCGCCAGCCACTCGAGGGCCAAGGCCGCAGCCGCCTCCAACGAATCGGGCCTCGCGTCGAGTTGGCGCTGCGCCTCCCGCTCCCACCAGGCATCGAGTGCGACATAGATCTCCTCGGCATCGGTCCGGCGCGTGAGTCCCGCCAACGGGTCGTGATGCTCCACGAGCAGGCCCGCGGCGTCGGAGGCCCGGCCCCGCCGCCACAGCAGGATCGCCCAGACGCCCGCGCCGCACATCATGAGCGAGCCGGCGATCACCCGCGTCCACCCCTCCGGATCGCGAATATCGTCCAATGCGAAGACGGCCTGGTAGATCGGGAACCCGACCAGGATGGATCCGGGCACGAGGTAGCCGGCCGCCTCCCAGCCGCCGTGATAGATCCTTCCGCGGGCACGCAACGGCTCGAGCCATGCCAGCAGCGCGATCGAGATCAGCGCCAACATGCCGGCCGGAATCATCCACTCCTCGGCCGAGAACAACGGAGCGCTTCGCCGCGTGATCGTGCCCTGGTTGAGAAGCGGCACGATTCCGGCGGCCCCGAGCAGGAATCCCACGAACGTCAGCGTCAATGCTCCGCGCGGCACGGGTCGGATCGGTTCGATCGAGGGATTGCGACGCCGGTTCGCCTCATCGACCGCCGCGACCCGTGCGCGTTCTCGATCCCGGTACGCGGTGCTCGAGAGCGCCACGAGTGCGAGCCGCCGCGCGTCCCCGACCTCGGCGTCGCGGGAATGACCCTGCACCCACTCCTGGATGAGAATCATGAGGCGGAAGCGTGTCCGCGCGGGAATCCGCCGCATGGGCTCCTCCTATCCAACGTGATCGACGCTGCCGACGCATCCGCTCCGATACCGCCCAGCGGGGAGGATCGACCACCTCACGGGTGGCCGACCGGCCCCACACCGGGCCGCACAGCCGAGCGGGGAGGATCGACCACGCACCGGGCGGTCGATCCTCCCCGCTGGGCAGGGGCGATGCGCACTACCCGGTGTTCTGCACCCCGGCGGCCACGCCGTTGACGGAGATGAGCATGAGTCGGCGGTTCTGCTTATCGGCGCTCTCGTCGGAGCCGTCGGTCGAGCGCAGCCCGCGCAGTGCGCGCAGCTGGATGAGGCTCAGGGCGTCGACGTAGGGGCTGCGCAGTTGCACCGCCCGGCCGAGCACCTGGTGCCCGGCCAGCAGCCGCTCCTGGCCGGTGATCTGCACGATCCAGTCCCGGGTGAGGGCCATCTCCTCGAGCACCATCGTGGCCAGGTCCTCCCGGTCACCGAGGGCGAGATAGCGCTTGGCGATCCGGGTGTCGGTCTTGGCCAGCGACATCTCGACGTTGTCGATCATCGTGGCGAACAGCGGCCACTCGGCATAGGCCCGCTGGAGCTCCGCCAGGTCGCCGACGCCCGCGAGCGCGGCGCCCAGCCCGAACCAGCCCGTCAGGTTGATGCGCGCCTGGGTCCAGGCGAACACCCACGGGATCGCCCGCAGGTCCTCGAGGGATTCCACGCTCAGCCCGCGCCGGGCCGGGCGGGAGCCGATCGGCAGCCACCCCACCTCCTCCTGCGGGGTCACGGTGGCGAACCACGGCGCGAAGCCCTCGGAGTGCACGAGATCGTAGAACCGCGCCCGGGAGATCTCGTCGAGGCGACCGGCCAGGCCCGCGAAGGTGTGGGCGGCGTCGTCGTTGCGCTGGGAGATCGCCTCGGTGCCCTGCATGAGGGTGGCCGCGGCGACCTGCTCGATGTGCCGGGTGGCGATGACCGGGTCGCCGTAGCGGGCGGAGATGACCTCCCCCTGCTCCGTCAGCTTGAACCGGCCGTCGACCGAGCCCGGCGGCTGCGCGAGCACGGCCCGGTTCGCGGGGCCGCCCCCACGCCCCAGCGCCCCGCCGCGGCCGTGGAACAGGGTGAGCTCGATGTCGTTGCGCCGCGCCCAGGCGGCGATCTTCTCCTGCGCCTCGTACAGGGCGAGGGTCGCCGAGACCGGCCCCACGTCCTTGGAGGAGTCGGAGTAGCCGAGCATCACCTCGACCCGCCGGCCCGTCGCCCCGAGCCGGGCGCGGTAGGGCTCGAGGACGAGCATGTCGTCGAGCACGCCCGGGGCCGCGTGTAGGTCGTCGAAGGTCTCGAAGAGGGGGATGACATCGAGTGCGGGCACGTCCTCGGGCGAGCCGAACGCGGCCTCCGCGAGCGCGAAGACGTTCGCGACGTCGTCCGCACACGTGGCGAACGAGATGATGTAGCGGTGCGCGGCCCGCTCGCCGTGGCGGCGCTGGACCGAGCCGATCGCGCGGAAGGTGTCGAGCACCTCCTTGGACATGTCCGAGAGCTCGCCGCCGTTCTCGGCCACCGCCGCGAGGTCGGCGAGCGTGCGCCGGTGCACCTCGGAATGCTGACGCACCTCGAACTCGGCGAGGTGGAAGCCGAAGGTCTCCACCTGCCAGATGAGATCCTGCAGCTCGCCGTAGCCGCGGCGGACCTCGCCGGCGGTCACGAGCGAATCCTGCACCGTGCGCAGGTCCGCGAGCAGCGCCTCCGGGGAGGGGTAGGCGAGGTCGGCGTCGCGGGCGCGGGTGGCCGCGAGCCGCTCGGCCACCATCCCCATGACCTGGCGATGGGGCTCCTCGGGGGCGCCCGCGGCGATCTCGTCGGCCACCTCGACCGCGAGGGAGCGCTGGGTGTTCCACAGCTTCGTCAGCTCCGGCGAGGGCGCAGTGGTGGTCGCGTCGAGGGTGAGCAGGACGGCGACCTCGCGGGTCGCGGCCGTGAGCGCGGACAGGATGTGCTCGCTCGCGATGCCCGCCGCGGCCCGGGTGATCGGGGCCGTGACGTTCGGGTTGCCGTCGCGGTCCGCGCCGATCCAGGAGCCGAGCCGCACGAACGCGGGGGCGAGCGGCGCGTGCGGGTCGGTGCCGCCGAGCAGGTCGTCGAAGCGCCGATACACCTGCGGGAGCGTGCGGAACAGGGTCGCCTCGAAGACGCCCATCGCCGTGCGCACCTCGTCGAGCGGGGTCGGCTTGTCGAGCCGCAGCGGCGAGGTGCGCCACAGGGTGTCGATCTCGGTCAGCAGCGAGCGCTCGTTCGCCGCGAGCGCGGAGGCGCCCAGGCGGGTGTCGCCGCGGCCGGCGAGCAGGTCGGTGATGCGCCGGATCGAGGCGTTGATCGCGCGGCGGCGGGCCTCGGTCGGGTGGGCCGTGAGCACGGGCCGGAACTCGAGCTCGGCGATCCGCGCGCGGGCGGCCTCCTCACCGTAGGTCTCGCGCAGGTACGCGATCGTGCCGGCGAGGGAGTCCTCGGGACTGGCCGCGACGGCGTCCTCACGGCTGCGCAGCACGCGCACGCGGTGGGCCTCCTCGGCGAGGTTGACGAGGTGGAAGTAGCACAGGAACGCGCGGGCGACCTCCTCGGCCCGGTCGAGCGTGAACGCCTCGACGAGCGCTTCGGCCTGCTCGAACGCCTCGGATCCCGGCGCGGCGTAGGCCCGGATGGTCAGCTCCCGCAGGCGCTCGACGTCGGCGAGGAGATCGGCGCCGCCGGCCTCGGTGAGCACCCGGCCGAGCAGGTCGCCCAGCAGCCGAACGTCGTGACGCAGTTCATCGGGCATCTCCTCGACCGCGCCGGATCGTGATCCGGATGCGATGCCGTGAGCCGGGGTATCGGATGAGTCGATCGTCATGACTCGAGCGTAACGGTCTCAAGGACTGGTCAAGAACGCAGGTGCCGGGAGGTCCCGGCAGCGTGGTCCAGGTCACGGTTCGACCGCGCGATCGCGGATGGTCGCGGCGATGTCGGCGGGTTCTGTCACGATGGCGGAACGACTCTCGATGGGAGGATTCGATGCGTTTCGTAGCGACCGCGGACTGGCAGCTGGGCATGGCCGCGAACTTCCTCGAGGACGACGCCCGCCCGCGTTTTCATCAGGCTCGCCTCGACGCCGTGCGTGCGATCGCGGCGATCGCCCGGGAGCACGAGGCCGCGTTCGTCGTGGTCGGCGGGGACGTGTTCGAGTCGAATCAGCTCGACCGGGCGATCGTGGCGCGGGCGTGCGAGGCGCTGGCGGAGTTCACGGTGCCGGTCGTGCTCGTGCCGGGCAACCACGATCCGCTCGATGCCGCGAGCCTGTACGACTCGGCGGCGTTCGCGAGCCGGGTGCCGCCGCACGTGCGCGTGCTGCGGGATTCGGAGCCGGTCGAGGTGGTCCCGGGCGTCGAGGTCGTGGGCGCGCCGTGGTTCTCCAAGCGGCCACTGACCGATCTGGTGGCCGGCGCCTACGGGCCGCTCGGGCCCGCGCCGGCGGGCACGACCCGGGTGCTCGTGGGGCACGGCGCGGTGAGCACCCTCGAGCCGGATCAGGAGTCGGCGGCCGTGATCGACGTGCCCGGGCTCGAGGCCGCGATCGCGGAGGGGCGCGTGCACGCGGCGATCCTCGGCGACCGGCACTCCGCGACCGAGGTCGCCACCGGAATCTGGTATCCGGGCACCCCGGAGGTCACGGCCCGCCGGGAGGTCGACCCGGGCCACGTGCTCGTGGTCGAGGTGGACGAATCGGATCGGTCGGTCGCCGTGACCCGGGTGCGCACGGGCCGGTGGGCCTTCGCCACGATCGTGGCCGACCTCCTCGACGAGGCCGATGTGGAGGAGCTCGCCGCGACGCTGGCCGCGCTGCCCGACAAGGAGCGCACGGCCGCCTGGATCAAGGCGAGCGGATCGCTCTCGACCCGGGCGAAGGCCCGGCTGGATCAGGTGCTCGACGAGGCCCGGGACCTGTTCGCCCGGCTCGATCACTGGTGGCGGCACTACGACCTGGCGGTCGTGCCCGAGGAGGCCGAGTTCACCGGGCTGGGGCTCACGGGCTTCGCCGAGGCCGCGGTGGGCGAGTTGGTCGCCTCCGCCCGCGGTGACCACGAGGAGGCCGCCGTCGCCCAGGACGCCCTGGCCCGCCTCTACCAGTACACGCAGGCACTCCGATGAGGCTCGAGCGGGTGCGGCTGCGCAACTTCCGCGGCGTGTCGGAGTCCGTCGTCGACCTCTCCCCCGGGATCACGATCGTCTCCGGACCGAACGAGGTGGGCAAGTCCTCGGTGCGGGAGGCGATCCGGCTGTTGCGGGAGGTCAAGCACTCCTCGAAGAGTCAGGCCGTCAAGTCGGTGCAGCCGGTGGGCCGGGACGTCGGCCCCGAGGTGGAGGTGCACCTGAGCAGCGGCGGGTACCGGATGAGGTACGCGAAGCGGTGGATCCGGGATGCCTTCACCGAGCTCGAGGTGAGCGCACCCCGGCACGAGCAGTTGAGCGGGGATCAGGCCCACGACCGGTTCGGGCAGATCCTGGCCGAGACCGTGGATCTGGACCTGCTCTCGGCGCTCGACGTGGCCCAGGGGATGTCCCTCGAGCGCCCGCAGCTGGCCGAGATCGGCGCCCTCCACGCCGCGCTCGATCGCACGGCGGCGGGCGCCGGGCACGAGACCGGCGAGCCCGGGCCGGACGGCGCGGGCCACGACGCGCTGCTCGAGCGGATCGAGGCGGAGTACAGGCGGTTCTTCACCTCGACGGGCAGGCCCACCGGCGAGTACCGGGAGATCGGCGCGAGCCTGCCGGACCTCGAGTCGGCGGCGGCCGACCTGCGCGAGCAGAGTCGCGTCATGGACCGGCGCACGAACGATCACGAGCGTGAATCGGCCCTGCTCATCGACGACCAGGAACGGATCGGCCGGGCCGGCGCCCGGCTGGAGACGTGGCGGGCCCGGGATCGGGCGCTCGAGCAGCTGCGGGAACGCGCGGAGGAACGCGACCGGGACCTGGCCGGGGCCGAGCTTGCGCGCACCGAGGCGGCCGCTGCCCGGGAGGCGCGCGAGGAGCTGATCTCGGCGCTGGCCCGTCGCACCGACCACCTGGCCGCGATCCGGCTGGAGGCGACCGACCTGGCCGAGACGGCCCGGCCGGCAGGTGAGCGACTCGGCGAGGCCCGGGAGCGCGCCCGGGTGGCGGGCACGAACCTCGAGGAGGGCCGCGGTCGCGCGGCCCGGGCGACCAAGGCACTCGAACGAGCGCAGGACTCCACGGCGCTGATCGAGCTCCGGCGGCGACTCGACCGGGCCCGCGAGGCGGACGGGCATCGACTCACCGCGGTGGCCACGCTCGAGGGTGGGCCGCGGGTCGACGCCTCGACCCTTGCGGGATTGACCGATCTGGCCACCCGGGTGACCCTGGCTCGGCGGGCCCGGGAGGCCGCGGCGGCCCGGGTGCTCGTGCAGCCTCTCGGTGAGGTGTCCGTGCTCGTGAACGGCGCCGCGATCGATGCCCCCGAGACCCGGCATGCCACCGACGCCGTGACGGTCGAGGCCACCGGCGTGCTGCGGGTGGAGATCCACCCCGGAGCGGGGCCGGCCGATCTCGAAGGGGACCTCACCCGGGCCGAGGAGTCACTGCGTGAGGCGCTCGCCGGCGCCGGCGTCGCCTCCCTGGCGCAGGCGCGCCGAGTGGCCGAGGAGCAGACCGAGGTGCTCACCGCCCGGGACCGGGCGGTGAGCACCCTGACGGCCCTGCTCGACGGGCAGAGCATCCCCGAGCTCGCCGAACGGGCGGCGACTCTCGAGGCGCGAGTCGGGGTGCTGTCCGAGGATCCGGACGCCTCCGTCGACGAACTACGCGCCGCGGCGGCCGAGGCCGAGGAGGCGGCCGCCCGCGCCGAGCGCGCGAACGCCGAGGCGCAGCGGGCACTCGAGGCGGCCCAGGCCGCGAGCCGGGAGGCCGAGACCGCCCTCATGCGCGCGCAGGTCGCCGTGGAGCAGCAGGGCGAGGAGCACCGCGTGGAGCAGGAGCGGCTCGACCGCGCCCGGTCCACGCTGACGGACGAGGCCGTGGCCCTCGGGGTGGAGTCCGCGGCCGCGGCGCTGGACCGGGCCGGCCGAGCGGCTGCGGCCGCCCGGGCGGAGCTCGTCGGCGCCGATGCCGACCGCGTCGAACTCGAGCTGACGAACGCCGACGCGGCACTGGTCTCGGCGCGTGAGCGGCTGGCGGGCACGCGGGAGCGACTCGTCGGAGTGCGTGCCCTGCTCGAGGAGAGCGCCAAGGCCGGGATCTACGACAGGCTCGCGGCCGCCGAGGCCGAGCTCGGGGCGGCACGCGCCGCCCACGAGCGACTGGACCGGTCCGCCCGGGCGATCCGGCTCCTCCGCGAGACGATCCATCGCCACCGCGACGAGGCCCACCGCAAGTACGTGGCCCCGTTCCGGGACGCGATCGACCGGCTCGGCCGGCTCGTGTTCGGGCCGGAGTTCGGCGTGCAGATCGACGAGAACCTGCAGATCGTCTCCCGCACCCTCGGCGGCGACACCGTGCCCTTCGACTCGCTCTCGGCCGGTGCCCGCGAACAGCTCGCCCTCCTGGGCCGGCTCGCGTGCGCCCAGCTGATCGACGCCGACGAGGGCGCCCCGGTCATCCTCGACGACACCCTCGGCTTCGCCGACGCCCAGCGGCTCGAGGCCCTCAACCTCGTGCTCGCCACGGTCGGACGCCAGGCCCAGGTCGTGCTCTTCACCTGCCAGGAGGACCGCTTCACCGGCGTCGGCGGCGCGACCACGGTGCGCCTGCCCACGCTCTGACCCCGCCCCGTGCCCCACTCGAACAGGCCGTGGGAGACGAATTCCGGACCGGACCCATCCGCCCCCGCGACCGCTCCGAACCCCGGGTGACAGAACACGACACCCGAATGAGGAGCACATCATGCGATCGATCCACAAGGCCGCGACGGTCCCCGCCGCGCTCGCCCTGATGCTGGGCATGGCGGCATGCGGAACGGGCGACGACGAGCCGAGCGCCTCCCCACCCGACACGATGAGCCAGACGCCCGAGGAATCCGCGGAGCCGCCCAGTTCCGAGGCCCCGAGCGCCGTCCAGCCGACGGGCACGGGCGACCCGTTCGAGGACGCCCGCACCGCCGCCGCGCACATGCCGGGCACCGCCGCCACCCTGGCCGCGGGCTTCGTCACGGCCTTCGACCTGCCCGGTGACGCGGACTCCGACGCCGCCACCCTGCGCGCGAACCTCACCGCCCTGCTGCAGGAGCACGTCTACCTCGCCGGCATCGCGGTCGCCACCGCCTATGCGGCGGGCCCGGACTCGCCGGAGTTCGACGCCGCCGCGGCCACCCTCGACGAGAACTCGGTCGATCTGTCCGAGGCGGTCGGCTCCCTCGCCGGGGACGAGAACGCGGCGGCGTTCCTCGACCTGTGGCGCACCCACATCGGCTACTTCGTGGACTACGCGGTCGCGGTCGCCGGCCAGGACGAGGCCGGAGCTGACAAGGCCACCGCCGAGCTCACCCAGTACACGAAGGATGCGGGCGCCTTCTTCGACAAGATCAGCGACGGTCACCTTCCCGCCGCGACGATGACCGACGCGCTCTCCATGCACGTGGAGACCCTGAGCGCGGCGATCGACGACCTCGCCGCGGGCAGCCCCGACGCCTACGACACCTTGCAGAAGGCCGCCGCGCACGTGAGCACGGCGGCAGGCGTCATCGCCGACGGGCTCGTCGCCGCCACCGGCATGAGCGGCGACCCCGACGACGAGGCCTCGACCCTGCGCACCAACCTGACCCAGTTGCTGCAGGAACACGTGTACCTCGCCTCGATCGCCGTCTTCACCGCCTACACCGCCGACGGCGGCCCCGACTCGGAGGCGTTCAAGGCCGCGGCGGCGACCCTCGACGGGAACTCGGTCAGGCTGAGCGAGGCGGTTGGCTCCCTCGCCGGGGACGACAACGGGGCGGCCTTCCTCGACCTGTGGCGCACCCACATCGGCTACTTCGTGGACTACGCGGTCGCCATCGCCGGCGGGGACGACGCGGCCGCCCAGCAGGCACTCGTCGACCTCGACGACTACCGGGGCGACGCCGGTGACTTCTTCGCCACGATCTCGGACGGGGCGCTCCCCGCAGACGCCATCGCCGAGGGGCTCGCGATGCACGTGCAGACCCTCGCCGGAGCGATCGACTCCCTCGACGAGGCTCTCAACTGACGCACCCGGCACATCCCGCGGCGGCGGGCCGGAACCACCGGCTCGCCGCCGTCGCCGGTGGCACGGCCCACCGGCCCCCGTCGCGGGAAGCGGGCACGGCTCGTCATACTGGGTCCGTGTCCTCCCTGACCGACGTCCACGCATCGCACCTGGCGGTGCTCATGCGACGCGTCGGCCGCGGCGACCAGCAGGCCTTCGCCGAGGTCTACGACGCGCTCTCACCGATGGTGCACGGCACCGCGCTGCGGGTCGTGCGCGACCCCGATCTCTCGGCAGAGATCACCCAGGAAGTGATGATCGACGTGTGGCGCCACGCCCCCGACTTCGACGAGGACCGCGGCAGCGTGCCCGCCTGGGTCGCCACGATCGCCCACCGGCGCGCGATCGACCGGGTCCGCGCCGTCTCCTCCCAACGCGCCCGGGACGAGTTCGTCGGCGTCCGCGACCAGCAGGTCCCGTTCGACGCCGTGTCCCAGCACGTCGAGGACGACGACGAGCGCCGGCGCGTGCGCCGCTGTCTCGACACGCTCACCGACCTGCAGCGCCAGGCGATCGACCGGGCCTACTACGGCGGGCGCACATACCGGCAGGTCGCCGCGGAGACGGGCGTCGCCCTGCCGACGATCAAGTCCCGGATGAGGGACGGGCTCATGGCCCTGAAACGCTGCCTGGAGGTGGGCTCGTGAACGATCCCAGGGTGACCGCCGACCTGCTCGCCGCCTGGGCGCTGGACGCCGTCGAACCGGCCGAACGCGCGCTCGTCGAGCACGCCATCTCCGCCGACCCCGGTCTTGCGCGCGAGGCCCGGGCCCTGCGTGAGACCGTCGCCGCGCTCGCCGCCCAGGACGCCGTGCCAGCGCCGGAACACGTGCGCGCCGCGGTGCTCCGCGCCGTCGCCACCGAGCCGCAGCAGGACTCCGGCCCTGTGGACGAGCGCCCACCGATCGACCTCGCCGCGGCCTCGCGCCGGCACGGGCGGGGTCGGCAGGGTGAGCAGGGCGGGCGGGGATGGCGGATCGCCCGCTGGGCCGCGGCCGCGGCCGTGGTCGCGGCCATCGCCGTGCCGACGGGCATCGCCGTGCAGGAGTCGCGTCAGGCCGAGGCCGCGCGCGACCGGGCGAGCTCCGTGATCGAGGCGCTGGCCCGCCCCGGCGCGACCCTCTACGCGCAGGACGTCGCCGGCGGTGGCCGCGCGGTCGTCGTCGCCGCGGGCGGTCGGGGGCTGTTCGTCATGCGCGGAGTGCCCCCCGCCGGAAGCGGACGCACCTACCAGCTCTGGGCGGTCGGTGCCGGCGGCGCGGTCTCCGAGGGGATCATCGAGCTCCGCGCGGGTACGGCGCGCACGGACGTCGACCGGCTTGCGGCCGGGACGACACTCGCCGTGACCATCGAACCGGCGGGCGGTTCCCCGCAGCCGACGACCGAGCCGGTCGTGGCGATCGACCTCGCGGGCTGAGGCCCGGTCTCACAGCGACCAGCACGCCCCCGGTGCGGCCAGGTCGACCGGCCCGGAGAACGTGGTGCAGGCCTCGGCCCGGACCGTCGCCGGATTCGTCCACGGCGGGATGTGGGTGAGCACGAGTCGCCTCGCGCCGGACCCGCTCGCCAGTTCCCCGGCGCGCCGGCCGGTCAGGTGGATGCCGCGCACGTGATCGCGACCCTCCTCGAACGCGGCCTCGGCCAGCAGCAGGTCGGCCCCGTCTGAGGCCCGGCTCACGCCCTCGCACAGGTCCGTGTCGCCGGTGAAGGTGAGCACGCGCGTGGTGCCGGCCCGCTCCCCCGGGCCGGTGATGCGCAGCGCGAACGCCGGCACCGGGTGCAGCACGGGGAACGGTTCGATCGTGAGCGAGCCGAGCCGCACCCGCTCCCCCGGCCGCCACGCCTCGACCTGGAAGGGGGACTCGGCGCCGTCGTCGCCCGCGATCTGCGCGAGCCGCTCGGACGTGCCCTGCGGGCCGAACACCCGCATCGGCGCGTAGGGGCCGGTCGGGGCGTACTTCAGGTGCACCTCGAGCGCGGCGGTGTCGACCACGTGGTCGGCGTGCAGGTGGGAGAGCAGCACGCCGTCGAGCGTGCCGGGGTCGACGAAGCGCAGGAGCTGGCCGAACGCGCCCGAGCCGAGGTCGAGCACGACCGAGGTGATCGTTCCCCGGTCCTCGGCCTGGAGGAGGTAGCAGGAGGAGGCGGACTCCGGCCCGGAGACCGATCCGGAGCAGCCGACGACGGTGAGCTTCATGGGGCCTCTCGAATGATCGGGATCTCACCGGTGACGGCCAGCGCGCTCTCCGCCCCCACATCGGGGCCGAGGAAGCGCCGGGCGAGCCGGTCGAAGGCCGCCGGGTCACCGGTCGACAGGAAGGTGTACTCCGGCGGGGACGGCTCGCGCCGCTCCAAACCGTGGGCTACGAGCGTGCGGTAGACGTCCTTGGCCGTCTCCTCGGCCGACGATACGAGCGTGACGGCCTCACCGGTCACGTACGAGATCGCGCCGGTCAGGAGCGGGTAGTGGGTGCAGCCGAGCACGAGGGTGTCGACGTCGGCCGCCATGACCGGGGCGAGGTACTCGCGCGCCGCGGCCAGGACCTCCGGGCCGGAGGTGAGCCCGCGCTCCACGAACTCGACGAACCGCGGGGCGGCGTTCGTGGTGAGGTGCAGGTGGGGCGCGGCGGCGAAGGCGTCCTCGTACGCCCGCGAGTCCACGGTGGCGCGGGTGCCGATCACCCCGACCCGGCCGCTGCGGGTGGCGGCCACGGCCCGGCGCACGGCCGGCTGGATCACCTCGACCACCGGCACGCCCCGGCCGATCGTGTACCGTTCGCGGGCGTCGCGCAGGACGGCGGCGGAGGCGGAGTTGCAGGCGATGACGAGCATCTTCACGCCGGCGGCCACGAGCCGGTCCATGATCGCGAGGGCGTGGGCGCGCACGGTCGCGATCGGCAGCGGGCCGTACGGGGCGTTCGCGGTGTCGCCGATGTAGTAGATCGACTCGTTCGGCAATTGGTCGATCACGGCGCGGGCCACGGTCAGTCCGCCCACCCCGGAATCGAACATGCCGATCGGTGCTCCACTCACAAGAGCCGAGGGTAGCCCGCGGGGCCGGATCGCAGCCGCATGATCACGGCGACTGTGGGATGGTTCACCTCGCCCGAGCCACCGGTCCGGGACCGTTCCGGCGCCCGCCGAGTGGCTCGCGCGCCGCGAGCAGGTCAGCCCTCGGCGTGGTCGAGGAGCGCCTCGAGCACGCTCTCCTGCAGCGCGCCGAGGATCGTGTAGACGTGCGCGAACAGGTGTCGGAAGTACGCGTTCTGGTCCCCGAGGCGATCCGGTGCGCTCTGCCGGGCGAGGTGGGCCACCTCGTCGGCGCGCTCGGGCGAGTCGATCCGCATCCACGTGGCCAGGATGAGGCGCATCGTGTTGACCCCGGCGGTCCAGTCGAGCGCCTCGGCCATGCTCAGGCGCACCTCGTCGCCCTCGTCGAGGGAGTCGTGCACGAGCTGCAGCTGCCCGAGCTTCGCCTCCCGCAGGTCGTGCTCGGTCAGCCGGCGGAACTCCGCGGCCACCTCGTCGTCGGTGACCCGGGCCGGCGGGAGCAGCCGGGCGGCGGCCTCGTTCGTGGGCGCCTCGAGGTCCTCGGCGGACCAGCCGACCACCTGCACGCGCGGGTCGGGATGCGCGATCGAGGGTTCGACCGGCTCCGCGAGGGAGTCGGCCGTCGCGATCCGCCCACCGAGGGTCACCGCCATGTCGATGCAGCGCAGGCGCAGGAACTCGCGGGTGGTGGCATCGATCGACGCCACGCACGCCCCGTTTCGATACGAGAACAGGCTCATCGCTCCCCCTCCTGGGCCATCGTGGCCCACAGCCCGTAGCGGTGCATCGCCTGCACGTCCGCCTCGATCCGTTCCCGGCCGCCGGTGCTCACGATCGCGGAGCCGGCCTCGTGCACCCGCAGCATGAGGGTCTGCGCCCGCTCGCGACGGTAGCCGAAGTGACTCATGAACACGTAGGTCACATAGCTCATGAGGTTGACCGGATCGTCCCAGACCACGCACCGCCAGGGTGCCTCGTGCGCCGGGCGGGCGACCACCTGCGGATCCTCCCCGGGGAGCACGATCGGCAGCGGCATCTCGATGCTTGAACTCACGGGAACCAGCCTACGGCGCGCCGCCGACACGGGCCGCGCGGGGTGCCGGGGCGACCCGTCCCCCCGCGCGATAGGTTGGGCCCCATGGCGCACGCATCGACCCCGGGCCCCGGCCTGACCAGCACCGCCCTGTTGACCGACCGCTACGAGTTGACGATGCTGCAGGCCGCGCTCGCCGACGGCAGCGCGCACCGCCGGTCGATCTTCGAGGTGTTCACCCGCAGGCTCCCGCCCGGGCGCCGCTACGGCGTCGTGGCCGGCACGGGCCGGCTGCTCGAGGCCGTACGGGACTTCCGCTTCGACGAGGCCGAGCTGGACTACCTGCGGCGGGAGAGCGTCGTCGATACGCCCACCCTGGACTACCTCGCGGACTACCGCTTCACGGGCGACATCTACGGCTACGCGGAGGGCGAGGTGTTCTTCCCGGGCTCGCCGCTGCTCGTGGTCGAGTCCGAGTTCGGCGAGGGGGTGCTGCTGGAGACCGTCGTGCTCTCGATCCTCAACTACGACTCGGCGGTCGCCTCGGCGGCCTCGCGGATGACGTCCGCGGCCGGGAGCCGCCCGTGCCTGGAGATGGGGTCGCGGCGGGCGCACGAGCAGGCGGCGGTCGCGGCGGCGCGGGCGGCGACCGTGGCGGGCTTCGTGGGCACGTCGAACCTCGAGGCGGGGCGCCGGTACGCGATCCCGACGATCGGCACCGCGGCCCACGCCTTCACCCTCCTGTACGACACGGAGGAGGAGGCGTTCGCGGCGCAGGTCGCCGCCTACGGAACCGGCACGACCCTGCTCGTGGACACCTACGACATCCCCACCGGCGTGCGCCGTGCGATCGCGGCCGCGGGCACGAGCCTCGACGCGGTGCGGCTCGACTCGGGAGACCTGGGCGCCGTGGCCCGGGAGGTGCGCGAGCAGCTCGACTCCCTCGGCGCGGCGGGCACGAAGATCGTCGTCTCCTCCGACCTGGACGAGTACTCGATCGCGGCGCTCGCGGTGGCCCCGGTCGACTCCTACGGCGTGGGCACCTCCGTGGTGACCGGCTCCGGCGCCCCGACCTGCTCGATGGTGTACAAGCTCGTGCTGCGGGAGAACTCCGCGGGCGAGATGGAGCCGGTGCAGAAGGTGTCGAGTTCGAAGGCGAGCGTCGGCGGCCGCAAGAACGCCGCCCGCCGGATCGACCCCGCCGGCCGCGCGAGCGAGGAGGTCATCGTCTCGGGCGCCGAGGGCGACTGGTCACCGGCGGGCGAGGACCTGCGGGCGCTGCACGTGCCGCTCGCCCGGGCCGGGGTCGTCGACGAGGACCACATCGGCGCGGCGGGACTGCTGCGGGCGGGGCGTCGTCATCAGGCCTCGCGGGCGGAGCTGCGCCCCGCGGCCCGGCGGCTCTCCGCGGGCGACCCGGCGCTCGCGACCGTGCACGTCGACGTGGCCGAGGTCTAGCTCACTTCTTGCCGAGGAACCAGCGGCGCACCTGGGCGATGCGCTTCTCCAGGTGCTCCTGGGAGGCCGTCGCGACCTCCGCCCCGCCGCTGTGCTCACGCAGGCGCGTATGGACGACGCCGTGTGGGCTTCCCGAGCGCCTCGCCCAGGCCGACACGAGCGAGTTGAGCTCCTTACGGAGCTCCGCGAGCTTGCGGTGATCGACGGCCGGGCTCGCGGACTGTGTTTGACCGGCTTGGCCGGCTTGGCCGGCTTGGGCAGGCGAGCCGGCCGGACGGCGCTTCGCGTGCTCGGCCTGGTGGCTGCGCAGCAGCGTGGCCACCTGGTCGGGGTCGAGCAGGCCGGGGATGCCGAGGAAGTCCTGCTCCTCCTCGGAGCCGACCTCCCCGCCGAGGCCGAACTCGCCGCCGTCGAAGAGCACCCGGTCGAAGGAGGCGTTCGCCTCGAGGGCCGCGAACCCCGGCAGCAGGTCGCTCGAGGCGGACTCGGCGCGGTTCGCCTCCGCGAGCGCCTCGTCGTCGAAGAGCCCGTCGCCCTCCTTCTCGGGGCGGTCGAGGGCATGGTCGCGTTCGGCCTCGAGCTCGCCGGCCAGGCCGAGGAGCACGGGCACCGACGGTAGGAAGATCGAGGCGGTCTCGCCGCGGCGCCGGGCACGCACGAATCGGCCGACCGCCTGGGCGAAGAAGAGCGGGGTGGCGGTCGCGGTCGCGTAGACGCCGACGGCGAGGCGGGGCACGTCGACGCCCTCGGAGACCATCCGCACCGCAACCATCCAGCGCTGGTCGCCGCCGTTGAACACCTCGATGTTCTTCGAGGCGGACGGGTCGTCGGAGAGCACGACCACGGGCGCCTCGCCGGTGATGCGGCGCAGGTGGGCGGCGTAGGCTCGGGCGGCGTCCTGGTCGGTGGCGATCACGAGGCCCCCGGCGTCGGGCATGCCGCGGCGGACCTCGGTCAGGCGCCGGTCGGCCGCGGCGAGCACGCTCTGGATCCACTCGCCCTGGGGGTCGAGCGCGGTGCGCCAGGCCTGGGCGGCCAGATCCTTGGTCATGGGCGTGCCGAGGCTCGCGCTCATCTCGTCGCCCACCCGGGTGCGCCAGCGCATCGCGCCGGAATACGACATGAACAGCACGGGTCGGACCACGCCGTCGCGCAGGGCGTCGGAGTAGCCGTAGGTGTGGTCGGCCTGGGAACGGCGAATGCCCGCGGAGTCCGGGGTGTAGGTGATGAACGGGATCGGGGCGGTGTCCGAGCGGAAGGGGGTGCCGGTGAGCGAGAGCCGGCGGGTGGCCGGGTCGAACGCCTCGCGGATGCCGTCGCCCCAGGTGAGAGCGTCGCCGCCGTGGTGCACCTCGTCGAGGATGACGAGCGTGCGTTCGGCCTCCGTGCGGGCCCGGTGCAGCGCCGGGTTCGCGGCGACCTGGGCGTACGTCAGGGCGACGCCGGTGAACTGGGCCCCGTGGCGGCCCTGGGCGTTGCGGAAGTTCGGGTCGATCATGATGCCCACGCGGGCGGCCGCGTCGGCCCACTGGGTCTTGAGGTGCTCGGTCGGGGCGACCACGGCGATGCGGCGGATGACGCCCGCGGCGACGAGCTCGGCGGCCACCCGCAGCGCGAAGGTCGTCTTCCCGGCCCCGGGGGTGGCGACCGCGAGGAAGTCGCGCGGCTGCCGCTCCAGGTATGCGGCCAGTGCCGCGGCCTGCCAGGCGCGCAGGCTGCCGGCGGTTCCCCACGCGGCCCGGGCCGGATAGGCCGGGGAGAGGTTCGAGGCGGCGCTGGCCGAGGGCGATCCCGGATCGCGGGCGGCGCCGTGCGCTCCGTCCCGCTGGACCAGGCCGCTCGTGAGCGGCGAATTCACTTGGCGGTGCCGTCGAAGCCGAAGAACCCGCCGGCGCCGTCACCGTGCTGGCCGTGCTTGCCGAGGGATTCGAAGATCTCCTTGCACGCCGGGCACACGGGATACTTCTTCGGGTCGCGCGAGGGAGACCACACCTTCCCGCACAGCGCCACGACCGGGCCGCCCGTGACCGAGGCGGACGTGATCTTCTCCTTCTTCACGTAGTGGGCATAGCGCTCGGCGTCCCCCGGGGCCGCCTGCTCGCGCAGTTCCTCCCGCTCGAGCACGCCCGTGCCTGCCTGGGTACGGCCGGATTCGAGCGGATCGACGGGGGGCTGGTGCTCACTCATGCCCTCCAGTCTACGTCGCCCGGCCGCCACCCGCAGCGGGGACATCCGCCCACCCCGCGATGGGCCCCCGAACACAACGAACCGGCCCGGGAAGGGAACTCCCGGGCCGGTGTCGTGGCGGTGACTCAGGCGGTGACGGCCTTCTTCAGGGCCGAGCCGGCGGAGATCTTGACGCCGAAGCCGGCGGGGATCTGGATCTCCTCACCCGTGCGGGGGTTGCGGCCGGTGCGGGCCTTGCGCTCGACGCGCTCCACGCTGAGCAGGCCGGTGATCTTGACGGCCTCGCCATCGGACAGCGAGGACGTGAGGACCTCTTGCAGGGCGGCCACGGCGGCGTCTGCCTGGGTCTTGGTCAGGCCGGCCTTATCGGCGATGGCGGCAACGAGCTCGGTGCGGTTGACGGACACTGGGAGTCTCCCTCTCATGGTTCGGACGGCGTCCCGAACGGGAGGCGCCGATGCCGACATTACGGCCCGGACCCGCCATCTTGTCCAGTTTCCACGGCGTTTTGGCAGATTCAGCGTCAATTCGCGTCCCCATCAGCCCCGTTCGTCACTTTCGTCACACGCCTCCCGGGGCGCCGCGGGACAGCTCCCGGGCATCTCCAGAGCGTCTCCAGAGCGTCTCCAGAGCGTCTCAGGGTCGCGTCGGGGCGCCTGCGGACGCATCCGAACGGCACCCCCGCGATCCCCCTACGAGCGGATGGGATGCGCGGACGGGCGAGCACCGTCGTCCTCACGCCGTCCTCGCGCCGTCCTGACACCGTCCTGACACCGGGCAGACGCCGGCACTGGGCAGATGCTGACGCCGTCGGTGCCGCGCGGTACGTTCGATCCATGAGCCTCACCGACGACCTGCTCGACCGGATCCACGCCCGGGCGGCGGAATACGACCGCACCAACACCTTCTTCGCCGAGGACCTCGCCGACCTCGCCGGCGCCGGCTACCTGCGCCTGTTCGTGCCCACCGAGTTCGGCGGCGGCGGGCTCACGCTGCCGGAGATGACCCAGGTGCAGATGCGGCTGGCCGGCGCCGCCCCCGCCACCGCGCTCTCGGTCAACATGCACCAGGTCTGGGTCGGCGTGGCCCGCACCGTCCGCGCCCGCGGAGACGCCGGCCTCGACTGGCTGTTCACGGACGCCGCGGCCGGGGAGGTCTTCGGATTCGGGATCTCGGAGCCCGGGAACGACCTCGTGCTGCTCGGGTCCTCGAGCGAGGCGCGCCCCGTGGCGGGCGGCGGCTACACCTTCCACGGCACGAAGATCTTCACGTCGAACTCCCCCGGCTGGACCAAGCTCGGCACGTTCGGCCTCGACTCCACCGATCCGGGCGATCCGCGCAACGTGTACGCGTTCGTCGACCGGGCGGGCGGCGGCTTCGAGGTCAAGAGCGACTGGGACACCCTCGGCATGCGGGCCTCGCAGTCGTGCACCACGATCCTCGACGGCGCCTACGCCCCGCCGGAACGGGTGCTGCGCCGACTCGTTCCCGGCCCGAACCCGGATCCGCTCGTCTTCGGGATCTTCGCGAACTTCGAGATCCTCGTCGCCTCGGTCTATGCGGGGATCGCCCAGCGGGCCCTCGACCTCGCGATCGAGGCGGTGGCCCGGCGCACCTCGAAGGCGGCCGGCGGCACCCCCTACGCGCACAACCCGACGATCCGCAAGGCCGTCGCCGCGGCCGCGATGGACCTGGACGAGGCGCTCGTGCACCTGACCACGATCGCGCGGGACGTCGAGGGCCTCCCCGGGGCCGCCGACCACGGCGACCTGTGGTTTCCGCGGCTGTCCGCGGTCAAGATCCACGCCACGGAGACGGCCCGGCGGGTGGTCGACGCGGCGATGCGCCTGAGCGGCGGCGGCTCCTACTTCACGCGGAACGAGCTCTCGCGGCTCTACCGCGACGTGGCGGCCGGGATCTTCCATCCGAGCAGCGAGGAGTCGACCCACGCGTCCTGGGCGACCGCACTCCTCGGCCCGATCCCGGACTGATCCCCTCGAGCGTCAGCGCGGGCAGACGCAGCGATCCGCCGGGGCGACGCCCTCGAGGGCCTCCTCGATGTGCTCGCCGCAGCCCTGCCAGGTCGGCTTGGCGCAGGCCTCGCACGTGATGCGCTGACACATGGTTCTCCTCTGATCGACCGCATCGATCCTAGACGAGGATCCCGAGCCGTCCGCCCCGTTGTCAGCGGGATCACGGTGTGCAAGCGTGAATGAGGAGGGCGTGGCTCCGTGAGTCGCCGGCGTCCCCGCCCGCACCGTCACGAGACTTGGAGGAAGAATGGCCAACGCATCGAAGACCCCCGCGGCCACGACGACCGAGGAGAACGCCGAGCACGGGTTCGTCGCGCCCGCCTCCCTCCGGGACGACTTGCAGCACGTTCTCGTCGACCTGGTGAACCTGCACCTCGTGGGCAAGCAGATCCACTGGAACCTCGTGGGCCCGAACTTCCGCGACCTGCACCTGAACATGGACGAGGTGGTCGCGATCGCCCGGGAGGGATCCGACGACATCGCCGAGCGGATGCGGGCGCTGCACGCGACCCCGGACGCCCGGAGCACGACCGTCGCCGGCGACTCGACGCTGCCCGAGGTGCCCCGGGGCGAGATCCTCACGTCCGATGCCGTCGACCTCGCCGTGCGCGCGATCGAGGGAACAGTCGCGACGATGCGCGCGGTCCACGATTCCGTGGACAAGGCCGATCCGAGCACCTCGGACATCCTCCACGAGTACATCGCCCGGCTCGAGCAGCAGGCCTGGTTCATCAGTTCCGAGACCCGCCGCCCCGCGACGACGTAGGCGGCCCCACCATCCCACGCATCGACGGTCCGGTCGCACGAACCCGGCGACCGGACCGCCGGTGCGCGTTCACACCCCGTCACAGGGATGCGCACCGGATTCGTGGTCGTGCGCGGTTAGAGTGAGGACGCCCGTTCCCGCGACAAGGAGCCCCATGGCCGCCCCCTCCAGCCTCACCGCCGCCGACGTCCACTTCTCCTATCCCGGCCTGCCGGTGCTCGCGGGCGTCGACCTGAGCATCGAGGCGGGACAGGCGCCGCTCGGGCTCGTCGGCGCCTCCGGGGCCGGCAAGACCACGCTGCTCGACCTGCTCGCCGGGGTGATGCGGCCCGGCGGCGGCCGGGCCACCTTCAACGGCCGCGGCGTCTACAAGCTGCGCGGCAAGGAGGGTAAGCACTTCAAGGCCGCGGTTCGGTTCATGTCGCAGTATTCGCTCACGATCACCGACCCGCGGGACACCCCGAAGGCCCGGCTGAAGAACGCGGCGGCACGGGCGCGCCGGGGCGGACGCACCCACTCGGTGGAACCGGCGGAGATGCTCGACGCGGTCGGGCTCGAGCCCCGGTATCTGACCCGGTCGATGGTCTCGCTCTCGGGCGGGGAACGGCAGCGGGTCTCGCTCGCGGTGGCGCTGGCGACCCGCCCGGAGATCCTCGTGCTCGACGAGCCGCTCACCGCCGTCGACCCGACCGCCCGCGGGCAGATCGCCCGTTCGCTCAGCGGCACGGTCGAGCGCCTGGGCACCTCGCTGCTAGTGGCCAGCCACGACCTGGAACTCGTGAACCGGCTGTGCCCGGAGGTCGTGTTCCTCGCCGAGGGCCGCCTCGTCGACCGCGGCCCGCTGCCCGAGCTGCTCGCCCAGCCCTCCCACGAGGCCATCGCGGAGCTCGCCCGGTACGCCGACCGGGCGGTCCAGCGCTTCCGTTGAGACTCGCGCCGGCCGCGCCGATCCCCGTGTCAGACTGACGAGGTGAGTGAATTCCGGGGTCCCCTGTCGATCCTCGATCTGGCCTCCGTCGGCCGCGGTGAACGCGTGGCGGACGCCCTCGCGGCCAGCGTCGACCTCGCCCGGACCGCGGAACGCTGCGGCTACCACAGGGTCTGGTACGCCGAGCACCACAACAACGCCCTCATCGCCTCGGCGGCCCCGGCGGTGCTCATCGCCCACGTCGCCGCCCACACCGCCACGATCCGCCTCGGCTCGGGCGGGGTGATGCTGCCCAACCACGCCCCGCTCGTGATCGCCGAGCAGTTCGGCACGCTCGCCGAGCTGCACCCGGGCCGGATCGACCTGGGCCTGGGCCGGGCACCCGGGACCGACCGGAACGCGATGCTCGCGATGCGCCGCGGGCCCGCCGCCGCCCAGACCTTCCCCCGCGACGTGCAGGAGCTGCAGGGCTACCTGAGCGGGGAGAGCCTCGTCGAGGGCATCCGGGCCACCCCGGGTGCCGGCACGAACGTGCCCGTGTACATCCTGGGCTCCTCCCTGTTCGGGGCCCGGCTGGCCGCGGCCCTCGGCCTGCCGTACGCGTTCGCCTCCCACTTCGCGCCCGCGGCCCTGACCGACGCGGTCGCCGCCTATCGCGCC
Source organism: Pseudactinotalea sp. HY160 (assembly GCF_009372055.1). Classification (NCBI taxonomy): domain Bacteria; kingdom Bacillati; phylum Actinomycetota; class Actinomycetes; order Micrococcales; family Cellulomonadaceae; genus Pseudactinotalea; species Pseudactinotalea sp. HY160. The sequence continues at coordinate 41,425 of NZ_WHMT01000008.1, read as the reverse complement.
GAGTTCCGGCCCTCGCCGCAGTGCGAGCGCCCCTACGTCATCGCGGCCGCGAACGTGCTCGCCGCGGACTCCGAGGAGGCGGCCGCGCAGCAGCTGCTCACGCTGCGGCGGCGCTGGGTCACGATCGTGCTCGGCCGCACCGACCCCGTACCGGATGCGGAGGCCGACCTCGTGCTCGACTCTCCGCACGGGCGCCTCGTGCACGAGAACCTGCGCTACACGGCCGCGGGCACCCCCGGCCGGGTCGCCGACTTCCTGCACGGCTTCGCGGCCGACACCGGTGCCGACGAGCTCATCCTCGCGCACCAGGGCCCGAGTGCGACCGAGCGGCTGCACTCCGTGGAACTCACCGCCGCGGCGATGGGCTGAGGGCCGCGGGCGGCTACCCGGCCGCCCGCGCGCGCAGTACGGTCGAGGCGGGCACGATCCGGACGGCCGAAGGGTGGGTGCGGAGGATGGACGCGCAGTGGCTCGCCGGCGGCCTGCTGACCGCCGACGCCGATCTCGCCCGCGCCGTGCTGCAGCGGGGAATCGCCGCGATCTACGCCGTCGCGTTCCTCGCCGCGGACCGGCAGTTCCCGGCGCTCCTCGGTGAGCACGGGCTGCTGCCCGCGCGCGACTTCCTCCGGGCGGCGGGGCGGCGGCGCGCACCGAGCCTGTTCCATTGGCGCTACTCCGACCGGCTGCTGCGCGTGGTCGCCCGGTCCGGCCTCGTGCTCGCGCTCGCCGTCGTCGTCGGAGTGCCGCAACTGGGCCCGTGGTGGGCACCGGCGCTCGTCTTCGGCGCGCTCTACGGCCTCTATCTCTCGATCGTCAACGCCGGGCAGGTCTTCTACGGGTTCGGCTGGGAGTCGCTGCTGCTCGAGGCGGGCTTCCTCGCGGTATTCCTCGGGTCCGGCGACGTGGGCACGCCGGTGATCACGCTCGTCGCGTTCCGCTGGCTGCTGTTCCGGGTGGAGTTCGGGGCGGGGATGATCAAGCTCCGCGGCGACCGGGTCTGGCGGGATCTCACCGCCCTCGACTATCACCACGAGACCCAGCCGATGCCCGGGCCGCTCAGCTGGTTCTTCCATCATCTGCCCAGGCCGCTCCATCGGGTCGAGGTCGCGGCGAACCACGTCGTGCAGCTCGGGGTGCCGTGGCTCCTGTTCGCCCCGCAGCCGATCGCCACGTGGGCCGCGGCGGCCGTGATCGCCACGCAGCTGTGGCTCGTGGCCTCGGGGAACTTCGCCTGGCTCAACTGGCTCACCATGCTGCTGGCGTTCGCGGCGGTCGGCGACTCGGCCCTCGGTGGCGCGGCCGCTCCACTTCCACCTCCGGGCGCAGCCGCGGTCACGCTCGCACTCGTGTCCGTGGCCCTCGGGGTTCTCGTGCTCGTGCTCAGCCCGCGCCCGGTGGCGAACCTGCTGAGCCGCCGGCAGCGCATGAACGCCGCCTTCAACCGCTGGCATCTCGTGGGTGCCTACGGCGCGTTCGGGTCGATCACGCGCCGGCGCCGCGAGGTGGTCATCGAGGCCACCGCCGACCCCGATCCGGCCGCGGCGACGTGGCACGAGTACGGGTTCCGCGGCAAGCCGGGCGATCCGCGCCGCCTTCCCCGGCAATTCGCGCCGTACCACCTGCGGCTCGACTGGGGCATGTGGTTCCTCGCCCTCGGCTCGCGCTCCCAGCTGCGCTGGTTCGAGCGGCTCCTCCGCCGGCTCCTGCAGGCCGATCCCGCCACCTTGCGCCTCCTCGCCCACGATCCTATGGACGGCGCCCGCCCGGCCTGGGTGCGCGCGCGGGTGTTCGACTACCGCTACAGCACGTGGGCCGAGCTGCGGTCCCGGCGGCAATGGTGGGTGCGGCGGGAGGCGTACGTGCTCGTCGACCCGATCCGGCTCTGACGCACCGGGTGGCCCCGACCACCCGGGAAGTGGTCCCAGCCACCCACATCACCGGCCGCGACACACCGGGTGGCCCCGACCACCCGGGAAGTAGTCCTGGCCACCCACATCACCGGCCGCGACGCACCGGGTGGCCCCGACCACCCGGGAAGTGGTCCCAGCCACCCACATCACCGGCCCGGCCGCCCACATACGGGTCGTGATGCACCGGCATCCACAGCTCGCCCCGCCGGAGAGGCGGACGACGGCGATCTCCGACTGAATCGGGATCATGGTCGAATCAGCACCGCCGTCCCCGCTCGACGCGCTCGCCGCGATCACGTGTGTGCAGGCCGGCCTCGTCACCCGCGGTCAAGCACGCGAGTGCGGCCTGAGCACCCGCCAGATCGATGGCCGGGTGGCCCGCCGAGAGTGGGTCGCGATGCACCCGGGCGTCTATCGAGTCTCGGCCGCGCCGCTCACGCGGATGACGATCGCCGTCGCCGCGCTGCTCCACGCCCCGCCCGGCTCGGTGTTCAGTCACGTCACGGCCGCGCGGCTGCTGCGGCTGGGCGTCCGGCTGCCCTCCGGGGACGTGTGGATCACGATCCCGCACGAGTCCACGCGTCGGTCCGGGCCGGGAGTGCGCTATGTCCGATCCCGCAGGATCGAGGGCTTCACGCAGTCGGCCGCCGGTCACCCTGCAACCTCCGTGGCCCGGACGATCGTCGACCTCGCGGGCGCTCTCGGCGCGGATCGGCTGCGAGCCGTCCTCTACGACTGCCTCCGCTCCGAGAAGGTGAGCACCGAACAGCTTCGGATCGCTGCCTCGGCGGTGAGCCGGCGCCACGGCGCGGGCGTCCTGCGGCAGGTGCTCACCGCCCTGGACGACCGGCTGGACTCGGGCCTCGAGGCTCAGGCCGTCGCGGCGTTCCGGGCGGCGGGACTCGCGCTCGAGCCGCAGCACGTCGTGCTCGACGGCGGGCGCGAAGAGTTCCGGATCGACTTCGTCGACCTCGCCACCATGGTCGGGGTCGAGATCGACGGCGCCGCCTATCACTCCTCGGCAGATCAGCAGGAGCGTGACCGTCGGCGCGATCGGCGTCTCGCCGCGCTCGGATGGCACATGGTGCATTTCACGACGGAGGACGTCCGGCGCCGCCCCGCGGCGATGGCCCGCTCGGTCGCGCAGATCGTGGCCAGGCGCACCGCTTCGCCATGACGCCGACTCCTAGGCGCCCTCGGCGGTCTCCTCGTGCTCGGCGGCCGCGCGGGCCATCCTGCGGCCCACCGCGATGGTGGCGGTCGAGGCGAGCATGCCGCCCACGAGCGCGGCGACGGCCCACGTCGATCCCCACCGTGCCCGGCCGAAGGCGGCGTCGAGTGAGCCGCGGCCCGGCTCCTCCGCGAGCGTGAGGGCCGCCGCGATCATCACCGCGTTGAACTCCCAGCCGCCCTTGGCGTTCCACAGGCCGTTCGGGGCATGAACCGTGCGGATGGCGGTCGTCATGACGCCGACCAGTCCCGCGGAGGCGATCGGGGTGAGCAGGCCCGCGGTGAGCATCGCCCCGGCGGCCGTCTCCGTCGCGCCGGCGGCGAGCGCCTGCAGGTGCGGCGGGTACAGCTCGAGTGAGGTCATCATCTGCTCGGTCCCCGCGAGGCCGGGCCCGCCGAAGGAGCCCGTGAGCTTCTGGAGCCCATGGCCCACGAAGAGGCCACCGATCGTGACCCTCAGTGCGAATCGTCCGATGCTCATCCCACGCCTCGCCTCTCACTCGTCACTTCCCGGGCCGCAACCCGGCCCGTCTCCACGGTACGCGGCATCGGCCGAAGCGACCACGGGCGCGAGGCGAACGGCCGAGGCGAGCTGCGTCGTCCATTCGCCCGGGCATGCCCGGTATGGGGTCAGTTCACGTCGCGGCGGGCGAAGTTCCAGCCCCCGAGCGTCACGAGCACGGCGAGCAGGACGGCGAGGAATCCGGCGCTCCACCCGAAGGAGATCGACTGCTCGACCGCCTCGCACATGAGGCCCGCGGAGGAGCGCGTGCATTCCTGGAGGTAGTAGGTCGTGCCGCCGCTCACCCAGCCGGCGAGGTTGACCCCGGGGATCCAGGGCGCCAGGGCGGGCACGTTGAAGCGAACGATCGCCTCGACGGCGATGACGTAGCCCACGGCGGTGCCGAGCACGGCGGCGGTCGAGCGCAGCAGGAACCCGACCACCGCGCCGACGGCGGCGGCCGCGGGCAGCACGGCGACGAGCCGGACCCACGACCAGATGACCGAGCTCGGCACGTCGGCCTCGAGGCCGCGCAGGGCGAAGACCGCGCACACCCCGCCGAAGGTCAGCGCGACCATGACGAGGCCGAGCGGGATCGTGCCGAGGACGGCAGCGCCCGTCTTCGCGAGATAGACGCGCCGGCGCCGGGGTTCGAACGTGAGGAGCGTCGACATCGAGCCGGCCCCGAACTCCGCGGCGATCGCCGTGGCGCCGATGAGCAGGCCGACCAGGAGCGTGAGCAGGATCGTGAACGGCCGGATCGCGGAGGCCAGGTAGTCGGTCAGGACCGGGTCGGGCGGCAGGTACCACTCGAGCCGCGGCTCCATGTCGTCGCAGCCGAAGTCGAGTTGTTCACCCGCGATCTCGGATTCGGAGGCCTCGGCCAGCTCGCACTGCTCGATCTGCTCCTGCCCGTGCTCCTCCCAGTTCGCCCGCTCCTCCTGGTACATCTGCTCGGCCCAGGCGATGTCCTCCGCGGTCGCCGGTCGGGCGTCGAGGACCGCGATCCCCACGAGGAGGATCGCCCCGAGCAGCCCGAGGACGCTCGCGATCCGGACGAGTCCGCGCAGTCGCAGCCGGCGTAGTTCCACCCGCAGGAGTCTCATGCGCCGGCCTCCTTCGACGGGGCCACGCCGCCGCGGCGATCTCGGCGGCGCGGGAGACCGAGCTCAGCCTCCCGGGTGAGGTCGAGGAACACCGATTCGAGGCCGGGCCGTTCGGCGAGGAGTTCGCTCGCGAACAGGCCGTGGGCGGCCAGCAGTTCGTTGAGGACGGCGGGGTCGTCGCCGGAGTCGACGTGGATCGTGCCGTGGTCGAGCCGGGTCGCGTGCCCGGCGCCGGCGAGCACGGCCACGGCGCGCTCGGGTTCGGCCACGCGGATCCGGATCGTGGCCGTGCGTGCGCCGATGATCTCCGCCACGGTGCCGCCGGCGATGAGCCGGCCGCGGCCGATGATCGAGACCGTGTCGGCGATCTGTTCGACCTCGGCGAGGATGTGACTGCTCACGAGCACGGTGCGGCCCTCGTCGGCGAGTGCGCGCATGGTGGCGCGCACGTCGTGGATGCCGGCGGGGTCGAGGCCGTTCGTGGGTTCGTCGAAGATGAGCACCTCGGGCCGCTTGAGCAGCGTGGCGGCGATCGCGAGCCGCTGCTTCATTCCGAGGGAGTAGGTGCCGAAGTGGTCGCCGGCGCGGTCGGACAGCCCGGTCTGGGCGAGCACCTCGGCGACGTGCGGGCGCGGGGCGCCGATCGCGTCGGCGAGGAGTTCGAGGTTCGCCCGCCCGGAGAAGTTGGGGAAGAACTTGGGCGATTCGACGATCGCGCCGACCTTGGCGATCACCTCGGGCAGCGCGGCCGGCACCGGCTTCCCGAGCACCGTGATCTCCCCCGAGTCGGGGCGCACGAGGCCGAGCACCATCCGGATCGTGGTGGTCTTGCCCGAGCCGTTCGGCCCGAGGAAGCCGTGCACGCCGCCCGCGGGCACGTTCAGGTCGAGCCCGTCGACGGCGACCCGTCTGCGCACGCCCGGATAGGACTTGCGTAGGGCGCGGGTCGAGATCGCCCATTCCTGCGTGGTCACGCCTGCCTCCTCGCGGGCGCTCCGCTGTGGAGAACCCCCCAGGGCCGGGAACGCCCCCGGCCTCGGGATCAACCTATCGGCCCGCGCGGCGCCCGCGGGCATTCGCTGCGGCGTGGCGGGGACGTTCGGCGGGATCCGGGGTAGCACGCCCATCGAGAAGTGCCGCGCACTTCGATTCGAGCATTGACACATACTGTCGCTCCTGCGACTATTACTGACATGGAGATGACGACGACGGAAGTCGCAGCACGCCTGGGCGTCTCCGTGCGGCAGGTGCAACGGCTCGCGCAAGCGGGCCGCCTGCAGGTGGTGCGTCGAGTCGGTTCCAGCAATCTCCTGGATGACTCCGCACTCACTACAGCCGCCGCTGCACGCCGTGGTCGAACCTGGGCTGCCCACACGGCGTGGGCAGCGGTCGATCTACTCGAGACCGGTAGGACCGAGAGACTCACCGGCTCCTCGTTGTCTCGGCTTCGAGGCCGGCTACGCAGTTGCAACGCGGCTGAACTGGTTCGCCTCACCAGTCGCCGGGCGCAGCTGTGGCGGGGCAGCCAGACACGACGCACGACAGACCAGCTGCGCGACGAGATCTCACTCTCCGGTGAGTCGATGCTCGCTCGGCGCGACATCGCCGCGCAGTTCGGTCTGGTCGCCGTCGACGGCGGTCGCATCGAGGGATACGTCGCGCACGACCAATGGCAACGGCTGCAGCACCGCTTCGGCCTCGAGGCCGACGCGGAGGGAGGAGTCCTCATCCACTGCACCGACCAGGAGCCGACCACCGGGATCGTCACTGCCGCTCTCGATCTCGCCGAGCGGTGGGGGGTCCGCGAACGCGGCGCGGCGCTGGAGCTCCTTGCCGAACGGCTCGCTCGATGAAGCGACCTGTCTGGCGGTTGGAGCATCGCGTCGACGCACTGCCAGAGCCGTGGCCGCAGCTGCCCGACCTCGCCCACCATCTGCCTCATGGATCGTGGACCCTCGTCGGCGGCCTGATGGTGCAGGCCCACGTGCTCCATGCGGGCCTGACTGTGGCCCGCCCTACCGAGGACATCGACGTCGTCCTCCACGTCGAGACTGGCGCGATCAGCTGGAGTACCGCCCGCGCCGGCCTACGCAGACTCGGGTACCGGCTAGTCGAGCCCAACGATCGTCGGGACCCTGCACATCGCTTCATCCGCTCCGAGGATGGTCGCATCATCGACGTCCTCATTGCCGACCACACGGGGCCGCGCGCCATCGCCGATCGCGTCGGACATCAGGCCGTCGTCGAGGCGCCAGGAGGGACATCGGCGCTGCGCAAGACGGTGAACCTGCACCTATCCGCAGAGACATCTGATGAGGTGACGATCAGCATCCCCGACGCCCTCGGCGCTCTCACGCTCAAGGGAGGCGCCTACCGCGTCGACTCACGAGACCGAGATCGTCACCTGCTCGACGGCGCCATGCTTGCAGCCACAGTCGAGGACGCCGATGCGCTCCTCGAGTCGCCCGAGTTGTGGACAGGCTCCGATGCCCGCAGGATACGGAATCTCGCACGAGCACTACCCGACGACCATCCAGCGTGGTCCTACGTTCCTGCCGATCGCAGGCGCCGAGCGCAGGTCTCGCTGGCGCTGCTCGCGGCGGGTCCACCACTCTCGCGCTGACCGACATCCCGTAACGGAGCGGTCAACGTCGCCCACCACCGGGACGCCGGCCGACGATCGAATAGATCGCGTTGCACAACGAGAAGCGCCGCGCACCCTGGGGCACGCGGCGCTTCGTCAGTGGAGGTGGCGGGAATCGAACCCGCGTCCGACAGTGAAAATCCAGGGCTTCTCCGGGCGCAGACTGCTCTGCTTTTCTCGGCCCCAGCACTCACGCAGACAAGGTGCTGACGGGCTCAGTTACCTAGAAGTCCCCACCGTCCCGGCAACGAGGACGATGAGCAGTGGCTCTCTAGCTGACGCCAGGAACCGGGTCGAGAGCTAGCCCGGGCTGACGGACTTCAGGACTCGCTCAGGCGGCGAGTGCGAAGTCGGTGCGGTTGTTATCGGCACCTATTGGTTTGCAAAGAGCGTTAACGAGATGACTCTGCATCCTCGGCCCGCTTCTCCTGGATCGACGACTGCCGTCGAAACCGATCACCCCCTGTTGAGTTGTACCGCCGCGGCGAACCGCGACATCCCCATGATACGGGGCCGATCGAGCCGCTGTCGAACCATTACTCCCAGGGGTGAACCGGCTCGTCCGGGCGCCGACCGGACGAGGCCTACGGACGGCGAGCTGCGCCGTCCGTAGGCGGGTGGACCCGGCCGCGGGCGATCGCATGCGCGGCCGGTAGGCTGGCCGCGTGAAGCGGGCGGAGAAGGCGGAGCGGATCGGACGGATCCTCGACGACCTGTACCCGGACCCGCCGATCGCCCTCGACCACACCGATGCCTATACGCTGCTCGTGGCCGTGGCGCTGTCCGCGCAGACCACCGACAAGAAGGTCAACGAGGTCACCCCGGCGCTGTTCGCCGAGGCGAGCACGCCCGAGGAGATGTACGCGCTCGGCGCGGATCGGATCCTCGAGCTGATCCGCCAGATCGGTCTCGCGCCGACGAAGGCGCGGAACGTGTGGACCGCCGCCGGGCAGATCCTCGACGCCGGCGGTCAGGTGCTCCCGGACTGGGACTTCCTCGAGAGCCTGGCGGGCGTGGGGCACAAGACGGCCAGCGTGGTCATGGCTCAAGCGTTCGACATCCCGGCGTTCCCCGTCGACACGCACATCTTCCGGCTGGCGCGGCGGTGGGGCCTGTCGACCGGCACGACCGTGGAGAAGGTGGAGACGGATCTCAAGCGGGTCTTCCCCCGGGACACCTGGAATCGGCGCCACCTGCAGATCATCTACTTCGGGCGGGAGTTCTGCCCGGCGCAGCGCCACGACCTCGCCGGCTGCCCCATCTGCTCCTTCGCGGCCACGAAGAAGCAGACCGAGGCCGAGGCCCGGGCACAGCGGGGCAGGCCGCGCGCCACACCGGGGCCCACGGACGTCGTCCCCGCCGAGGCCCACCGAGAGTAGGCGGGCAACCGGCCGATGCGATCACGCGTCCCGGCCCAATCGACGTCCGTCGCTGGGGAGGTGGCGGGAATCGCACCCGCGTCCGACAGTGAACATCCTGGGCTTCTCCGGGCGCAGACTACTCTGCCCTCCCCGGCCCCAGCGCTCACGCAGACGAGGCGCTGACAGGCTCAGCCGCGGCGCCGGCGCACGCTCATCGCCCGGGCGGCCTCACGCTCGTCCTGCTTCTGACGCAGCGTCTCGCGCTTGTCCCACTCCTGCTTGCCGCGGGCGATCGCGATCTCGACCTTCGCCCGGCCGCCGATGAAGTAGAGCTCGAGCGGCACGATCGTGTGCCCCTTCTCGCGGGTCTTCTGGTCGAGCTTGGCGATCTCCTCGCGGTGGAGCAGGAGCTTGCGCTTGCGGCGCGGGGCGTGGTTGGTCCACGTGCCCTCGGTGTACTCCGGGATGTGCACGCTCTCGAGCCAGGCCTCGCCGTAGTCGATGTGCACCCAGCCGTCGATCAGGCTCGCGCGACCGGCCCGCAGGCTCTTCACCTCGGTGCCGGTCAGGGCGATCCCGGCCTCGAACGTGCGGTCGATGTGGAAGTCGTGATAGGCGCGGCGGTTGCGCGCGACCACGGTCTTGACCGTCTTCGGGTCGACCTTGGCACTCGCCTGCTTCTTGCCCGCCTTGCTCATCCTGCTCCTTCTCGCCGCGACCACACGCCCGCCTGCACCCGACGGGGCCGCCGGCCGTCGCGGCCCACTGTAGAGGAGCGGCGCGCGGGCGAGCCACTCGATTTCGGCCGCTCAGAACCCGGGCAGGCCCATCGGGTCGATCGTGCTGCCGTTCTTCCACACCTCGAAGTGGACGTGGCAGCCGGTCACCTTCCCGGTCGCGCCGGTGTAGCCGATCGTCTCGCCCTGGGAGACCCGCTCGCCCGTGGAGACGGCGAATCGCGACAGGTGGTTGTAGACCGTGACGTAGATGCTGCCGCCGATCCGGCCGTGGTTGATCATCACCTGGTTGCCGTGGGTGCCGTTGCCGGCGGCGGGCCGCACGGCCGAGACCGTACCCGCGGCCGAGGCGATCTGGTTCTCCCCGCAGCGCGAGCGCAGGTCGACGCCGTTGTGCATCCACCGCCCGCCGAACGGATACCAGCGCATGCCCCACGGGGAGGTCACGTGCAGGTTCGACCGGCCGACCGGGGGGATGAGCGTGCCGCTGCCACCCGAGCCGCCGGAGCCACCGCCGGAGCCGCCCGAGCCCCCGCCGGAGGAGGAGCCCCCGCCCGAGCCCGGCTTCGAGGAGTTCTGGTTCTTGGCCGCCTCCTCGCGGCGGCGGGCCTCCGCGGCCTCCTCCTTCGCCACGATGTCGGCGATCTGGGAGGCGAGCTCGGCGTCGGCGGCCTTGAGGTCGGCGAGCTCCTGCTCGCTCGCCGCCTTGGCGTCCTCGAGGTCGGCGGCCTGATGTTCCTGGTCGATCTTGAGCTGGGAGATCTCGGCCACGAGATCCGCGGCGGCCGCGCGCGCGTCGTCGGCGGCGGCGACCGCGGCGGCGGCCTCGTCCTCCAGATCGCCGATGCGATCCTCGACGGCGCCCAGGCGTGCCTCGCGATTGCGGTTGACGGCCTGGATGTCCCGCAGCTCGGCGAGGGTCTCGTTCTGGGTGCGCATGGCCGAGCTCATGACCGAGTAGGAGCTCGCGAACTCCTGCGGGGAGGTGGCCTCGAACACGACCGCCAGGGTCGAGATGCCGTCGCCGCCGCGGTAGGCGGAACGGGCCACCTCACCGAGGGCGGCGTGGGCGGTGTCCATCTCGGTGTCGCTCGCCGCGATCTCGGATTCGAGCGAGTCCCGCTGGGAGCGGGCCGCCGCGAGCCGATCCTGCACGGCGTCGAGCTCGCGTTCGGCGGCGTCGAGCTCCTGGTTCTTCACCTCGAGCTCGGCCTCGGCCTCGGGCAGGCGGCGCTTGGTCTCGTCGAGCGCGAGGTACAGCTCCGCCAGGTCCTGGTCGGTGCCCTCGAGCGAGGCCTCGAGCTCCTCCCGCTCCTGGGCGTTGCGCGCGCGCTGATCCTCCAGATCGTCCTTCGGGCCGGCGGCGGCGGGCAGCGTCAGCCCGCCCAGGAGCAGGGCCGCGGTGGCCGCGAAGGCGGTGAGCGCGGCGAGCATCCGCGGGAGGGGGCGTGTGCGGCGTGCCATGATCATACCTTCGTGTATCGGCTCAGGCTCACAGCTGAGGAGACCCCGGCGAGCAGGATTCCGACGAGCACCAGGATGGGTGCGATCGTCCAGACGTCGGCGGTGTTGACGAGGTTGACCCAGGTGATCTGGTCCGCCAACCAGCCCTGCAGGTAGTCCACCGCGCCCCAGAGCCCGCCCACCGCGAGGGCCGCGCCGACGAGGGCCGCGATCGCGCCCTCGAGCATGAATGGCAATTGGATGAACAGGTTCGAGGCCCCGACCAGGCGCATGATCGAGGTCTCGCGGGAGCGGCTCATCGCGGAGAGCCGGATCGTCGTCGTGATGAGCAGCACGGCCGCGACGATCATGACCACGGCGAGCCCGACCGAGAGCACCGTGGCGCGGTTGAGCACGAGGAAGAGCGGTTCGAAGATCTTGCGCTGATCCTGCACCTGCTGCACGCCGGTGCGGCCCGTGAGCTCGTCGGCGATGACCTCGTACTGCTCGGGATCGACGAGCTTGATCCGGAACGAGACCTGCATCTGGTCGGCGGTGATCGCCTGGGCCCAGTCCTCGTCGCCGAACTGCTCGACGAAGTTGTCGTAGGCCTCCTCCTTGGTCTCGAGGTAGACCTTGGAGACGTACGGCGCCAGCGCCTCCGACTCGAGGATCCCGCGCACGTCGTCGAGCTGGTCGTCGGTGGCCTCCCCGCCCGCGCAGCTGGGCTGCAGCGAGTCCGCCGGGCACATGAACACGCTCACCTCGACCTTGTCGTACCAGTCGTCCTTGAGCTTGCCGATCTGCACCTGCATGAGCGCCGCCGACCCCACGAACGCGAGCGACACGAACGTCACGAGCACCACCGAGATCGCCATGGCGATATTCGACTTCAGCCCCGAGCCGATCTGGGAAAGAATGAACCGGACTCTCATCGCTGCGCTCCGTACACTCCGCGGGCCTGGTCACGGACCATCTGCCCGTCCACGAGTTCCACCACGCGCTTGCGCATCTGGTCCACGATGTCGTCGTCGTGGGTGGCCATGACGATCGTGGTTCCCCGGCGGTTGATCCGGTCGAGCAGGCGCATGATCCCCACGGACGTCGCCGGGTCGAGGTTGCCGGTGGGCTCGTCGGCGAGCAGGATCGCGGGACGGCCCGCCATCGCCCGGGCGATCGCGACCCGCTGCTGTTCCCCGCCCGAGAGCTCGTGCGGCAGCCGCTTCTCCTTGCCCGCGAGGCCCACGAGCTCGAGGGTCTCGGGCACGACCTGGAGCACGTGGTGGCGCGGCTTGCCGATGACCTGCAGCGCGATGGCCACGTTGTCGAACACGTTCTTCTTGGGCAGCAGCCGGAAGTCCTGGAACACCGTGCCGATCTGGCGGCGCAGATACGGCACCTTCCATTGCGAGACCTTCGACAGGTCCCGCCCGGCCACGAAGATCGCCCCGGAGGTGGGCCGCTCCTCGCGCAGCACGAGCCGCAGGAATGTGGACTTCCCGGAACCGGAGGCGCCGACGAGGAACACGAATTCCCCCCGGTCCACCTCCATGTCGATCTGGTCCAGGGCTGGGCGTGCTCCACGGGCGTACACCTTGGAGACCTTGTCTAAGCGAATCACGTATCTTCAACCGGCCGGTCTCGAGAATGGGATGGCGCCATGAGGAGCTGGTCGTGCTGAACTCCGGCCATGGGCAGCGTATGGAACCAACCTGCGAAGCGTGACTGCGACACGCCGAACCGCCGCGAGCGGCCTATGGACGACGCCCGGCCGGCCCTCGTAGGCGCGCCCGGGCGTCGCCCATCGGGCGCCCGTATCGGCGCGGTCGCCCCGATGGGTGGGGTCGGGTCAGTCCTGCTGCCGCCGGCGCCAGCGGATCCCGGTCTCGATGAAGTCGTCGATCTCGCCGTCGAAGACGGCCGCGGGGTTGCCGGACTCGTGCTCGGTGCGCAGGTCCTTGACCATCTGGTAGGGCTGGAGCACGTACGAGCGCATCTGGTCGCCCCAGGAGGCCTTGACGTCGCCGGCGAGGGCCTTCTTCGTGGCGTTCTCCTCCTCCTGGCGCTGGAGCAGCAGGCGGGACTGGAGCACGCGCAGCGCGGCGGCCCGGTTCTGGATCTGGGACTTCTCGTTCTGCATCGACACGACGATGCCGGTGGGCACGTGGGTCATCCGCACGGCCGAGTCGGTCGTGTTCACGCTCTGCCCGCCCGGGCCGGAGGAGCGGAACACGTCCACCTTGATGTCGGCCTCGGGGATCTCGACGTGGTCGGTCTGCTCGATGAGCGGGATCACCTCGACGGCGGCGAAGGACGTCTGCCGGCGACCCTGGTTGTCGAACGGGGAGATGCGCACGAGCCGGTGCGTGCCGGCCTCCACCGAGAGGGTGCCGTAGGCGTAGGGCGCCTTGACCTCGAAGGTGGCGGACTTGAGCCCGGCCTCCTCGGCGTAGGAGGTGTCGAGGACCGAGGTGGGATAGCCCTGCCGCTCGGCCCAGCGCAGGTACATGCGCATGAGCATCTCGGCGAAGTCCGCGGCGTCGACGCCGCCGGCTCCGGCCCGGATGGAGACCACGGCCTCCCGCTGATCGAACTCCCCCGACAGCAGGGTGCGCACCTCGAGGTCGCTCAGGGCCTCGCGGATGGATACCAGTTCCCCGGCGGCCTCGGCCATCACCTCGTCGTCGCCGGCCTCCTCACCGAGTTCGACGAGGGCCTCGAGGTCGTCGATCCGCTGCGAGATCTTGGTCAGCCGCCCCAGCTCCGACTGCGTGTGCGACAGGTCGCTCGTGACCGCCTGGGCATGCTCGAGGTCGTCCCACAGGTCGGGGGCGGCGGCCTGCTGCGAGAGTTCCTCGATCCGGGCGGCGAGCTGCGCCGGGTCGGTCACCGCCGCGATGGTGTCGTAGGTGTGCCGGAGCGCTTCGATCTCATGGGGAAAGTCGGTGACCACAGTCGACCACCCTACGCCAGCTCACCGGCCCCCGGAGTCCGGCCCCGGAGTCCGGGCCCGTCAGCGGCGCAGGCGCCGGTCGAGCAGGCCGGCGTAGGAGCCGAGCGCCGAACGCACCTTCTCGGTCCAGCCGTCGGGCCCGGGTGGGGCGGCCAGGTCGGTCACCGAGATCGGCAGGTCGGAGCCGGCCACCGCGCGCAGGTGGGAGAACTGTTCGAAGCCGAACCTGCCGTGGTAGCGGCCCATCCCCGACTGCCCGACGCCGCCGAACGGGGCCATCGGGATCGCGTTCGTCAGGCCCCAATCGTTCCGGGCCACGCCCCCGGACCGGGTGTTCGCGACGAACGAGCGGAACGCCGCGTCGTCCTTGCCATACCAGGTGGCCACGAGCGGGGCGGGCCGATCCGCGAGCCGGGCGACCACCTCGTCGACGTCGTCGTAGGGGTGCACGGCCAGCACGGGTCCGAAGACCTCCTCGCGGCTCAGGCGCATGCCCTCGGTCACGTCGAGCACGATCGTGGGCGGCACGATGCGCCGGCCGCGCAGCGCCGCCTCCCCCGCCTCGTCGGTGCCGAAGGCGCGCAGCACCTGGGCGCCCTGGGCGGCGGCGTCGTCGATGAGCGCCGTGACCCGGTCATAGGCCTGGGCGTCGATCAGGCTGGTGACCTCCCCGGTCGCGAGCCGGTCGGGCACGGTCTCACTCCAGGCGTTGAAGACCTCCTGCACGAACAGTCGAAGCTGCGAGGCGGGCACGTACACGTCGTCCGGGCTCAGGCAGACCTGGCCGGCGTTGAGCAGCCGGGAGGCGGCGACCCGGGCGGCGGAGCGGCGCAGCCGGCCGCGATGGGAGGCCACCTCCGGGCTGACCACCACGGGGTTCTTGCCGCCGAGCTCGAGGGTCACGGGCGTGAGGTTCGTGGCGGCGGCCGCCATGATCTTCGATCCGGTCGCGGCGGAGCCGGTGAAGAAGAGGTGATCGAGGTCGAGGGAGGCGAACTCGGCCGACACGGCCACATCGCCGGTGACCACGGCGAGCTCCTCGACGTCGAAGACGTCGTGCCAGGCGTTCGCGAGCACCTCGGAGGTCCGCGGCAGCTTCTCGCTCATCTTGATCATGACCCGGTTGCCGGCGGCCAGGGCGGTGAGGGCGGGGACCGCGGTGAGGTTGAGCGGGAAGTTCCACATGCCCATGACGCCGACGACCCCGAGGGGGCTGGGCACGACCTGGCTCGTGAGCCCGGCCAGGCGCAGGACCCGGCCGGTCACGGCGCCGGCGGAATAGCGGGGCCGCATCCAGCGGCCGAGACCGGCGCGCAGGACCTCGGTCTCGGCGGCGAGGGTGAGCACGTCGGTCACGAGCGTGGTCACCTCGGGGCGGTGGCCGAAGTCGTCCGAGATCGCCGTCACGAGCCGGTCCGTGTTCGCCACGACCGCGTGGGTGAAGCGGTCCACCCGGTCGCGCCGGAGGGCGGCATCGGGCGGGCCGTCGCGGTGGAAGGCGGCGCGCTGCAGCCGCAGCACGTCCGACATGGGGGTGGACGTCGTCGTGGCGCTCATCCGTTCACTGTGCCCCTTCGTCCGGTGGTTTCGCCAATCCCGACCCGCACGCCCGCCCGGTCTCCCCGGCTCAGGCCCGTCGGTCCTGCACTGTGTCCGGTTCCACGGTAGCCTCCCAGCCGCCGCGGCGATAGGCGCGCGCCCCGAAGGCAATGACCCCGAGGCTCACCGCGACGGCCGCGAGCATGACGATCGCCATGGCCGTCGCGTTCCCGCCGAGCACGCCGACGATCGGTGCGATGACGCCGGCGATCCCCGCCTGCAGCGCGCCGATGAAGGCCGCGGCCGCCCCGGCCCGCTCACCGTGGCGGCCGAGGGCGATCGCCGAGGCGTTCGGCGGGATGAACGAGCCGAAGAACAGCACGAAGAACAGCGGCAGGAGCAGCCCGAGGAGTCCGCCGGCGCCGGTGAGCGCGGTCGCGGTGAGCACGAGCGCGCAGATCACCGCGAACGGCATGGCGATGCGGATGATGCGGATGGGGGCGAAGCGGCGCACGAGCGCGGCGTTGAGCTGGGCCCCGAGCACGAGTCCGGCGCCGTTGATCGCGAAGAGCATCGCGAACTCCCCGGAGGAGAGGCCGTATCCGTCGCGCAGCACGAACGGGGATCCGGCGACGTAGGCGAACAGGGCGGCCATCGTCAGCCCGGGCAGGAGCGCGTACGCCATGAAGCGCCCGTCGGCGGCGAGCACCCGGTAGGACCGCATCACCCCGCGGGTGCTGCGCAGGCGCCGCTCGGCGGGCAGCGTCTCGGGCAGGAACCTCCACACGATCACGAACAGCCCGGCCCCCAGCACGGCGAGCGCCACGAACACCGAGCGCCAGCCCCACAGGTGGGCCAGGGCGCTGCCGATCGTGGGGGCGAGCAGGGGGGCCACGCCGATCACGAGCATGAGCCGGGAGAGCAGGGCGGAGGCGTCGGAGCCGGTCATCCGGTCGCGGATCACGGCGATGGCGACGACCCCGGCCGCGGCGTTGCCCACGCCCTGGAGCATCCGCAGCGCGATGAGCGGCACCACGGAGTAGGCCAGGAGGCACAGCAGCGAGGCCACGATGTGCAGCACGAGCCCGGCGAACACGGGTGCCCGGCGGCCGTAGCGGTCCGAGAGCGGGCCGATCACGAGCTGGCCGACCGCGCCGCCGATGAGCGTGCCGGTGATGGTGAACTGCACCGCCGACATCCCGGTGCCCAGCTCGGTGGCGACCTCCGGGAGCGAGGGCAGGTACATGTCGGTGGTGAGCGCACCGAGTGCGGCCATGGAACCGAGCAGCAGGACCCACTTCGCCATCGAGGCCCGCCCGGTCCGGGCGGCCCGCGTGGGGATGGGTGCGGTCTGCGGTCGTGCGAGCGCGGTCATCCGACTCCTGATATCGAAACGTTTCGTTCGTGCCAGAGCATCCTGTCAGGATTCTCGCCGGATCGAAACGATTCGCGTTGCACGTGTGGGAGACGTCTCAGGCCGCGCGGGCACGCGGCCGGGAACGGTTCAAGCACGCCCGCGAATTCCCCCTCGGGCGGGTCAAGATTCGCTGCGGATCCGGCGGACCGGCACGGGCACGCGCCCCTCGGTGTCGCGCGCTCAGCAGCAGGGTCGAGCGCGATGCGGCGCAGCAGCACGACCGCCTCGTTGTCAGCGCGAACACCGTGCAAACTATCGTCATCGGGTCGATATCGGTGGGACGACAGCCGGATGCGGCCACTCTCCGATAGTCTTGGGCTGTGCTGGCCGTGGACGTCGACCCGGAGCGCTTGCGCGAAGTATGCGAGCGCTACGGCGTCGCGTCGTTGGAGGTGTTCGGGTCGGTCGCCCGGGGTGAGCACCGGCCCGATAGCGACGTCGACCTGCTCTACGTCTTGAAACCGGATGCACGTCTTGGATTCAAACTCTTCGACCTCGAAGACGAGCTCGCCGCGCTCTTCGGGCGTCGGGTCGACCTGGTCGCGCGCAAGGCGATCAACAAGTACATCCGCGTGCAGGTCCTTGCCGACACGCAGCCCCTCTATGCGGCGTGAACTCCTGCTGCTGCGCGAGATGCGCGACGCAGCGGTGACGATCCGGGAGCTCGTCGGCGATCGAAGCGCCGAGCAGGTGGACGCCGACGACCTCCGGCGTTCAGCTCTCTTGTGGCACTTCACCGTTCTCGGAGAAGCCGCCAGCCAGGTTCCGTCCGATGTGAAGAACACCCACCCGGAGATCGCGTGGCGTGCTGCTACCCGGCTGCGCAACCGCATTGTCCACGGCTACTGGGACATCGACATCGAAACCCTGGTCACCACGGCAGCCGACGACCTGGCTCCCATGATCACCGAGTTGGAGATCATGGTCGCGGCGCTGCAGAAGCCCGATGCCTCCGGCTGACACCCTCCGCGGGCTGTCGAACGCCGACGCGCGATGATTCGGCTCGCGCCTACCTGCGCGCCTTCGCCGCGGCCTTGACGGCCTTCTTGTTCTCCCGCACACGGGCCAGAGTGTGCTCGTCGCGCACGTCGGCGATCGACAGGTACGCCTCGTCCGGACCGTAGTCGCCGGCGGCCTCGCGCCAGCCGGGGGCCGTGAGGCCGCGGCGCTTGCCGAGCAGCGCGAGGAACACCCGGGCCTTCTGATCCCCGAAGCCGGGCAGGGCACGCAGCCGGCGATAGACCTCCGCGCCGTCGGGCTCCCCGTCGGTCCAGAGCCGACCGGCCTCGCCGCCCCAGTCCGCGACGATCGCCGCGCAGACCCCCTGCAGCCGCGCCGCCATCGACCCGGGGAAGCGGTGCACCGCCGGCGGGGTGGCACACACCGCCTTGAACTCCTCCGGATCCAGATGGGCGATCTGCGCGGGGTCGAGACCCCCGAGCCGATCGGCCAGCTTCGCCGGGCCCGCGAACGCGGTCTCCATCATCACCTGCTGGTCGAGCACCATCCCGAGCAGCAGGGCGAGGTTGTCCGCGGCGAGCAGTCGGTCGGCATCCGGGTCACCCGTGTAGAAGTCGGCGGCGCTCATTCCCTCATGATCCCACCGCCGCGGCCCTCCTCACCACGAACCACGAAGAGCCGAATTGCATGCAGTGCGGCCGGGGTGACCTCGGCACGATCCCGAATTCGACGGCGCGGCGACTCGGCGGCTCGGTGACTCGGTGACTCGGTGCCTCGGCGGCTCGGCGGCTCGGCGGCTCGGGGGCGGCAGGGGGCAGGATGGAGGCATGTGCGGACGATATGCCTCCTTCCGGGCGGCCCAGGCGATGGCGGACGCCTTCGACGTCGACGACATGACCGACGCGGCCCGGGCGATCGCGGCGAGCTGGAACGTCGCCCCGACCGATCCGGTGCGGATCGTGGTCGCCCACCCCGGCTCCCGCCGCTCACTCCAGGCCGCGCGCTGGGGCCTCGTGCCGCCCTGGGCGACCTCCCCGGCGATCGGGTCCCGGATGATCAACGCCCGCTCCGAGACCCTCGCGGACAAGCCGGCCTTCCGCATCCCGGCGGCGAAGCAGCGCTGCCTCGTGCTCGCCGACGGCTACTACGAATGGCACCGCTACACCCCGGCCCCCGACTCACCCGACTCGACCGGCTCGACCGGCTCGACCAGCGCAGCCGGCTCGACGGACCGCCGGAGCGGGGAGCTCCGCCAGCCCTATTACATCCATCCCGCGGGCGAGGCGCCGCTCGCGTTCGCCGGCCTGTACTCGTGGTGGCCGGATCCGGAGCTGCCCGCGGGCGACCCGCAGCGCTGGCTGCTCTCGACCACGATCGTCACCGGCGAGGCCCGCGGGGCGCTCGCCACCCTCCACGCCCGCGAGCCGGTCGTGCTCGGTGCGGCCGCCGCCCGCGCGTGGCTCGACCCGGAGCTCACCGATGCGCGCGCGGCGCTCGAGCTCACCTGCGAGCCCGGCCCCCGCCTCACCTGGCACCCCGTGACCAGGGCGGTGGGCGCCGTCCGTAATAATCACCCCGGCCTCCTCGAGGCCGTGACGTCCCCTCCCGAACTGGCCGGCCTCCCCCTGCGGGAGGACGACGTCGCCCGCCCTGGGCGGGACGCGCCGCCCCGGGCGGGTGCCTAGGCTGGGCGCATGTCCGCCCCCGTGACCGCCGGGCCGAGCAGCAGCCGGCGCCATCCCACCCGGCCGCGGCTGCTGCAGGACGTCCTCCTCGCGGTCGTGTGCTTCGTGGTGTTCGGGCTCTCGAGCCTCGTGACGTTCGGCTTCTCCGGCTTCGGGACGCGCGACGGCGCCCCGGCCATCGTGCTCCTGGCGGGCGTTCTCATGTGCGGCGCGATGGTCTGGCGGGCGAGCAACCCGGTGCCGGCGACGATCCTCGTGTACTTCACCGCGCTCGCCCACTTCGCGGCCGGCTTCATGCTCCTGCCGATCGACGCCCTCATCTTCCTCGCGCTCTACTCGGTCACGGTCCACGGGCCGCGCTGGGCCGAACGGCTCGGCCTCGCGGGCGCCCTCGTCGGCGGGCTGCTCGTGTCGACCGTGTTCGCCGCGAACGCCACCACCCGGCTCGAGGCGGTGTTCCTCGTGGCCTTCGGCTTCGCGTTCGCAGCCACGGCGGTGCTGCTGTTCTGGTCGGTCGGGCTCCTGCGCCGCAGCCGGAGCGACCGCACCGAGTCCCTGCGAGAGCGGGCCGCCCGGCTCGAGCTCGAACGCGATCAGCAGGCCCAGCTCGCCACGGCCGCCGAACGGAACCGGATCGCCCGCGAGATGCACGACATCGTGGCCCACTCCCTCTCCGTGGTCATCGCCCAGGCCGACGGCGGCCGGTACGCCGCGGCGGCGGATCCGGCGGCGGCGGTCACCGCGCTGTCGACGATCTCCGAGACCGGCCGGGCGGCCCTGGCCGACATGCGCCGGATCCTCGGGGTGCTGCGCGACGAGGACGGGCAGGCGGCCGACCTCATCCCCCAGCCGGCCGACGCCGACATCGTCGCGCTGCTGGAGCAGGTGCGCCGCAGCGGGCTCGAGGTCTCCCACGTGGATCTGGGCACGCCCCGGCCGATGCCCCCGGGCACCGGCGTCGCCGTGTACCGGATCGTGCAGGAGGCGTTGACGAACGTGCTCAAGCACGCCGGCCCGCACGCGCGCGTCACCGTGACCACCCAGTGGACTCCGGCCGAGCTCGTGCTCACCGTCGAGGACGACGGCCGCGGCGCCGCCGCCACCACCGAGGTCCCCGGATACGGCCTCGTGGGGATGAAGGAGCGCGCGAGCATGCTCGGCGGCGCCCTCATCGCCGGTCCCCGGCCCGGCGGCGGCTTCCGCACGCGCGCCACGATCCCGATCCCGGGCGGCGCCCCGTAGCCCCGTAGCACCGCGGTCCGCCCGCCGGCGGCGGCTACCCTCGTCGCCAGGGCCGGCACCCGCCCGCCACCGCTTCGCCCATCCCACCAGCCGAGGACACCATGACGCCCGACCCGACGCCCACCCCGATCCGCGTCGCCATCGTCGACGACCAGGCGCTCGTGCGCGCCGGTTTCGCGCTCGTGATCAACTCCCAGCCCGACATGGAGGTCGTGTTCGAGGCCGGCGACGGGGCCCAGGCGCTGCGGCTGCTGGCCGGGCGGGAGGTCGAGGTCGTGCTCATGGACGTGCGCATGCCGACCATGGACGGGCTCGCCGCGACCGCCGAGCTGACCGACCCCGCCCGGACCCCCGCGGGGACCACCCCTCCCCGGGTCGTCATCCTCACCACCTTCGACCTCGACGAATACGCGCTCGCCGCGATCAGGGCCGGGGCCTCGGGCTTCCTCCTCAAGGACACCCCGCCCGAGGACATGCTCGCCGCGATCCGCACCATCCACCGCGGCGACGCCGTCATCGCGCCCTCGACCACGCGTCGTCTCATCGAACAGCTCGCCGCCGCCCTGCCCGATTCCGAGCAGGCCTCCCCCGCGATCCTCGACACCCTGACCGACCGGGAGCGGGAGGTGCTCGTGCTCATGGCCCGCGGCCGCTCGAACACCGAGATCGCCGGCGACCTGTTCGTGGCCGAGGCGACCGTCAAGACCCATGTCGGCCGGATCCTCGCGAAGCTCTCCGCCCGCGATCGCGTGCAGGCCGTCGTGCTCGCCTACGAGACCGGTCTCGTGCGCCCCGGGGAATGACCCCGGGGCCCGCGCGTCCTCCTGCGGGTGGACGGCGCAAGCCGCCCTGGGCCGGACGCGCGCCCCTCCCGGGCGTTCCTAGGCTCGGGGCATGACCACACCACGACCCGACGCGGCGGCCCCGGCCGTGCGCGCGAGCGGACTCACCAAGATCTACGGGCACGGGGAGGCGGCCGTGCACGCCCTCGACGGCGTGGACGTCGCCGTCGACCGCGGCCGCTTCACCGCCATCATGGGGCCCTCCGGCTCGGGCAAGTCGACCCTCATGCATCTGCTCGCGGGCCTCGACGGCGCCACGGGCGGGCGGGTGTACCTCGGCGAGACCGAACTGACCGCGCTGACCGACAAGCAGCTGACGCTGCTGCGCCGGGACCGGATCGGGTTCGTGTTCCAGTCGTTCAACCTGCTGCCGATGTTCACCGCCGCGCAGAACATCGCCCTGCCCTCGCAGCTGGCCGGCCGCCGCCTCGACCACGAGTGGTACCTCACGCTGGTGGAGACCCTCGGGCTGACCGACCGGCTCGGGCACAAGCCGCACGAGCTCTCCGGTGGGCAGCAGCAGCGCGTCGCCATCGCCCGGGCCCTCTCGACCCGGCCCGACGTCGTGTTCGCCGACGAGCCGACCGGGAACCTCGACTCCCGCTCGGGCACCGAGGTGCTCGCGTTCCTGCGGCGCTCGGTGCGGGAGCTGGGCCAGACGATCGTCATGGTGACCCACGACCCGGCGGCCGCGGCCTATGCGGACGAGGTCGTGCTCATCGCGGACGGCCGGGTCGCCGGCACGATCTCCCACCCCACCCCGGAGTCGGTGCTCGCGGGCCTCGACGCGCTGCGTGCCCCGGAGGCGGTCGCCTGATGTTCGCGATCACGCTCCACCACATGCGCACCGGCTGGGCCCGGCTCGCCGCGGCGGGACTGGCGATCGTGCTCGGCACCGCGTTCGTGGCCGCGACGCTGCTCGCCGGGCAGACCATGCGCAACACCGCCTACCAGTCCTTCACGGCCGCCTACGCCGGCAGTGACCTCGTGGTCACCGGCCATCCCCTCGGCGACGAGCAGTTCGAGCGGATCGCGGCGACGGACGGCGTCGAGGCCACCCGGCCCCGGACCTACGTGGGCATGGAGGTGAGCGCCCAGAACCGGTCCGAATGGGTCGGCATCGAGTCCGCCGCCCCACTGCCACGGATGCGCACCGGCACGCTCGAGTCCGGCGAGTTCCCGCGCGCCGACGATCAGGTCGCGGTCTCCGCGGGGCTGGCCTCCCGGCTCGAGCTCTCCCTCGGCGACCGGCTCGACTACCTCTCTCCCACCGACGGCGCACGCCACAGCGCCACGGTCGTCGGGATCACCGCGAGCGCGACGAGCTTCTTCGATGCCGGCGCCGACCTCGTGCTCCCCGCGGACCGGTTCCGGCAGGTCGTGCCCGCCGACTCCTTCGACTCGATCGCCGTCGCGCTCGACCCGGCCGCCGGCCCGGACCTCGCCGGCGTGCAGTCGGACCTCGCCTCCGAGCTCGGCCCGGAGGTCCAGGTGCGCACGATGACCGAGTTCGCGCAGGACACGACCGCGGGCCTGACCGGCGACGCCGACACGTTCACCACGCTCCTGCTCGCGTTCGCCGCCGTGGCCCTCGCGGTCGCGGCGCTCGTGATCACGAACACGTTCACCGTGCTCGTGGCCCAGCGCACCCGGCTGCTCGCCCTCCTGCGGGCCATCGGCGCGACCCGGTGGCAGGTGCGCCGGTCCGTGCTCACCGAGGCGGCCCTGCTCGGGGTCGGGGCCTCCGCCGTCGGGATCGGTCTGGGCATCGGCGTGGTCGAACTCGGCGCCCGGCTCCTCAGCCCGCACCTCCCGGGCATCGACGTGGCCGCGGCCGTGGGCATCACGCCCGCGACGATCATCGCCCCGCTGCTCACCGGTCTGGCCGTGACGTTCGTCGCATGCTGGCTCCCCGCCCGCAACGCCACCCGGGTCTCCCCCCTGGCGGCGCTGCGACCCCTCGACGGCACGCGCACCGCGGGCAGGCTCCGCGCCGGGATCGCCCTCGCGCTCGTGCTCATCGGGGCGGTCATGCTCGTCGGCGGCGTGCTCGTGGCCACCCGGTCCGAACCGGCGACCGGGCCCGAGGTCGGGCTGCTGCTCGGGATCCCCGGCGGGTTCATCTCCGTCTTCGGGATCCTCCTCGGAGCCGTCTACGTCGTGCCGGCCGTGGTGCGCCTCCTCGGTCGCCTCGGTGGGGGCTCCGTGGCGGGCCGGATCGCCACCGAGAACGCCATCCGGAACCCGCGCCGCACGGCCACGACCACGAACGCGCTCGTCATCGGGGTGGCGCTCGTGGCGATGATGAGCACGGGCGCGGCCACGGGCCAGCGCGCACTCGAGGAGGAGCTCACGTCGAACTTCCCGGTCGACCTGAGCGCGGCGACCGTCGATCAGACCCTCGCCCTCACGCCCGACCAGCGCGACGCCGTCACTGCGCTCGAGGGGATCGATGCGCTGAGCTTCGGGCGCGCGGAGTGGATCGAGGCCGCCGCGGACGGCGCCGACGACGCCGGCCCCACGCTCGCGCTCACGGCCCCGGCGGACGCGCGATCCGTGCTCCAGAACCCGGGCGACCTCGCCGGCCTGGACGATCGCACCGTGCTCATCGGGAACACGAGCGCCCGGATGCTCGGCCTGTCCGCCGGCGACGGCCTGCGCCTCGGCGGCCGCGACGGGATCGAGGTCACCGTGCTCGTCAACTCCTACGACGGCGCCTCCGCGATCGCCACCCCCGCTCTCATGACCGAGATCGCACCGGAGGTGCCCGAGAACGTGGCCTGGCTCGCGCTGGCCGACGGCGCCGACCCGCTCGAGGTCGGGGAGAGCCTGAACGAGGCCCTGGCCCGGATCAGCGAGACCGATCCGGAGGCGCCGCTCGTCGCGGTCGAGGGCAGCGCGCTCGAGCGGGTCTCCTTCGCGCAGGTGATCGACACGCTCCTAGCGGTGGTGCTCGGCCTGCTCGCCGTGGCGGTGGTCATCGCGCTCGTGGGCGTGGCGAACACGCTCGCGCTCTCGGTGCTCGAGCGGCGGCGGGAGTCGGCGGTGCTGCGGGCCATGGGCCTGACCCGCGGTCAGCTGCGGGCGATGCTGGCGATCGAGGGGGTGCTCATCGCCGGGGTCGGCACGATCATCGGGCTGATCGCCGGGATCGCGTACGGCTGGGCGGGCGCGGCCGTGATGCTCGGGCAGCTCGGGCACGTCTCCCTCGTGATCCCCTGGGGCACGGTCGGGGCGGTCGTCGTCGTGGCGGTGGCCGCGGGACTGCTCGCCTCCGTGCTGCCCGCCCGCAGCGCCGTGCGCACGTCCCCGGTCGAGGCCCTCGCCGAGGAGTGAGCGCCTCGAGTGAGCGACCCGAGTGAGCGACTCGGGGGCGCCGGTGACCGGCTCGTCCACAGCCTGACCCGGCGTCCACAGTCCGCCCCGGCGTGCCGGCGAGCGCGCCGGGGCGCGGTGTGTCCTGGGGCCATGAGGAATCCGGTCGTGCACGCCCACGTCGCGGTCGTCGGCGGCCCCGATCCCGGCTGGATCGCCGCGCTCCCGGCCGGCGGGGAGCAGGTCGTGCTCGGGCGCGGCGAGGAGGCCACGCTCCGGGTGGCCGATCCGCTGCTCTCGCGTCGGCATTGCCTCCTGCGGGTGCGGGGGCGGCGCGTGCAGGTGCGCGACTGCGGCTCGGCGAACGGCACCCGGGTGCGCCGGGCCGGGATCTGGCTGCCCGTGCCCCGGGGGCGCTGGCTCCGGCTCGGTGCGGGCGGCCTCGTGCGCGCCGGGGAGACCCGGCTGCAGCTGCGCTCCGGGCAGGAGCCGGAGGCCGGCTCCCCCGCGTCGCCGGGAGCGGGGATGCTGCCCCTCGTGTTCTCGGCGGGCACGATGCTCATGTTCCTGTTCACCGGTCGCGGCGGTGCGCTGCGCTGGGTGCTGCTCGGGGCGCTCGTGGCGATGGTCGTGGGCACGGTCGCGGTGCCGCGGTGGCGGCAGCGGCGCCGCGACCGGACCGAGGCGGATCGGCCCCGGCCGCCGCCGCTCGTCGATCCCGCCGCCGCGCTGGCCATGGCGGGCCGGCCGTGGCCCACGGTCGGCACCCGCCTCGAGCTCGGCCGGGCGGACGCGCGCCGGGCGCACGCCCCGCGCCGGCGGCGGCACCGGTGGGAATCGGTCGACCTGCCGCCGGCCGGGGGCGGGATCGCGGTGTGCGGCGCCCCGGAGGCGGCCGGCTCCCTCGCACGCTGGCTGCTCGGTCAGCTCCTGCTCACCCGCGCCGACGTGACCTTTCGGGTCCCGCCCGGCTGGGGCCTCGCCGGGCATGCCACCGTTCCCACCTCCGGGACGGGCCCGGTGGCGGGTTCGGGCGGCCTGCACATCGCGGTCACGGAGGATCCGGCGGCGCCCCCGCGCACCGGCGCGGTCACGATCGTCGTGTGCCCCGCCGCCTCGCAGGCCCCGCGGTGGTGCAGCCGGGTGATCCCGGTCGCCGACGATCACGATCGCCGGGTCCGACTGCCGTGGCTGCGGCACGTGCTCACGCTCCTGCCCGCGGCCGCCGGGGCGCTGCCGACCGAGGCCCTGCTGCCCGCGGTGCTCGGGCCGGCCGAACCGGACGCGATCCGGCGAGACTGGCGCGATCCCCCGGCGGGGCTCGCGGCCCCGGTGGGCGTGCGGCAGGATCCCGACACCGGCCGGCTCGTGCCCGCCCGGGTCGATCTGGCCGCGGAGGGGCCGCACGCGCTCGTGGCCGGCACGACCGGATCGGGCAAGTCCGAGCTGCTCCTCAGCTGGCTGCTCGCCCTCGCCCGCGGCCACCCGCCGAGCCGCCTCTCGCTCATCCTCGTGGACTACAAGGGCGGCGCCACCTTCGGTGAGCTCGCGGGCCTGCCCCACGTGGCCGGCGTGCTCACCGACCTCGACCCGCCCGGAACGGCCCGGGCGCTGGCCGGGCTGCGCGCGGAGGTCCAGCGGCGCGAGCGGCTCCTCGCCGAGACCGGGGCGGCCGACCTGCTCGAGCACCACGCCCGCCTCGGCCGCGGCCTGCCCGGCACGCCGCTGTGCCGGCTCCTGCTCGTGGTGGACGAGTTCCGGGCCATGTCCGAGGAACATCCCGACGTGCTCGACGAACTCGTGCGGCTCGCCGCCCAGGGCCGCTCCCTCGGCCTCCACCTCGTGCTCGCCACGCAGCGCCCGGGCGGCGCGGTGGGGGCCGAGATCCGGGCGAACATCGCCGTGCGGCTGTGCCTGCGGGTGCTCGAGGAGGGCGATTCGGTCGACGTGCTCGGCGAACCGGGCGCGGCGCGGCTGCCGCCCGTGCCAGGCCGGTTCCTGCTGCGCGCCGGCACGCCGGCCGAGGTGCAGTCCTTCTGGGTCGGCCCGCCGCACGCGGGGTACGTGCCGCGCCTCGTCGCCGCGCTCACCGGCGCCGCCCGAGCCACCGAGTCCGGCTGGGCATACCGGCCATGGGCGCCGGAACTGCCGGACCGGGCCCGCGCGCTCCCGCCCGTGGCACCGTGGCCCACTCCGGCCCCGGGGCCGCCGGCACCGGGCGGCGAGCTGCCGCTGCTCGTCGTGGACGTCACCGACGAGCAACGGCTCGGCCACTGGGCGCTGCCCGCCGGGGAGGTGCTGGTCGTCGCGGGCGCCGCCGGCAGCGGCCGCACGACCGCGGCGGCCACGCTCGCCCGGGCCGCACTCGACCGCGGCGTCGTCACCCACCTGCTCGGCCGGGACCTGCCCGGCCCGGCCGCGCCCCACCCGGCCGCCCCCTGGCTGGGCACGACGGGAGAGGCGGGCGACGTCGTCCTCGCGCGACGCCTGCTCGGGATCCTCACGGAGGAGCCGCGCACCCGCCCGGAGCTGCTCGTGCTGGACGACGCGGCCGCCCTCGAGCGCGCGATCGACGAGCGGCTCGGGCCCGGCTGCGGCGCCGAGGCCGTGACCGAGCTGCTGCGCTCGGCGCGGGGCAACGGCCTCGGCCTCGTGCTCACGAGCGAGCTGCCGCTGCCGCGGTGGGCGCAGATGGCCGATCACCGGCTCGTGCTCACCGGGGGCGAGCCGGACCTGCAGCTGCTCGCCGGGGTGCCGAAGGCGTGGGCGGGGCACGCCCCGCGCGGCCGGGGCACGCTCCTCACGGGCGGGCGGACGATCCGCGGGCAGGTGCTGCTCCCGCTCGAGGGACCCGGGCCGGCCGGTCGAGTGGATCCGCCGCCCCTGCGGCTGCGGCCCGTGCCGGCGCTCGTGGACCTGCCCGCGGCGGCGGCTCGAGCGTCCGGGCGAGCCGGGTGGGTGGTCGTCGGTCTGGGCGGGGACGACGCAGCCCCCGTGCTCGCGCCGGTCACGCCCGGGCAGGTGCTCACCGTCGTGGGCGGGCCCGGCCGGGGCCGGACCACGGCGGCGACCACGATCGGGCGCCGGGTGGCCGAGGCGGGCGGCGAGGTCTCGTTCGGGAGCGCGGGCGGGCGAACTCCGGTCGCGGGCGGCCTGCTCGTCCTCGACGACGTGGACCGCACCCCCACGGCGACGCTCGACGAGGGGATGGCGTGGCTGACCGGCGGCGGCGCGGTCGTGGTGACGACCCGGCCGGACGGGCTCGTGAGCGGCTTCCATCCGCTGCTCGCGCGGGCCCGTGACGGGGCGATGCTCGTGCTCGGGCCCGTCCCGGCCGCACTCACGGGCGTGGACGTGCGGCCCTGGCTCGGGGGCCGCCGGCCGGGCCGCGGCGTGCTCGCGCTCGGCGGCCGGGCGATCCCGGTGCAGGTCGACCGTGCCGGTGGAGCGAGTGGATCGAGTGGGTCGGGCGGGTCGGGCGGGTCGGGCGGTCTCGGGGACTCAGTCCCGTGAGCCGGCCGCCGGCCCGAGGGTTCGAGCGGTCGCCGCCAACGCGGCCGGGGTGAGCAGGGTGACGAGCACGACGACGCTCAGCGCGAGGGCCGTGGCGGCCACGGCCGCCGGCAGCAGTCCCCACATCGTGGCCACCGTGATCCCCTGGAGCAGCTGCCACGTCACCACCGGGCCGCGACCCCAGCGCTGCCCGCGCCACAGCCCTCGCACCCCGAGGCCGACGAGCCCGGCGAACAGCAGCAGCGTCACGGCCATCGCGATGCCGTACGGCAGCGAATCGGCTCCGCCCTCGGGCCGGTCGACGAGCATCCACACCGCCGCCCCGACGAGGGCGACCACCTCGGCGGCGGCGCCGGCGAGGCCGACCAGGAGCGGGACGGGGCGAGAGGTAAGGGAGGTATGGGAGGTGTGGGAGGCGGGCACGCACGTCACTCTAGTTCCCCGGGCCGGGGCCGCTGCGGGCCGGGCCGTGCGGTGGCCGGGCCGTGCGGTGGGCGGGCCGTGCGGTGGGCGGGCCGTGCGGTGGGCGGAGAGGGCGGGAGATGTAGCACACCTCACGATCTCGCGCAGTGAGAGACCTCTCAGGGCGAAAACGAAAATGGGACCCGCTAGCTCTTGTGCGTCATTGGTCGGACATGTGAAAGTAGTCGTTGGTTCATTGACTTTACGTCAGGACGACACCTAAGTTCCGTACCTGACTCACGCCCAAGGAGAAGTGGCTGATGGATTGGCGTCACGAGGCAGCATGCCTGACGGAAGACCCCGAACTGTTCTTCCCGATCGGCAACACCGGCCCCGCCCTGGTCCAGATCGAAGAGGCGAAGGCCGTCTGCAAGCGGTGCCCGGTGGTCGACACGTGCCTCAAGTGGGCCATCGACTCCGGCCAGGACGCCGGCGTGTGGGGTGGCATGTCGGAGGACGAGCGCCGCGCCCTCAAGCGCCGCACGGCCCGGGCACGTCGCGCCCGCTGAGCCGTACCGCCGTGCCGGCGGCCGTCGGGGCTAGTCGCGCACCTCGCCCAACCCGACGGTCAGTTGCACGCGGGTGCCGCCGTCTGGGCTGTTCTGCCAGTCGATCGTGCCGTCCAGTTCCGTGTCGACGAGGGTCTTGACGATCTGAGTGCCGAGGCCGCGGCCGATGCCGTCGCCGGTGCCGACCCCGTCGTCGCTCACGGTCACGTGGAGCATCCCGGCCTCGCGGTGCGAGGAGATCGTCACGGTCCCCCCGCTCGTGGCGAGGCCGTGCTCGACCGCGTTCGTCACCAGTTCGGTGAGCACGACCGCGAGCGCGGTCGCCTTGGTGGCCCGGATGACGCCGAACCTGCCCTCGCGCACGTAGTCGATGTGCACGTTGTTCGCGGTGGCGACGTCGGCGGCGAGGCTGAGCGCCCGCCCGAAGACGCTGTCGAAGTCGACGGTCTCGTCGATGGTCTGGGAGAGGGCCTCGTGCACGGTCGCGATCGTGGCCACGCGGCGCATCGCCTCCTCCAGTGCCGTGCGCGCCTCCTCCGAGGACGTCCGCCGCGCCTGCAGTCGCAGGAGCGCCGCCACGGTCTGCAGGTTGTTCTTCACGCGGTGGTGGATCTCGCGGATCGTCGCGTCCTTGGTCATGAGCTCGCGCTCGCGGCGCCGCAGTTCGGAGACGTCCCGCGCGAGCAGCACGGCACCGACCCGCTGCCCCAGCTCGGTCACCGGAACGGCACGAAGTGAGAGCGCCACCCCCCGGGCCTCGAGCTCGGTGCGCCAGGCGGCCCGGCCCATGACCACGAGTGGGAGCGATTCGTCGACCTCGCGCGAGTGCTCGATCAGCGGCGTGGTCACCTCGGCGAGCGACTGCCCGACGATCTCGCCGGTCACCCCGACGCGGTGGAACGCCGAGAGCGCATTCGGGCTGGCGTAGAGCACCTCCCCCTCGCCGTTGAGGCGGATGAGGCCGTCGCCTACGCGAGGTGCGCCGCGTCGTCGTCCCGTCGCGGCCCCGGGCACCGGGAACTCGCCGCGGGCGATCATGCCGCACAGCTCATCGGCGGACTCGACGTAGTTGATCTCGAGGCGGCTCGGCGTGCGGCTGGCACCCAGGTGGGTCTCGCGGGCGATGACCGCGATCGTGCGCCCGTTGCGCACCACCGGCACCGCCTCCTCGCGGATCGCGTACGAGCCGGTCCACCGGGCCTCGACGACCCGGATGATCTCGCGCTTCTTGGCGGCCTCGTCGAGGGTCGGCACGAATCCGCGCGGCGCGACCGAGCCGACGATGTCCTCGTGGTGGACGGTCGCGCCGGTCGACGGGCGGCAGTGGGCGATGGCGACGTAGTCCCCGCCCTCGACGGGAAGCCACAGCACGAGGTCGGCGAACGCCAGATCGGAGATGATCTGCCAATCCCCGACCAACAGGTGCAGCCAGTCGGCGTCGGCACCGTCGCCCGTGCCGTGCCGTTGGATCAGATCGCTCATCGTGGACACCGCCCCAGCCTAGGGGTCGGTTAGCCTTGCGTTCGCACGCCGATCATCCGCCGGCCCGCCGGCGGATCCCGAGAGCCGAGGAGCCCCATGCGTTTCGACGCGACGATCACCTATCCAGCCCCCGCCGACCGGGTGGCCGCGATGCTCGCCGATCCCGAGTACGTGCGGCGCAAGGTCGCGGCGTCCGGCGCCACGAACCCGTCCCAGGACATCACGGGCGACGCCGCCGGGGACTTCACCGTGTCGACGACGCGGACCATGCCGGCCGACCTGATCCCGGAGCGGTACCGCAAATTCGTGCCCGGCGGGGTGACCATGACCTTCGTCGAGACCTGGTCCGCGCCCGCCTCCGACGGCGCCCGCACCGGCACGCTCACCCTGACGATCGCCGGGGCCCCGGCCAAGGCGGCCGGCACGTCGACCCTGCGACCGACCGGCCAGGGCTGCGAGCTGTCCTACACCGGCGACGTCAAGGTGCGGCTGCCGATCGTCGGCGCGAGCATCGAGTCCGCGGCCGTGCGCGCGGTCGAGCGGGCCATGAGCGTCGAGCGCGAGGTCGGCCTGGAGTGGCTCGGCGAGGCCTGACCCTCGTCATTTCGACCCGGCAGCAGACGCAGCAGCCGACCCGACAGTCGGACCCGACCGCCGGCCGGGCGTCAGAGCGGGCGTGAGAGGGACCTCCGCACGGCCAGTGTGCCGATCGTCACCGCGATCACGGCGAAGCCGGCGAGCACCCCGACCTGGGGAAGCACGTCGAGCAGACCGGCGTCGTGGCGCTGGATCGCGGCGAAGGCCTCATAGGCCCACGCGTGCGGTGTGACGTGCGCGACTGTGCGCAGCGTGCCGGTGAACAGGTCGAGCGGGAGCATGCAGCCACCGAGCGCCGCGAGCACGAGGCCGATCCCGATGCCGGCCCCGGTCGCCGCGCCCTCGCTCGAGATGAGCGCACCCATGACCAGGGCCGCGCCGGCGGCCGTCAGCCCGAACACCGCCAGTACGAGCACTGTGAGGAGCGGGTTGCCCCAGTCCACTCCGAAGATGAGACGCGCGGCGATGATGATGAGGATTCCCTGGACCATCGCGATCGTCCACCGGCCGAGCACCTGCCCGGAGGCCAGCTGTCGCGCCGAGACCGGGGCGGCCAGGATCCTCGAGATCGTCCGGTTCCTTCGGGCGTCGATGAAGGTGCTCGCGCCGGTGAGGCTGGAGAGGAACACGAACAGCAGCAGCTGGCTGCTCGCCCCCAGGTCGAAGCCGCTGATCCCCGCGAACGCATCCGCGGTCTCCTCCGGGTCGGTCACGGCCACGGTGACCGGCGGAGCCACCTCCTCGGCCGCCGCGAGCGCCGCCTCGGCCTCGGACCGCCCCGCGCCCGCCGCGGTGAGCAGCCCGAGCTGGGCGCGGTGCTGCGCCAGGGTCCGCAGCGCCGACCCGACCTCCTGATCCGCGAGGAGGACGTTCGCGCCGGAGCCGCGCACGATCTCGAGCTCGACCGGAGCGGGCGATGACTCTTCGTACGCGGCCGCGGCGGCGTCGTCCACGATCACCGCGAGGTCGGCCCGGCCCCGGGCGAGCTGGGCGAGCGCGGATCGATGATCGACGACGCTCACCTCCGCCGCAGTCAGCTCACCCGCCAGATCCTCCCGCAGCTGGGACGACTCGCCCACGAGCAGGACCCTCGTCTCGACCGCTCCGGCGCCGAACTGGAGCCCGATCACGAACACGAGCAGCAGCGGCATGACGAACGAGAAGAAGATGTTCTCGCGCTGATTGACGAAGCGCCGCAGCTCGACTCGGGCGACGGCCACGGTGGGTGAGGTTCTCATCGGGCCTGCCCCCGATCGGGGACGAGCCGGGCGACGACCAGGCAGCCGAACGCGAACGCGGCCATCGTGAGCAGCTCCCCGGAGACCTCGGCCCAGCCGCCCCCGGCGGAGCTGATGCCCAGGCCGCGGCTGAAGGCGCTGATCGGATTCGCGTCGAGGATCCGCGCCGCGACCCCGGTGGCGGCGAGCGGGGAGAACGCGCCCCCGGCGATGCCGAGCACCAGCGCGACCACGGTCTGGGCCATCGTCGCCTGCTCGGCGGTGCGGGCGATGCGGGCGACGATGAATGCGACGCTCGTGGCGGCGAGCACCACCGCGACGACGAGGCCGGCCACCACCGGGACGGCCCCGAAGTCGATATGGAACAGCACCGAGCCGGTGACCAGCAGGATGCCGGTGGCCACGCAGCCGAGGATCGCCGCGGTCAGTGCCTTCGCGGCGATGACGAGCCCGCGGGGCATCGGTGCGGCGTAGAGGCGTTGGAGCGTGCCCTGCTCGCGTTCCGTGTTCAGGGTGAGCACCGCGAAGCCGACCGTGAACAACAGGAACAGCCCGGCCTGCCCGGCCACGAGCGCGCCCCCGACGTCGAGCTGCTCATCGGCGACCTGGCCCGGCCGGGTCGTCAGCGTGGCGCCGGCGACCTCGCCGGACCCGCTCGGGTCGACGCCGAGCTCGGTGGCGGCGGCGACCGCCACGTCCACCGCACGGAGGCCCGCTGCGACGCCCGTGACGGCCGAGGTGACCACCGAGGCGTCGATATCGGAGACGTCTCCCCGGACGAGCTCGATCCGGGACCCTCGGATGAGCACGCCCAGGTCGGCATCGCCGCCGGCGACCGCCGCGCGGGCATCGCCGGAATCGGTGACCTGGACGGAGTCGAGGCCGCGCAGGGCTCCGGCCGCCGCCGCGGCGGTCGGATCTGCTGGACTCGGCTCCTCATCGGCGTTCTCGGTGAACCCGGTGACCGCCACCACGACCTCGTCGGAGGAACCGTCGACCGCGGAACTGAACACGAGATGGAGCACGACGATGAGCGCGGCCGGCACGACGATCGCGAACAGGAGCACCATCGGGCTGCGCAGCTGGGTGCGCAGGTCGGCCCAGGTCAGGGTGAGCAGGCGCGCGATCAATCGCGTAGTCCCTTCCCTGTCAGGTGCAGGAACACCGCCTCGAGGGTCGGGCGCGTGACCTCCACGTCGCTCAGGCTCAGGCCCGCCGCCCCGGCCGCGGTCACGAGCCCGGCGATCGCGTGCGGCCCGTCGCTCACGTGCACCTCGAGTTCCTCGCCCGTCGCGACGACGCCGCTCACCCCGGGCAGCGCCTCGAGCGCCGCCGCGGCGGCGGCCACGTCGCCCGTTCCGGTCAGCCGGACCTCGTCGACCCCGCCCATGAGGCCGATGAGGTCACCGGCCGTGCCCTCGGCGCGGATGGCGCCGTCGTCGACGATCGCGATCCGGTCGCACAGCCGGTGGGCCTCCTCCATGTAATGGGTCGTGTAGAGCACGGCCATCCCCTCGCCCGCGAGCCGGGCGACCGAGTCCACGATGGCGTTGCGCGACTGCGGGTCGACGCCCACGGTCGGCTCGTCGAGGATGAGCAGGGCGGGCTCGTGCAGCAGCCCGATCGCGATGTTGAGGCGACGCTTCATGCCGCCGGAGAACTCCTTCGTGCGGCTCTTCGCACGATCGCTCAGTCCGACGACCTCGAGGAGTTCGGTCACCCGCGCCCGCAGTCGGTGCCCGTGCAGGCCCTGCAGCCGGCCGAAGAACGCGAGGTTCTCCCGGGCGCTCAGGTCGGGGTAGATCGCCAGGTCCTGGGGCACGAGGCCGAGGTGGGAGCGCACATGGATCGCCGTCGGGGTCATGGGCTCGCCGGCGATCGTGATCGACCCGGAGTCGGCGGCGAGGAGGCCGGCGATCATGGAGATCGTCGTGGTCTTGCCCGCGCCGTTCGGCCCGAGCAGACCGTAGGTCTCGCCGGGGTCGATGTGGAAGCCGATACCCGCCACCGCCTCGACGGACCGGAACGACTTGTGCAGATCGTCGACGACGAGCACGGGCTCGGTCATAGTCGCCCCTTTCTCGGACGAGGTTCAGCGTAGAACACGTGTCACCGCGACCGGGGGATTTCCCCCAGCGGATTGCAGCCGGAAAGAGTCGGGCCCGCCCCGGCGCACGGGACCGGGCCGTTCTCCTACCGTTGGTCCCATGCAGCAACGACTGGCGCGCGGCGCCACCATCCTCACCCACCTGGCGGCGATCGGGATCGTCGGCCCTGTGATCCTCACGAGCCTCCTGACGATCGCGGTCACCGCGATCCCGCTCGTGTTCGTGTTCGGGATCGGCCTCCTGCTCGTGCCGCTCGTGGCGTTCGGGCTGCGCGGGGTCGCCTGGCTCGAGACCGAACGGGTCTCGGCCCTGCTCGGCACCGAGTCGGTGCTCACCCCGATGCGGCGCTCGCAGCGCACCGACGGCTGGCGGGTGCCGGCCACCGTCGGGCTGCAGTTCACCGACCGGGGCAGCTGGCGGGCGCTCCTGCACCTGGCGCTCATCAGCGCCCTCGGGTGCGCGCTGCTCGGGTTGGTCAAGGTCGCCGGCACGGGCATCGTGCTCCTGCTCAGCCCCCTGTTCTCCGCGCGCATCACGGCCTCCGTGTGGTGGCTGCCCACCGACCTCGGCGTCGGGGCCGCCGCGGGCATCGGCGCGATCGCGCTGCTGCTCGCGATCGGCCTGAGTTACGGGCTGATCGTGGCCCACCGGGCGATCTCCGCCCAGATGCTCGTGCCGGACCGGGAGGCGGAGCTGGCCCGCGCGGCCGAGGCCTCCGCGCAGCGCCGGGTCGAGGCCATGCACTCCGCCGAGGTGGAGCGGCTGCGGATCGAACGCGATCTGCACGACGGAGTCCAGCCCCGGCTCGTCTCGGTCGGGATGACCCTCGGCATGGCCAAGGGCAAGCTCGCCTCCGACCCCGACCAGGCCGCCGAGCTCATCGCCGAGGCGCACACGTCGGTCAAGTCGGCGATCACGGAGCTGCGCCAGCTCGCCCGCGGGATCCACCCGGCCGTGCTCACCGACCGCGGCCTCGACGCCGCCCTCTCCGCCCTGGCCGCCCGCTCCCACGTGCCGGTCGAGCTCGACGTCGACCTGCCGGGCCGCTGCGCCCCGCAGACGGAGGCCGCCCTCTACTTCGCCATCGCCGAGTCCATCACGAACGTGGCCAAGCACTCCGGCGCACAGCGGTGCCGGATCACGGTGCGCGCCCGCCCGAACGGGTCCGTGTGGGCCCGGATCGAGGACGACGGCGCCGGCGGCGCCCGCACCGTCCCCGGCGGCGGGATCGACGGCGTGGCCAATCGCATCGGCGCCGGCGGCGGCTCCTTCGCCCTCATCAGCCCCGTCGGGGGCCCGACCACCATCGAGGTGAACCTGCCATGCGCGTCCTGATCTGCGAGGACTCCGTACTCCTGCGGGAGGGCCTCATCCGGCTCCTGAGCGACGCCGGCCACGACGTGGTCGCCGCCCTGCCCGACGCCACCTCGCTCGTGGCCACGGCCACCCGGCTCGAGCCCGACATCGCCGTGATCGACGTGCGCCTGCCGCCCACGTTCACCGACGAGGGCATCCGCACCGCCCAGGAACTGCGCCGCACGAGCCCGAAGGTGGCGATCCTCGTGCTCTCCCAGTACGTCGAGGAACGGTACGCGACCGACCTCATCACCTCCGCCGCCGGCGCCCTGGGGTACCTGCTCAAGGATCGTGTGGCCGATATCGAGGACTTCCTCGCATCCCTCGTCCAGGTCGCGGGCGGCGGCACGGTGCTCGACCCCGAGGTCGTCTCCCAGCTCCTCACCCGGCGCCGCCGTCACGACGGCCTCGACCGGCTGACCGACCGGGAGCGCGACGTGCTCGAGCTCATGGCCCAGGGCCGCTCGAACCGCGCGATCGCCGAGGAGCTGTTCATCTCCCCCGGCAGCGTGGAGAAGCACATCTCCGCCGTGTTCACCAAGCTCGACATCGACCCCGGCCCCGACAGCAACCGCCGCGTGCTCGCGGTGCTCACCCACCTCAACACGAACGGACCCTCCTCATGACCGCCCTCCCGACCTCCCAGCCCACCCGCCGCCGCTCGGCCGTGAGCGTCGTGCTCGTCGTGATCGGGGTCGTCGTGCTCACCTTCACCCTCGGCACCGGGGTCGTCGCGGGCGTGGCCGCCGCCGGCGGGAGCCACGACACGCTCACCGCGCCCGTCGCGGGCGTCGAGGCGGTCGAGGTGGACGTCGACCGCACGACCCTGGTGGTCCGCTTCGACGACGTGCCCGACGCGACCCTCGACGTGGAGCAGCCCGGGCTCGTCTCCGGCAATTGGACGCTCGAACGTCGTGGGGGCGCTCTCGAGGTCCGGTCACCGCGCTCCTGGGGCCCGTTCAATCGCTGGTCGGACACCGACGCCACGCTCGTGCTGCCCCGCCGGCTCGCCGGCGAGGTGTCCCTCGCGGCCGACGTCGCCGCGGGTGAGGCGACGATCGACGGCGACTTCACGGA
Source organism: Pseudactinotalea sp. HY160 (assembly GCF_009372055.1). Lineage (NCBI taxonomy): Bacteria > Bacillati > Actinomycetota > Actinomycetes > Micrococcales > Cellulomonadaceae > Pseudactinotalea > Pseudactinotalea sp. HY160. The sequence continues at coordinate 4,197 of NZ_WHMT01000008.1, read as the reverse complement.
TGTCGATCTCCAGCTCAACGCCGGACGGGTCACCCTCGCCGGGGCCGCCCACACGCTCGCCGTCGGGGTGAACGCCGGAGACGCCCGCATCACCGCGGCCGACGTCACCACGATCCGCGCCTCGGTGCAGGCGGGCTCGATGACGGGCACGTTCACCGGCGCGCCCCCGCGCCAGGTCACCGCGAACGTCTCGGCCGGGCACATCGACCTGGCCGTACCCGAGGCCGCGTACGCGGTCACCCGCTCGAGCGCGCTCGGTTCGACCGGCGATCTGCGGATCCGTCAGGATCCCGCCTCCGCGCACACGATGGACCTGTCGGTCCAGCTCGGCGAGATCACGGTCGACTACTCGAAGTAGGCTCGCCGGCCGGAGGGCGGGCGTACCGTCGAGCGTATGGACGACGTCTCCCGCCCGCGCGTAACCGGGTACCTGCTCGGTCAGGGCATCTGCCTCGCAGCCGTGGCCTGGCCCGAGCGCCCGCGTGACCCGGCGCACCGCCCGGGCAGGCTCGCCCGGGTGGCCGGGCTCGGGATGATGGCCGGCGGGGCCGGGCTGTCGATCTGGGGCATGACCGGGCTCGGCGGACAGCTCCAGGCCTCCCCGGCTCCCCGGGCCGGGGCCGCTCTGCGCACGGAGGGGGCGTACGGGATCGTGCGCCACCCCATCTATGCCGGCCTCCTCCTCGGCGCCGCCGGGCGCGCCCTGCGCTCGGGCGGCCGGCGGCACCGGCTCGGGGCGCTCGCCCTCGCCGCGCTGCTCGACTCGAAGTCCCGCTACGAGGAGGGGTTCCTGCGCCGGCGCCACCCCGGGTACGAGGAGTACGCCGCCCGGGTGCCGCGGCTGCTACCGCGCCATCGGGTCGGCGCACCGAGCAGGTCCTGAGCCGGCGGGGTGGTCTCGAGACCCGCCCGTCAGCCGAGTTCGGCGCGCAGATCGGCCAGGGTCGTGATGGGGCGGCGGCACACGAACTGCTCGCACACGTAGGCGCTACTGCGCCCGTCCACCAGTGGTCGCCCGCTCAACAGCGGGTGCTCGCCGCCGGGCGCGCCGGCGAGGGTCACCTGGCCCGGCGAGGCGGAACCGCGCGCGGCCGCGAGCAGGTCGGCGGCTGCCTCGTCGGTGCCGACGATCGCCACCTGCCGAGGCCCGGCGATGGCGGCCTCGGCGACCGCGAGCGTCCAGCCCGCGAAGCGGGGACTGCGGGCGGCCGCGGCCCCCTCGGCCGCGATCGCAGCGCCGGCCTCCGCGCGCAGGTCCCCGGTGAGGGCGGAGTAGGTGAGCAACGCACCCGCGAGCGCGGAGGTGGCGCAAGGTTCGGCGTTGTCGCCGGCGGTGCGCGGCCGGTGCAGGAGCACCTCACCGTCGTCGGGCGTGTCGTAGAAGCCGCCGCGCCCGTCCGGGAAATGCTCGAGCGCGGCCGCGAGCAGACGGCGCGCTCGGCCCAGCCACTCGCTCTCGCCGGTGGCCTGGTGGAGGGCGAGCAGGCCCTCGGCCAGGTTGCCGTAGTCGTCGGCGGCCCCGAGCGCCTCCCCCGCCCGGCCGTTCCGGGAGACCCGCCACAGCCGGACTCCGGCCGCCGGATCACCGGCTTCGGGTCGTGATCCGCCGGCCCGACCCGCCTGACCGGCCTGATCCGCCTGACCGGCCTGATCTGCCTGACCGGTCTGGGAGGCGGCTGTGCCGTGCACATCGAGCACGAACCGGGCGGCGCTGGCCGCGGCGTCGATCCAGTCCGGTTCGGCCAGGAGCGCGCCCGCCTCGGCGAGCGCGGCGATCGCCAGGCCGTTCCAGGAGGCGACCACCTTGTCGTCCACGTCGGGCTGGGCCCGCCGGGACCGGGCCGCCCGAAGCGCCGCACGCCACGTCGGCCATTCCCCCACGTCGCCGTGCAGCCGCAGGGTCGAGGAGCCGCCCTCGTACGTGCCGCCCGGGGTGACGCCGAGAAGCTCGGCCGCGCGGGCGCCGTCCACACGCCCGAGCACCTCGGCCAACTCGGCCGGCGACCACACGTACGTCGCCCCCTCGACTCCCCCGGTCTCCGCGTTGAGCGAGGAGGCGAAGCCGCCACCCGGGGCGCGCAGGTCGGCGAGCAGGAAGCTGCAGGTCTCGCGCACGACGCGCTCGGCGAGCGGGGCTCCGGTGAGGCGGAACCAGTGCAGATAGGCGCGCAGGAGGAGGGCGTTGTCGTAGAGCATCTTCTCGAAGTGCGGCACGACCCAGGCCTCGTCGACGCTGTAGCGCGCGAAGCCACCGGCGAGCTGGTCGTAGATGCCGCCGCGGGCCATCGCGGTCGCGGTGCGCTCGGCCAGGTCGAGGGCGGGCGCCGAGCCGGTGCGGGCCGCGTGGCGCAGCAGGAAGGTGAGCACCATCGAGGGCGGGAACTTCGGGGCGGTGCCGAAGCCCGCGTTCACCGGGTCGAAGGAGCCCTGCAGGGTCGTGACGGCGGCCTCGAGGGTCGCGGCGTCGATGGGGGCGGGCGGCGGGGCGGACAAGGCCCGCAGGTGCGCGGTGACCTCGGCCGACGACTGGGTCACGGCGTCGCGATTCTTCTCCCACGCGGCCGCGACTGCATCCAGTAGGCGCAGGAACTGATCGCGCGGGTAGTAGGTGCCGCACGCGAACGGCTCACCGTCCGGGGTGAGGAAGCAGGTCATCGGCCAGCCGCCCTGGCCGGTCGTCGCGACCGTGGCGTTCATGTAGATCGCGTCGATGTCCGGCCGTTCCTCGCGGTCGACCTTGATCGGCACGAAGCCCGCGTTGATCGCGGCGGCGACCTTCTCATCACTGAAGGACTCCCTGGCCATGACGTGGCACCAGTGGCAGGCCGCATATCCCACGCTCAGCAGGATCGGGACGTCGCGGCGCTTCGCCTCGGCGAGCGCCGCGGGCCCCCACTCGTGCCAGTCCACGGGGTTGTCAGCGTGCTGGAGCAGGTAGGGACTCATAGCCGATGCGAGACGGTTGGCCATGTGCCATGACTCCTAACGAGTGGCGCGTGCATCACTTCTTCGTGAGTGATGCACGAGATTCGCGTACGAGGGTTCCTCCAGCGTAGGAGGTCTGGTGGCGACGCGTTCTCAGCCGAAGCTGCTCGCGCAGGGCAAGCCGCGCCCCCTCGGCGGCACGCGGCCGTGGCGGGTGCGGCGTGCCGGTGACGAAGTGGCCGGTGGAGTAGAGCCGTCGTGCGATGGAGACAAGGGCGGGAGGACACTCTTCTCCCAGCGCGGCCGCGAGGACCTCCGCGGCCAGCTGTGCGGACCTGACGGCGACGACCCGCTGATGACTCGCCTCCCGCTATTCGGTACGAAGATCCGCGTCGCCGGCTTCGGCGGCCTGCGCCTCGGCGAGCAGAACGGGCTGCGGCAATCGACGTCTTCTTGGATCGCGGCTACGCGCACGTCAACGGCTCCTGGATCACTCTTCCTCAACAGCGACTACGGCTGGGCCGACCTGGCCAACGGCCTACGGCCTACGGGAAGATCGACCCACTCGCGGTCCTGCAGATCCACGAGCGACGCGTCCGCAACGAACTCACCGTGCGAACACGCCAAGCGCAGCCGCAAAAGTTCGACTTCAAGCGATCCGAATCTTCAGATTCATCGACCGTAAAAGTTCGACTTCATCCTACGCAAACGTTAGTGGACGACCGCGCCGAGAAGGGGCAGTTCATCCTCACCGGATCCGCCCGACCTCGCGACGACGCGAGCCGGCACTCCGGGGCGGGGCGGTTCTCCGTCATGCAGATGCGGCCGATGAGCCTGTTCGAATCCGGCCACTCGACTGGGGAGATGTCGCTGGCCGGCCTGTTGGATGGCGAGCGCCAGACGGGCCTGGGGACGCACCTGTCCTTCGACGAGCTGCTCCGCCGCACCATCACCGGCGGTTGGCCACAGCTGCTCGACGCCGACGAGGATTTCGCGCGCGACTGGCTGGCCGACTACCTGCGCCAGGTCGTGGAGGTGGCCGTCCCCGAGATGGGCCACCGCCGCAACCCCGGCAATCTGCGACGCCTCCTCGAAGCGCTGGGTCGCGGCGTCGGACTGGAGTGTTCCCGCTTTAGTAGACAGGCGAATTAGGCTGCCAATTCGTTGATGTTCCTATATCCTAGTTCATATTCTGTGGGTGTCAAGTATCCGAGAGTCGAGTGCCGACGGATGGTGTTGTAGTAGTTCGTGATCCAGTCGATGGTCGCTTTG